>CALVVN010000001.1 GCA_944363865.1 uncultured Bacilli bacterium
TCTACTACAACGTTTTTCTTATTTTCTTGTATAGTTGTAACTTTTTCTAACTTTTCAGGATCGACATCACCTTTAATCCATTCGTTGTAACTAATTTCTGCTCCTAATCTTCTATAATTTATAGTTGTAGGAAGTTCTCCTTTTAATGTTTTAACCACTTTTGCAGTACCTTTAGTATATGGTGATACATATTCTTTATTCAATGTATCCCAATTGCTAGCAGATAATGAATCTATAGTAACAATAGCTATGTAGTCTGCTTCATTATTGATTTCTTGTTTTTGGGAATAATCTTTCCCTAAATATAATTCATAATAAGCTTTATATATTGTTTTGTTATCATTGCTAGAGGAAGTGATTGGTGTGTCATCATTATTGTTTTTTGACGAAAAATCCACATCTTTACTATTTATTCCAAAGACCACTAATAATGCTACTAGTATAGTAAAGCAAATAGTTCCATATATGATTTTCTTTTTATTTTTTTCTAATTTCATAATATTCTCCTTTCTATCCATATAATGCATTTAAATCATTTACATCTACTTGTTGAACTGTATTAACCATATGCCCCTCATCATAAGGATACATTATACTATATGGATTAGAATTATGAGCTAATCCAAATGCATGACCCATTTCATGAATAATCATTCTTCTAATTTTAGTTGCAGATATGTTATGAACTGCACTATCATTTATATAAATACGTGTAAATATGTAATCTACTGAAGGGCTTTGTTGATTAGCAGACTGATCGTAAAATCTAGTTTCCCCCCAAGCACTGGTATCTCCACCCCAAAAATTACTATCTTCTGTATAAATATCTAACATTGTACCAGCATTTGAACTAGCAGCAACCATACCAACTGGACTAGTAAATCCCGGGCTTTCCCAGTTATTCTCTGCATCAATTATTAAATATTCGTAATAACCTGTACCACTATCATAATCAATATAGTAAGAAACTCTTGATATTCCTCTAGTGTATTTTCCACCGAATACAGCAGCATCAGCTGTGAATGGCAAAATCATAAAAACTGATAAAATTCCAAAAAATATTGCAACAAATTTTTTATTTTTCATATTTCCTCCTTTTATGCTACAAATATTATTATCACGTTTTGCCAATTGCTAACTTGTAACATTAAAATTAATTAACTATCTCACCTCCATTTTTCAATTATAAATATCACGAACAATTTATTTCTGATATTTAATTATTTTTTTTACTAACTCAATATATATAGAACTATCCGTTATATTAGTTTGAATCACATATATTTCCTCATTTTTAATAAATTTTATGAAAATAATTCCTTCATTATCTACAATGTAAACTTTTTTATTATTAATTATAGAATTTTGTGCATTTTCAAAAACTGCATTATGAATGAAGCTATTATTATTTTTAGGTGTAATATATAGGTATATGAATTTGCTGTGATCTTCTATAGATTTAAAACCTCCAAAATAAATACTTTCCTTTTTCTCATTATATAGTATTTTTTGAATCACAACTTCAAGTGTTTCTACTTCTTTTAAATATTTATATATCGGAATATTATTAATCAAATTATAATCCTTTGATTCATAATGATAATACATAGAATTATCACCAATATTTCTCATTTCATTGATAATTATACTATCCTTAGACAGATTATTGTCACTTGATTTTTCATGTAAAAAATTAAGCATTCCATTATTTTTAATAATAAAACTAGCAGAACTTAAGAGTATAATTATGGGTACAACTATAGATAGTTTTCTAATAATTTTTTTTTTATTCTGTTTTCTATAAATTTGATACTTTATTTGTTTATAATTATTATCAATATCCACATAATCATCCAAAATCGATTTTATTTTCTCCTTGTTATTAAACATCATGTTCTCCTTTCTGAATATCTCTATAACTATTCAAAGTTCGATATATATAACTTTTTATTGTCGATTCATTGATATTAAGTTCTTTTGAAATTTCTTTCATAGTCATATTGAAGTAAAAATAAAAATAAAATGTTTTAATAATTACTTGTTTTTGTTTTAAAAGAAATTTCATAAAATTATCAAGTTCCCATTTTTCAAATAATTTTTTTTCCAAATTATAATCAGATGGTATCAGATTTATCAATTCTTTTTCTTTTTCTTCATTATCTTTTATAATGGTAGGAAAAAATAAGAATCTTCTTTTATACCTCGCTCTATAATAATCTTTTATTTTCTTATCTGCAATGCCAATAAGGTATGAATAATAATTATTTATTTTTTTACCTTTTTTACAGGAAGTATAAAATCCAACATATGTGTCTTGTATAATATCATTAACATCTTGCATATTTGCACAATTACTAATAATGTATTTAAGTACATAATTGTAAGTATCTTTATATATTTGTTCAAATCTTTCATCAGTCATTTCGGTACCTCAATTATATAGTCGTTAGTTATGAAAAAAAGTTGCATTTTTTCTAAAAAATTAATTTTTTAACTATACTTAAAAAAATCTAATTACAGTGGAGTTATAAAATAAATGCAACTTTTTCATAACTATTCCAAATAATAAAATTAATATTTAACGATTTGTTTTATAATTATTATACTATATAAATGAAATTTCCTTATAATGATATTGCAAAAAAAAATTAAAATATATATAATTATATATAGAAAGAGAGCAAGTTCGTAAGCTGTGGCTTAGCCGCTCCATAGTGATTTCAACCCTTATAAAATAAGGGTTTTATTATGTAAAAAATGCTTTAGGTACAAATTAGGTACAAAATTTCATAAAATAATGTTCTCTTTATTTTACATATAAAAAAAGAAAACAATTGACTAGAACTTTTAAAACTAATGAATAAATGAAACTCCCCGCAGCAAGCTACGGGGTATCTTTTCCAGCGATGCTACTCAACGCTAAATGTAACTGCTTATATTCCGTAACTTGTTTACCTTGATTTCTCACGTACTCTTTTATTACCGTTTCG
>CALVVN010000002.1 GCA_944363865.1 uncultured Bacilli bacterium
TCACTTTTAATTTTACTAAACACATATTTTAAATCTTTATATCCCAGTATTTGTGCTAATTCAGTTTCACTAAAACCATTACCTTTATAAACATATTTTTCGCCATCAAATACTATAAATTCTCTATATTTACTTACTTCTTGACCATCAAAAGTAATATTATGACTATTTAACCTGTTTATTAGTTTTGATACTTTTTCATAATTTTCATATTCATCAAATCTTGCAGGTTTTGATGATGATAAAATATCATCTACACTTGATACATTGCTATTTATTGATTGTGAAATGAATAAGTCTAGTATTTGTGGTATTTTATCTTTACTTACTGATGCATTATAGTTATATGCTAAATATTTTCCTTTAATAGTTCCTAATTTTTGCATTAAATCTGCATCTTGACTATTAAATAGTTTTTTTAACATATCCCTTTGTTTAATTTCCACAACTTTCTTCTTAACAATAGGGTTATCAATGCGAATGATAAAGAACTTTTTATACTGTTCATCAAATTGTGCCATTTGTTCACTAATAAAATCTTCTTTACTTTTTGAAATGAATAATGCCGCATTTTTAGATATATCATCTCTTTTTGCTTGTAATAATTCCATTTTATTTTCAGCCTGTGAACTATGATATATTTGATGATATTCAATGAAAGCATTAAATAAAGCATATTTTCTTTCATCTAATACATCATCAATTTTCATTAGAAATTTTAATTCATTTAAAGCACTTATAAAATTATTGTTTTTTTCTAAAGAATCACATATTCTATTAAATATATTTGTATAATAATCATTATTTTCTCTACGATATTCTTCCCATTTCTTTTGAGCAACCATTTGAAATACTTTTCTAGCATCAGATACTTTTAGAGAAGTGGATAAAGTAGTTTTTATAAAATCTTTAAGTCTATCATAAAATACTTTTGTTTTTTCATCTTTGGATTCTTTAGGTATTCCTACTTGTTTCAAATAATAATCTAATACAAATTCATCATTTAGTAGGGATGCCGAAAACTTGAATATTTGTTCTGATGAGTAAAATCCATTCTCAATTAAAAAGTGTCTTATTTCATATAGTCTATCTTTTATATTTCTATCTTCTTCGTTTTTAATAGGAAATTCTTCAAGATTTTCAGTCAACCAATATTGTATATCTTCTGAAAAGTATCTTGCACTATGCAAATCATTTTTTGCCGAATTAAGACAAATTTTTGTGTTATTTTTCAAATTATCTGGAGAACTATAATTCAAAACATAGTTTTGTTCTACTAATGCATCAACAATCCTTTTTTCTGCTTCTTCATTTTTACCGATGTATCTCCAATCAAAATAACTAACGCTATCAGGATCATTTTTAGCACTTGTAATACATATATCAATATTTCTTTTAAAGTTAATAGGGCTTTTGAAATTGATTATATAATCTAATTGGTTTTCAACAATATATCTTTCAATAGCAATAAGTTCTTCTGGTTGAAGTCTATCCCAAATAATATTTATACCAGAATTTACATCTAACCTTAAAGTTTGTTTAATTATTTCAACATTAGACCTTAAAAATCTTGGACTATCAGAGGTTAATACATATCCATTTTTTAATGCAAGTTGATATACAAATGATGCCAACTCGCTTGTCCAAGCCTGATTTGGGACAAAATTTATTGTATTTATATCTTTTTCAGCAGATTGTTTGATTAGTTCTGCATTTTGTAACATAAATAATGGTGTATCAGCATGAAAGACATATCCCTGTCTTTTGGCTTCTACAATAGCCGCTTGTTTTACTTCATCATTTATATTATAAGCGTAAACAATACTATGTATATTTCGTGATATAGATGCAAGAATAACACTTGGATCTCTTCTTAAAAAATCAGAAGTATTTCTTTCTAATATTCTTGTATCATCTTGTAGAAATTTAGTTCTAGCAGTTTCTTGTTCAGCAGGAGTAGGACCTGAATATAATGTCCTATTAACTTGTCTTTGCACAGTAGGTACATCTAGATAATCATTTGGTTCATCATAATCTTTAATTTTATTAATTTTATTAATTTTATAATCATAATTTATATATATATTATTAATTTCATTATTTAAAATTAGATAATCTTTTGTTAAATCTTTATCTATTTTTTTTAAGTACATATCTTTCTTTTGTTGTTCTCTTCTTAAATATTCTGCTAATGCTCTTGCTAATTCTTCATTGGTTAATCTATCTTCTCTCATAACATATCTCCAAAATATTTTAATCAAATATAATTATATCATTTTTTTCTCTAATTTTGTTATTATTTTACAGTTTTTAATAAAAAATTCAATTTACTTTTGAAATTGAATAAAAATAATAAAATAGTCATAATTTCTTTATATCCTAATAGAAATTTGGTATAATTAAGATAGTCGAGTATCTAAAATAATACTCTTTTCTTTTGGAAAGAAGGTACATATGAAGAAAAAAAGATTTAGTGAATACAATAACTATAAATATGACTTGTCTAAAGATACATGGTTTAATCCTGTTGTAGAATGGGATTCTAAACTTTTTATTGACCCTTTATTACTAAAAAGAACTAGTATTAAAGAGTTGAAAAATTGTTATCAAGAATTAATTGAATTTTTTAAAAATGCTTGTATTACATTAAAAACAAAATCAATACCAAAAACATTAGTAGAAAATATGTTGAATTTTAGAGAAGTTGAAGAAGCACAATTAGGATATTCTTATGATAGCAATAAAGGTAGTGGATTTTCTGGAATAACTGCCTTAAAATTCTTTGAAAACTTTTCTAAATACGTTGATTTAAAAATATTTAATTATGATGAATTAGAAGAAATTACTTTATTTGAAGAAAATGTTGACCTTGACAGAATAACTGATATGATACTGTCTATAACAAAACGCTATTTTATTGCTTATAGTTGTAGTATTGCAGAAAAAGAAGGATTCCCTTTAGATAAATTTAATACATTAACTCATTTTAATTTTGATGAAATGAGTTGGATATCTGAGATAGTCGAATTACCTTATATAATTAACAATGATAATAAAAAAGTTCCTGTATTATTAGTTCCACATTCTATTTTAGTTGGAGAATTACATTATAATTCTGAAAACTTTATTACTTGGTTATGGAATAACGAAACAGACTATGTAAAAGATACATTTGAATATAATATAAAAAAAGAATTAGATTCCAACAAAAAGGAAATTATAGAAAAAATTATAGAAAATAACGATACTGACCTTTTTAAAAGGTTTGGTAATGAACCAGTTGAACCATATGATTTACAAAAAGATAAAGATATAATTAATAAAGTTTATGATTTTGTTAAAGATATAAAAATAACAAATAAAGATAGCAAAATTTCTGTACTAGAAATGGCTGATGATTTAATAAATGATATTGAACATGTTGTTCAAGATGAAAGAGGATGGAGTTTACTATTAAGTGATACAAGTATTAAATTTAGAGCTGAACCAATTATTTCAAAATTTTCACATTTAATTATGGAAAGAAAATCTGAAAGTTTAGAATTTGATTTAGATATCTCTCCAGAAATAAACAAAGGTAGAGGTCCAGTTGATTTTAAATTATCAAGAGGTAGAGAAAAAGTGTTAATTGAAATTAAAACATCTACACACCAAGAATTAATGACCTGTATAGACGACCATAAACAACTGCATCAATATATGAAACAGGAAAGTTGTAAAGATGCAATTTTATTAGTTTTTTATAATAAAGAATCCGATTTAGAAAAAATAAATGAACTACATACTAAAGTAGCAGAGTCTAATAAAAGAAATAATCATAATATGATGATAAAGACAATAAGTTGCATACCTGGTCCATCAGCATCAAATTTATAACATAAAACTTAAATTTATTGTAAAAAACATAAAATATAGTGTATAATATATACTCAACAAGGAGGTTACTATGCAAAAAGTAGAAGAAATAAGAAAGACATTAACTTTTTATGTCCTAGCAAATAAATTAAAAACTACAATAGTAGATGAAATTAATAATTATAGCGTTGCTGATAATATTTTTGGAAGTATGATTTTAGCAATAGTAATGGATTCAGAATTTAAAGAAACTGATAATGTTGGGAAATTATTAAGAATGATGCTATTAGACGATTTTTCAAAATTAAACCCAAATTATCCTATTCAAGATGTCTTAAAAAAGGGAAAACAATATAAAGAAGAAATTGATGAAGCACGTTCTTTACAAACAAAAGAATCAAAACTTATTTTTAAATACAAAATGTTAGATTATTCTTTAACACAATTAATTTCAGAACAAGGAAATACTCTACAATATTCAGATTTATTAAAAGAAGGTATTAAAATTTTTAGACCTAAAAATTCTGATGAATATTCTAAATATGAAGAAATTTTTAAGTTTTACTATCTTAATTTTAAATTAAAAAATAAAGTTAGAAGTGGATGGGATAATAAACATTGGAATATCAATTCTGAAAGAATAGAAAGAATATCAGAACATATTGTAGGAACAATCGCTTTAGCAATAGCAATGGACTCTGAATTTGATTATAATGCAAAACTTGATTTTGATAGAAATATTGAAATAGATGAAATTATAAAGCTTCTTGCTATTCATGAAATTGGAGAAACATTAATTGGAGACATAACACCTTTTGATGGAATTACACCAGAACAAAAGAAAGAAATGGAACATAAAGCAATGATTGATGCTGTTGGTAATTTAAGTGATAAAAAAGACTTAATAGATTCGCTTTTTGATTTTGATGAACAATTTTCAAATGAATCAAGATTTGCACATTTCTGTGATAAGATAGAAGCAGATTTGCAATCTAAATTTTATCAAGATAGTGGCTTACATCATTCTTTAGATGATCAAAGTAATAATTGTGTGTTTGGAAGTTCTAAAGTTCAAAAAATTTTAAATGATGGTGCTCAAACTGCATTTGATATATGGTACGGATGGGATATAAATACATATAAAGATAGTTATGCTTTTCCTGAATTTGCTAATATGTTAAAAGTGATAAGAGATAATAATTTATTTGCATTAAACAATGGTGTTATTAAACAAAAAGTAGAACTTTCCGAAGAAGAACATAAACTTTTAATTGATGAATTAGGAAAAGTAACAAAAACATTAATGGATGATGATAAAGTTGACTGTGTTTATTTAACTAATTATCAAAGCCAAGAAAATGATAAAGGAGCCATTTGCTTAGTAGTTTTAGTAAATGATACTGCTAGTTATGTAAATTATGAGTCATTAGAGGAAGAAATCAATAGAGATTTTGAAAAAATTAATACAACCGACATTTTAGTTGATTTTAATTTCGGATATGTTAGTGACTATTCTATAACTGCATTAAATCCAAGTGATGTACATAGAGTTGAAGAATTAACAGAGTCAAGTATAATCTTTGATAAAAGTGGAAAAACAACAGAAGTAAGAGATAGAATGAAAAAATATGGTCATTTATATCCATTCCATTTAGTTGATTATAAACCGCCTGTTGATGAACCTTTAATATTAAAATTGAAAAAGTAAAGATGATTAAAAGTATTAACGCTCATAATCATCTTTTTCTTTTGTTATATAATCTCTTGAATTATTAATAGATTTAGAGAAATTCATTAATTCTTTATAATCGTCCTCGTCTAATCCTCTATGCTCATATAAATCACGAGTAAGTTGAACATATTTATCTTTTTCTTTGTAGTCTAAAATTTTAGTAATGATGAAATGTTTTATAAAATAAAATTTATCTTTTAACTTTTGTAAAACGGATTTTTCCGTCTTAATACCTTAAAAATTGGAGCGAATAACATACAAGTTACGAACTTTGTTCTCTTTCTAGAAATATTATATATAAATTATTATTAAAATCGTAAATTTTTAGACTAAAGTCCGTTTTTTAACGGATCTTTTTCTTTATCAGATTTATTGCCGTTTTTTTAGTGATAAACGGAAATAAGGTTGATAAAAGGTATAATTTCAATGGATAATTATATAAATTATTCCATGACGAAAATACGGAGGTTATTTCCGTTTTTTAAACTTATTTCCGTTTCTTTGTAGTATTTATATTATTGATAACAAATAAAGATGAACTTTATTTGTATAACTATTTTAAATTTATACTATTGTCAAT
>CALVVN010000003.1 GCA_944363865.1 uncultured Bacilli bacterium
TCTTGTATTTAAATTGAATCTTTTATTATTTACTTTTCCCATTTTTACACCCTCTATTCTACTTATTTAGAATATCATAGGTAATTAACTTTTTTCCAGTATAATCAGTTTTTTTGCTCAAAAAAGCCCTAGAACCTTTATATATTAAAGATTCTAGAGCTTTTTAACTTTTTTTCATTATTTTATCCTGGAAATTATTGTGAAAAACTTACAGAGCATGGTATAATGATTTTAAGATGATATATTTCCTAATAAATGAAGTAGTATTTTATTGTGGAAAAAGAACTTACTTTAAAATATTTAATTAAATGGGAGATAAAGAAATTTTCTTAGAGAGAACTAGCAATAAGAATAGGGGTGAGTAATACTTCTTTAAATGATTTTGAAAATGGAAAAGTTAGAAATCACAATCTAGAAATATTAAGAAAGATTGTTGAAGAATTAGATTTATCTTTAGACAAATTATCAAAAGCAATACGATATAATGCTTTAACGAAGTGGTTATCTATCAATAAATTTAAAAAAAATATTAAAGAAACAAGAATTTTCAAATATGATATTTTAGAGTGAGATAGTAACAAAAGGAAATTAACTATATATGTAATGTAAAATTTAGATAAAGTTGCATATAAATTAGAACTGATAAGAGATAATAGAGGGATAAATTATGTATTAAATTAAGCAATAAAAGACATTAAGAAATTGTTAAAAGATTTAGGCGATGTTACTAAGAAATATTATTATGGTAAATTGTCAAAGAATTTATAGATTAAATGATATATTTTAACCAATTATAATTGGAATGAAATAAGGTAGTAGGAATGGTGAAATGTAAATGAAGTATGATGGAGTAATGAGTGAATTATTAGGAATTCTGCAATCTATTAATTATGATAAAGTAATAAATGACTTAGAAATCACATCATTAAAAAAATGGATTGATATAAATAGTGATAACAATGATCCTAGATTTCAAGAAATTATTATCAAATTAAATAAGATAATCGAAGATAACCTTATTACAGAAAAAGAAAAAAATAATATAATAAAAATTACTGAACAATATTATGAATTTGGGAACAATTTAATTGGTATAAATGAATTAGTTGGAATAATTGAAGGAATTATTTCTGATGATGAAATTAATGATGCTGAAATTAATAAACTGAATGAATGGTTATATAGTAATATTCAATTATTTGGCAATTTCTTTTATGATAAGATAGCATCTGTAGTTAAAGAAGTTATATCTGTTGGTGTCTTAAATGAACAAGGAAAACAACAATTAAAGATTTTATTAACTTTTTTATTGAAAGATAATAATTTAAATGGTCGAATTGAAGTTCTAAAGGAAAAAGTAAAGAACAATGAGATTATTGGTAATCAATTGATTGAACTAATTAATGATAATACAATAGTTTCTAAAATTCATAGAGAAGCCATACAACAATTGAAAATTTTATTAAAAAAAAGATGTTCTGTTTATGATATTGATTCAGAAATAATTTACATTTCTTTATCTTTAATTGCGTTATTAAGTTATGATGGCAACTATTATGACCATGTAGAAGAAACGTATATAGAATTATATGAAATGTATACTGAACAAAAAATAGAAGGGCAAATAAGAAATATTATAAGTAAGTATAAAAATGAAAAAGGCAAAGAATACAGAATTATATCAACTGTTTTAAAAAATGCTATAGTTCCAAAATTTTATTTACCATCTTTTTTTGATTTTATATTTGACATATATAGATTAAATTTTGATTATGTTATTGATCCCAAGTCTGATTTAAATGAAGAGTTCTCATTTGTTTATGATGGAATAAAAAAAGATTTGAATTTTGAAAATGATTCTTTAAATTTAAAAGTTACAAATAAGACATATAGTTTAATAAAGAGCACTAAAGATTTAATTTTAGAATCTGATAAGGTAAATGAACTTATTACTCTTAGTATATCTGTTTTAAAAATAATTGATAATTACTATTGGTCAAATTTAGACTTAGACTTTGAAAATGAATACTTTAAACATGGATTTAATGTTTGGAAACAAAAAATAAGTGATTCTATTCAAAAAACTAAAACAAGAAATATGGGATTTAAATCTATGTGGGAACCAGAATTTAAAATTGATGGAAATAAGATTTATTTAGAAATACCAAATCACAAAATAAAAAGTTTTTATAATTATGAGGATCTAATAATTGAAATAACGAACGGTGAATCATTAGTTTATAAAAATGATCTACTTAATGTCTATGATATTATTGGTGGGTATAGAATTGAAAATGAAGATGTGCTTATAGCTGATCCGTTAGGAAATTTAAGATATAAATTAATGTGCAAAAATGATATAATATATGATTCAAAAGAAAAACTTTATAGAAAACATATTTTATTTAATTCAACTGGAAAAGAAATGAAAAACAATAGAGATTATGAAGGAACTGTTATTATTTGTAATAAGGAGAAAGTTAATAATATACAATTGATGTCTGAATGTGATAATTATATTATTGGTTTTATTAAAGTTAAAATAGGAGACTATTTTAAAATAAATGAAGAAATATTTAATTTTACAACTATGCAATCTCCAGGAATTTTAGGGACTATCAAAAAAGGTAAATGTATAATAGAAAATGAGGAAATACAAATTTATGAAGAGGTAGATGGAATAATTTATGAAACTGAAAATGAATTAAATAAAGTGGTAATTGTAGTTAACGGAAAAAGACATCGACTTAGTGAAGTTAAATGTATTACAAAAAAGCGCGGAATTTATAATAGAATTTTAGTTAAATTAGAATTTGAAAATGGTGTATATGATGTTATTTTTGAAGAAAATGAATGTAGAAACTATCATCAAACAAAAAGATTTAAATTTATAATTGACAGAGAATTTCAATACTATAATGAGCAAATCAGTCCAAGTGAATATTTAGTTACAATTAGATGTTTGAACAACACATATAATAAAACAATTAATTTCAATAATAATGATATATGTTTGATAAAATTTGAAAATATTTCATTTGTCATTAAAATTAACATACCGTTATTTAAATTAGATAATGAAAACTGGAAAAATATATTGGAAAATTATATATGGATTGATGACTTAAACAGTTATAGTAATTTAAGAATAAATGGTTTTGATTTTACTAAAGTATGTGTAAATGATGAAAATGAAAATTTATTGACAACACTATTTCCATCAACTGCAAAATATTATTTTGATCTTTCAATAGGAACTTTAAAATCATATGAATCACATAATTATATAACTTTAAATTTTTATGATGATGATAAGAAAACTTGTGTTTTATATTGTTATTGTCAGTGTGTTCTAAATGATAATAAAACTCATTTTTGGTATGATGAACAAAAAGATAGTTTTAAAGGTATAATATCTTATTTTGGAAAAGGAAATATTATTGCTAAAGTTTTAGATCAATTTGAAAATACAATATATGAAAAAAAGGTTAATAATGAAGAGGAAGTATTGTTTGAAAACTTAAAATCTTTTGAAAAATATAAGCTTCAAATAATTGATAAGAAAATAGGCTTTACTTTAGAAAAGGATAAAATTATATATGAGAAAAATATTAAATATTATTCAATTAAAAATTTTGTTGGAAGGTATTTTCCAATTTATCTAGTTAATTTTGATCAAATGATTGAAAAAAAGTTTACAAGGAAATCTAGATTATTATATAGTACATACATAGAGATTTTAGAAGCTGTTAATGAATATGAGTTTATAGGAAATATCTATATTTATAGAGGAGAAAAAAGATATCTAGATAGAATTAATCCTGTAGAAATAGAATTTACAAGTGATATAAACGAAGGGCAAATAGAAGCTAGTATAACCAAAGATGGAGATGGCTTATTTAATGATTTCGAACATCATACTATTTTAAATGCCATAGATTCAAAAACTGCAATAGATATTTTCTCATATGTGATAAATATGGAGAGGAAGTGATAGTAATGGCTAGATTAAATCCAATTGAAGAATCAAATTATATTGAGCATGAATTTAGAGAATACTTAAAAGATACTTTTAATTTTAAAGATAGTGATTATCAAAAAGAATTTGTTGAGAATTTAGATAAGCAATCATTATACAAAGGTCCTTATCTAAATGTAAACTTACCATTTGTATCTACTAAATCAATAAATGAATTAATAGAAGAGGGAAAAGTAAGTCCATTATTTAGAAAACTTGGAAATATAAACTTTGATCAAAAACTATATAAACATCAAGAAGAATCTATAGAAAAAATATGTAATAGGAGAAATGTAGTAATTACAACTGGTACAGGTTCTGGAAAAACAGAGAGCTTTTTGTATCCAGTATTAAATACTATTTTAAAAGATATAGAGACTGGAAATAATGAACCTGGAATTAGAGCAATTTTATTATATCCAATGAATGCATTAGTTAATGATCAAATAGATAGAGTAAGAAAGATATTGACGGAATTTCCTGAAATTAGGTATGGCTTTTTTACTGGTGAAACTGAAGAAAAATCAAGTGATAAATTAAAAGAACATATTTCAAATGTTTCTGGAGCACCTATTCCAGAGAATGAAGTATTATCACGAGAGGAAATAAGATCTAATCCTCCACATTTATTATTTACAAATTATTCTATGCTTGAATATTTATTAATACGCCCTAATGATTTTAAAATATTTACTCCTTCTTACCTAAAAAATTGGAAATTTGTTGTTTTAGATGAGGCACATACTTATAGTGGAGCTTTAGGAATAGAGGTTTCTTTGCTATTACGAAGATTAACTGGTTTGTGTGATCATAAACCTAACTTTCTTTTAACTAGTGCGACATTAGGAAAAAAAGATCGTGATGAAAATGATATAATAGCTTTTGCTGAATCACTGACAAGTTCAAAATTTGAAAAAGATGATATTATATTTGCAACCAGAAAAAATCTTAATAGAGACAATATTAAATATACCGTTGATCCTAGAATATATAGTCAAATTGATTCTAATTTAGATAATATTTCAGAGGTTAAAAACATTATAAGTTCTTATATAAATTTAGGGGATGTGGAATTACCTGAAATTATATATGAATTTTTAGTAAGAGATAGAAATTTATATGATTTATATGACTATTTATCAACTAAAAATTTGCAATTTAAAGAAATTATGGATTTGTTAAGTTTAAATAATTTTACCAAAAATGAACAGCTAGTGGCATTTATACATTTAATAAATATTGCAAGAAAAAACTACAAAAATCTGTATGATATTAAATACCACACATTTATTAGAACTCTTTCAGGTGCTTTTATAACTTTAAAACCTAAAAAAATAATGAAGTTATCACCTTGTTACTACATTGATAATTTAAGAACTTTTGAATTAGGAAATTGTAGGTATTGTAATGCTCCATATATATTTGGAAAAGAAGTAGATAATTATTTATATCAAAATACTGATATAGATATATATGAAAACTATGGTGAGAACGAGAACATAAATGTTGATTATTATTTATTGACCGATGAAATAGATACAGAAAATATAGATAATTCAATTTGTGAAGAACATATTTTATGTGGTAATTGTGGATATATCTATAACCCGGCTAATAAGAATGCTAAAAGATGTGATTGCTTAGATGATTACAAAGTAAAAGTTTATAAAATTAAAAGTACAACTAGTAAAAATAACATTTCAGAATGTCCGTGTTGTAATCATCATTCTAATAATGGAGTTGTAAGAAGTGTAAATTTAGGTAAAGATGAGGCAACAGCAATTTTAGCTCAAATATTGTATAAGGCAATAGATGATAATAAAATAGAGGAAGAAGATACAAACAGAACAATATCTTTTGGTAATCAACTTATACCTGAAAAAAAGGTAAAAAACAAATATATTAAACAATTTATCTCATTTTCTGATAGTAGGCAACAAGCTAGTTTTTTTGCATCTTTCTTTGAATCAAATCATAATCGCTTTTTAAGAAAAAAACTCATTTGGGATATAATTAGAAAGAATAATTATCATGATTTAAAACTAGATGTATTAGTTTCAAAATTGGAACAAATAATAGAGGCAAAAGACTTATTTCCAGATTCGCCAATTAATGCTAACAAACAAGCTTGGATTACAGCACTATCAGAGCTGTTAAATATTGATGGTGGATATAGTGCTGAAAGATTGGGATTATTTTATTATTCACTTGATATTAGTAATATACTAGACATGATTGATGATAAAGATATTTCTGATACGTTTGGTGAATATAATATAAATAAAGATGATTTGGCAAATGTTATTAATATATTGTTTAATATCTTTAGAACAACACCAGCGATTGATTATTCTTCATCAGGATTAACCCCTGAAGAAAAGAAAGAATATTTAGGATATAGAAGATTTGATAACTATATTAAACTCCAAAAACCAAAAGCAACAAAAAATAATGAAGATCGATTTGGATATAAAAGAGATGGAAATATAAAAAGTTTACTTCCAATATCAGAAACTAAAAATAATATTGCAACAGATTATGTTATAAGAACGTTTAAATGTGATAGGAACAAAGCTATTGACATAATAACAAAAATCTTTTCTGTAATAGGAATAAGTGGAAAATTATTTGAAAAGACGTCAAAAATAAATGATAATGTTTATCAAATTTCATCTAGTAATTATATATTAAAAAATTATAAAGAAAATAAATATTATAAATGTGATAAGTGTGGTTTATTAACTCCTTTTAATGTACATAATGTTTGTCCTACAAAAGAATGTCAGGGTTCATTATCAGAATGTGATCCAGATGATGTTTTAAAAAATAATTACTATCGCAAAGAATATATGAATAAAAAAATAGAAAGAATAAATATTAAAGAACACACAGCCCAATTACAAGTTGAAACAGCAAAAAAATATCAAAAAGATTTTAAAAACAAAAAAATCAATATTTTAAGTTGTTCAACTACTTTTGAAATGGGAGTAGATATAGGTGGACTAGAAACAGTATTTATGCGAAATGTTCCTCCAACACCAGCTAATTATGTTCAAAGAGCTGGACGTGCAGGTAGAAGAGACGATAGCTCTGCATTTATATTAACCTTTTGTGGAAATTCATCTCATGATTATACGTATTTTGATAATCCTGAAAAAATGATTTCTGGTGAAATAAAACCACCAAAATTTAAAATTACTAATGAAAAAATAATACTAAGGCATTTATTAGCGACTGCTTTTGGAATGTTTTTCAGACAAAACGAAGCATACTTTAAAAATATTGAGGAATTAGTTTGCCATGGTGGAATAGAAAAATTTAAAGATTATCTGAAATCAAAACCAGAAGATTTAGAAGATTTTATCGATGGTAAAATATTAGATAAATATACTTATGAAAAATATAGTAATTATAAATGGTTGAAATCTTTATCAGAAAATGGAGATTATTTAGATAATTTCGAAAATTCAATTCTTGACTTATTAGATCAATTTGAAAGAGCAAAAAATAATGCTAAAGAAAATGATGAATTAGAACTTGCTAATTATTATAAATATCAAATTGAAGCCCTAAAAAAGGAAAAAGTAATAAAATATCTATCAAAATATAATGTAATACCTAAATATGGCTTTCCAGTGGATGTAGTTGATTTGCAAATTTGGAATGAAGGAAAATTTGATAATAAATATGATTTATCTCGTGATTTAAGTATTGCAATTTCTGAGTATGCACCTGATTCTGAGGTAATAGTTGATAAGAAAAAATATACGTCACAATATATTACATTGCCTAAAACAGAACCGTTTACAAGATATTATTATTATACATGTAAAAATTGTGAACGAGATAATGTAAATGTTATTAAGGATAAACTTGATAAGTGTGTATATTGTGGATTAGAAAATAATGAACAAGTACTAGATTATTTTATCGAACCAATTTATGGATTTAAAACTGGAATTACAAAGGAAAGTTCCACTAAAAAGCCAAAGAAAACTTATGCAGGCTCAACAGCTTATTTAGGCGATGGAAAATTAGATAATAAACTTACATTAGGTAACAATGATTACATAATAATAGAAACTTCATCCGATGATGAACTACTTGTAATGAATAAAAATCCTTTCTTTATGTGTCCGAAGTGTGGATATAGTAAAATTATTAAAGGAAAAACAGGTATTCAAATGTTACCAGAATCTCATTTGAATTATAAAGGAAGACAATGTTCAAATGAAAACTTGTACCCTTTATCATTAGGACATAAATTTAAAACTGATGTGGCAAAATTAACCATAAAGGGTTTAGAAAAGAAAGACAGAGCATTGTCAGTTCTTTATGCGTTATTAGAAGGTATTAGTCAAGAATTTAATATTGAACGAAAAGATATCGATGGAATAGCTGTTAAAAACAAAGCTAATTGTTATGATCTTATAATATATGATAATGTACCAGGCGGTGCTGGTCATGTTAAGCGTATAATGGATAAAAAAATGCTTTTAGAAACATTTAATTTAGCTCTAAAAAAGGTCGAACAAGATTGTTGTGATGAAAATTCGTCTTGTTATAATTGCTTGAGAAATTATAATAATCAAAGCTATCATAAAATGTTAAAAAGAAAACTAGCTAAAGAAACTTTAGAAGAAGTATTAAAGAATATACAATAATAGTTGACATATTGAATGATACTATGACAGTTGCTCGAGACAACATCAGTAGTATTGTTATCTTAAAAAAGTAGTTAAGAAATATTCTTAACTACCTGTTCAACTATCGAATTTTAAAACTTATCTAATACTTGTTAACTTTAAGTGTTTTTAATCTTATTAAAATAAAGGTAAAAGTATTTAAATAAACTTTTGGATGCGTGAACTCTAACCGCCCTTGAAGGAGCCGGAAGTCTCCACTTTGTTTGTATTTAATTAATATTAATAGAAAGTAAAAGTTAATAACGAAAGATAATTTTGAACTTATAAATTTAATGAAAAATTAAGCTTAGAAATTATATAGACTTTATTAAATATTTATGCTATATTATAAGTACATAAGTGATTATGTTATGCGAGTTTTGCATATAATATTAAAAAAGCAGGTGAAGCCAGCCTTAAATGGCAATTAAAAAAGTGAGTGAAGCCAGCTCTATGAATGGTAGTTAATAAAGTGAGTGAAGTCAGCTCTATAAATGACAGTTAAAAAAGTAAGATTAGAAAGTAAACTCTAATCTTTTAATTTTACCTTATTTTAAATTACAAGAGTTTGTAAATATAATTGTTAAATAAAAATATTTCGTGATAAAAT
>CALVVN010000004.1 GCA_944363865.1 uncultured Bacilli bacterium
TAGTGATAATACATTAGCCAATGCCATACTAGACAGATTATTACATCATTCACATGTTATAAATATAAAAGGTAATTCATATCGTATTAAAGATAAAATTGAACAACTAGATAATAATAAGAGGGAGTAATTTTCCTCCCTCTCAATTATAAAAGTGTCCAACTTTGAAATTGACATTTTTGTCCAAAAAGTTATTGACATTTACATAAATTGCACTTATTTGTGCACTTTAGATTGATTCAACGATTCGTTAATTTAAAATAAAAGTTTTTATGAAATTTCACTACAATAAAATATTTAAACTATTAACTAATGGTAATGATTTTAAATTTTTGAACTTTCCAAATATTATGATATAAAACCCGAATATAATTTTACTCCACTATTATTCTAGATAAAAAAGTACAAATAGAAAGAGTAATAGTTTAATTAAATACTTTATTCCTAAAAAAACATTAATTGAAAATTATAGTTTTGAAGATATAAATAATATTATAAATTGAAGAACAATTATCCAAAAAAAAATTAAATTATAAAATACTGTTTAAAGCATTTTAGAAAAATTTCATGATACAAAAATTTATAAATTACAAAAAAGTAAATTGCTACATGTAATACTTTCTATTCCAATAATATCTTATTACAAAATCAAACAATTTAACATTTTTTTCTTCTACGTATTTTTATAGTTTTAATTAACATCTTAAATAATATCAACAAAAAAATAACCAAAACAATTAATATTATTGTTAAAATCATACTATTTCTCTCACTCTTAGCTTCCTTTAGAACTTGAATAGACAAAATATAATTATTAAGTAATTTACTTGCAGTTTCACTTTTATTATCTATTTCATTATAATTATCAAAAAACTCAAGAATATCATCTAATGCATTATTATAACCAACAAGTGCTTCTTTGTTATATTTATATAAACTTTTTAAATCAACGTTCATATAATAATCTACTAGTTCCGTCACTTCATCAGAAACTGAGTAAAGCATCGGTGCACTTTGAGGCAAAGCATAGTTATTCTTTAAACTACTTAACAAATTATATAACAATTGTTCATTATTACTCGTTGTTACAATCTCTATAGAGTAAGCTAAATCATCAATGTAGCCAATATTATATGTAATCGCTGGTAAACCTGTCGCAGGAGAAATAATATAACTAGATGTAATATTGCCGATTTCATAATAAAGACTAGTTTTAGATTTAATATTAGGATAAATTAAAACGTCCACATCATTTTCTTCCATAAACTCAGTAACATAATTTTTATACTCTACCATCAGCGCCTTTTCTTCAGTAAAAGACCCGTCCATTCCACAATAGCCTAAATAGTCATACAAACTATACACTTTACCAGTAGATCTTACTAACTGTTCAAAACTACTAATCGTTCCTGTTGTATTAGTAACATATTTATTAAACTCATTACACATAGATTTACCACTAGTAGAATTATTTTCATAATCAATAACAGTTTTTGTAAAAAACTCATCAAATTCCACCACAGAATACCCTAGTTCTTTTAAATAAGAAATATTTTCCTCAAATAAATCCTTAATTTCACTATCAGTAGATTTAAAAGCATTTCCATAAAGAGTATTATCCCCGTCAACAATCTGAGTTAAAACCCCAATTTTAATATCAGTTTTTTCTAAGTTACTAATATACTTTTCTCCACTACCTCCAGTTATAACGTCAAGTATAATCGCATTATCTACTACATTTCTGCTAATAACACCAACTGTATCTCTATTTACATCATATTTTATTACTCCCTCACTAGGTACAAGACCGAAAGTTGGTCTTAAACCAATCAAACCAGCAGCCGCGGCAGGAACTCTAATAGAAGAATTAGTGTCAGTACCTAGACTAGCAGCACTAAACATTAAAGCAGTACTTACTGCAGAACCGCCACTAGAACCATAACTAGTATAATTTTTATCATAAGCATTTCTAACATATCCGTAAGAACTATACGAATTTTGAACATTTAAAGCAAGTTCACTCATATTAGTCTTACCTAAAATAATCGCACCTTTAGAAACCAAATAAGAAACTACATCAGAACTATCATTCGGCATCAAATCAGATAAAGCCTCAGTTCCAGCAGTAGTAGACATTGATTCATAATCAATATTATCTTTTATCAATATTGGTATACCATGTAATAAACTACGTACACCACTTTCTTCCCTTTCTTCATCTAAACTTATTGCAATATTAATTGCATTTTCATTTAAACTACGAATAGAATTATATTCTTCATCATATTCATTAATCCTATCAAGATAAACATTGACTAAAGACTCATAACTAAAAACACCTTTATCTACATACTCTTGAATTTGAACAATAGACATATCAGAAATATCAACAGGCAGCTCAGTATACGCGTTAACAGACAAAGGAAAACACAACAACAAAATTACAAAATACTTTAAGTTTTTCATAACTATATTCTATCAAATAAAAAAGTATTTAACAACTACTCTTAGTAATTCTCAAAATACTTTTACTATTAAAATTCAACTTTTTAAAAATAAACTTAAAATCTTCATAATTTAATTTCAAAAGTTCATTTTTAGCATTTTTAACAATTTTACCATTAAATTTAATTTGTTCCGTTACAAAGTTTTCAACATTAACTATATCTTCAAAATCTAAAATCAATTGACTTAACAAAACTTTAATTTTACTTTCAAAGTCAGATTTACTAACTTTAATATTCTTTACACTATTAAAAATAATATCTAAAAACTTATTAGTATCACCAGAACCCATTAAAAGAACAACAAAATAATTATTAATTCTCTTAGTCAAAAAATTAAAACCAGTAACCCCACTTTTTTCTAACTCACTTTTAACTCCTGAAGTACTACCATACAAACAAGTAAACAAAATATTTAAATATCTATTCAAGTCAGAATTATTAAACTTTTTAAAATCTTTTAAAGGTATCTTAAATAAGACCCCAGTTTTATCTTTAACAACATCTCTATTTATTTCATAGTAGTTAACTTCTACCTCGTCACACTCTTTCTTATACATTGCTTTAATTTTCTCGTCACTACACTTAGTTCCTTCAAAATACTTATGAATAAAGTTACTTACTTCATCTAAATCAAAATTACCACACACTACAATATGCATATTATTATAAGTATAAAAATCATTATATATCATTTTCAAATAATCACTTGTTGTTTTCTCTATATCTTCTTTGCCACCTAAAACAGGAATACACATACTTTTATCATTTTTAAATCCATTATTCATAATATTATAAAGTAAAACAGTATTTAAATTATCTTGCTCCATATCTATTTCTTCACTTATAATACCTTTTTCACTAATAACATCTTTTTCTTTTATATCTGGTTTAAAAACTCTATCTAAAAGAAGTTCTAAGTTCTTAATTAAATCAATAGAACCAAAAATATTATAATTAGTAATATCATGCATAGTATATGCATTAGGCATACTTCCTAAGTGACTAATCATTTCCATTGCTTTTTTATTTTTAGTAAAATCCATAATCCTATGTTCTAAAAAATGAGCAGTCCCTGGAATGACATCTACAATTTTCCCATTTTTTTTATATCTAGTGACGCCCGCACCATACAAAGTACTTATTGTAATATAAAAGTTTTTAGTTTTTTTAGTTTTATAATAGATTACTTTTAATTTATTAGGTAAAACTTCTTCGTACAACTCTTCATTAATATTCTTGAAATTAATCTTCTTCATAAGCACCCTCCATAAATAATATAGTGTTAAGTTTCATCTTTTTATTTAAAGTAATAATTTCTTTAGGAGTAACATTATTAAATTTTTCTCTTTTTTCTTCAACTGTACCAGGATTATCAAATAAAGTATATACATAATTATCAATAATTCTATTAACGTTATCATATATATCATTTAAAGAAATATTGATAGTATTTATAGCATTTAAAAATAATTTACTAATTTCATTTTCATCATTCATTAACTTTATAGATTCTTTAATAACACTAACAGTTTTATTATAATTTTTAGAATTAATACCACATTCAATAGTTAAAGCAGGTACCATTTTATGAATATATGAAATGACAGAATAACACAAAGAATTCTTTTCACGTACATTTACAAATAAAATAGAATTATTCATACTACCCAAAATCATATTATAAATTGGAAGTACATAATGTCTTTCATAATCAGTTAAATTATAAAACTTATATCCCATTAACAACGTTGACTGGAAAAAATCTCTTTTTTCTTTAATAATATTTACCTTTTCTGTTTTAATTTCATTTAATCTAAAATCAACTAAATTATCCTTAGTATTTATTTTTTTCATAAAATTATTTATGTTTTTAACAATAATATCTTCATCAAAGTCACCGAGAACTGTAATCACTACTTTAGAATTATTTAATAGTTTGTTATAAAACTTATATAAACTCTTATTAGTAACTTTTTTAATCTTATCAAGCAAATTAAAAGTAGTGTATTCATAAGTAGTACCTTTAAACATATTTTTATCATAAATATTTTCAGCTAGTAAAACCCCGTTTTCACTAGATCTCTCAATATTAGAAATTATTGTTTTCTTATCTATTTCAAACGCTTTTTTTTCAAAACCATCTTCATCTACCAAAGGATTTAAAATAAGTTCTTTAAAAACATTAAAAGATTTTTCATACATTTTATATTCAGTATATTTTGGATTAATAAAATCCAAAGAAAAATTAATTAAAAAATAATTTCCGTACATATTACTAGATGAAGATATATTAGGTAAATACAATTTTTCAAGTTCACTCACTAACTTAACATTAGTATTCCATTTTTTAGATTTGGTCACTAACAGTTTTTGTAGTATAGGAACATTGATAACAAAGTCTTCATTAAAATTATTAATAAATGTTAATCTAACACTAATAGATTTAAATCTATCTGTTTTTATAAGATTTATTTTATACTTTTTTTTGTCAATCACTTTATGTTCCATAAGTCACCTCATCCTTTATTATAACCAATTAAATTTTAATAATGCTTGTTAAAGCAAGTTTAATCATCTCATCAAAATCTTTTTCACGTTCAACAGCGCCAAGTTTTTCACCAGTTACCAAGTTATCACTGACAGTAACTAAAGCTGAAGCAAGTTTATTACACTTTTTAGCATTGACAAAAAGCGCGAAAGATTCCATCTCCACAATTTTACATTCATATTTTTTATCTATTTCTTCAATATTAAGCGAATTATAAAAAGCATCAACATTATTACAATTTACTTTTTTAACACTAACTCCTAAATCAATAGCAGTATCACTAATCACTTTATTAAACTCTTCATTTGATTTAATTAAATGAATGTCCTCATTTAAATATTCTAAAGCATAATTGCTAGTACTATAAACGTTATCAATAAGTAAAACATCATGAACTTTAACATCTGCTGAATAACTACCACAAGAGCCAACTCTCAAAATAGCTTTAACATCATAGAAATTAAATAATTCATGTGAATAAATACCCATTGATGCATTACCCATACCACTACTAAAAATAGTGACTTTTACACCATTAAAATAACCTGTGTAAGCATCTTCATTACGAACAGAATTCACCAGTTTATAATCAGTCAAAAACTTTTCAGCAATATACTTCGCGCGTCTAGGGTCCCCTGGCATAATAACCAAAGGCGCGATTAAATCTTTATCACATTCTATATGTGGAGTCATTCTACATTCTCACTTTCATTTTTAAGTTTAACTAAAACTTCTCTAGGTTTACTACCATTTTGAGGTCCAATTATTCCTCTTTCTTCAAGCAAATCAACAATTCTTGCTGCACGATTATATCCAAGTCTATATTTTCTTTGAATAAGAGATGCACTAATTCTACCAGTTTTAATAGCAAACTCAACTATTTCATTATATAATGGGTCTTCTTCTCCAGAAAAATCTTCACTAATTTTGCTAGGACCATCTAAATCAGCTAATTTTTCATCATAGACTGGTTTTTTACCACGTTTAACAAAATCAACGACACGTTTAATCTCTTCATCACTTACATAACTTCCTTGAATTCTTATAGGAACATTTTCACCCATTGGCAAAAACAACATATCACCTTTACCTAGTAATTTTTCAGCACCAGTCATATCAAGAATTGTTCTAGAATCTATACTAGAAGAAACAGCAAAAGATAGTCTTGATGGAATATTAGCTTTAATCAAACCTGTAATTACATCAGTAGAAGGTCTTTGTGTCGCAACAATCAAATGAATACCAGCAGCTCTAGCGAGTTGAGTAATACGAGTGATACTTTCTTCAACTTCTTTACTACAAACCATCATCAAATCTGCTAGTTCATCTATAATTACAACTAAGAAAGGCATTTTTTCCATATCTTTCCCTTTACTTAATTGTTTTTCAACATGTTCATTATAAGTTCCTATACTTTTAGTTCCAGTTTGTTCAAACATATCATATCTCTCATCCATAATTTGAACTACTTTTTGAAGAGCAACACTAGCCTTTTTAGGGTCAGTTACAACAGGTCTTAACAAATGAGGTACACCTTCATAAACACTTAACTCAACTTTCTTAGGGTCAACTAAAATCATCTTAACTTCTTCAGGCTTTGTTCTCATAAGAATAGAGACAATAAAATTATTAATACAGACACTTTTGCCACTACCAGTCGCACCAGCAACAAGTAAATGGGGAGCTTTATTAATCTCAAAATATTGAATATTGCCCATGATATCTTTACCTAGTGGCGCAACTAATTTGGAACTCTCTAATTTTTTAGGAAGTCCAAGTAAAATATCCTTTAATTTCACATCAGCTTGAATTGGATTAGGTATTTCAATACCAATAGTACTCTTACCAGGAATTGGTGCTTGAATACGAACATCTTTAGCTGCAAGTGCAAGTGCAATTTCTCTATTAATACTTAAAACTTTATTAACTTTAGTCCCTGCTTTAAGTTCAACTTCATACTGAGTAACAGTAGGCCCAACATGAACTTCAACAACTTTTCCAACAATTCCAAAGTCATTAAAAACTCTCTCTAATATTTTATTATTAGATTGAATAAATTCAGTTGAATTGATTTTACCTTTATTCTTACTTTCTTCAAGTAAACTTATAGGAGGTAAAACATACACATCTTCTTTAACACTTTCAAATTCAAGTTGTTCTCTAGGCGCATTATCGTCCATTGGTGAAGCATTATCAATAATTTCATTCAAATTAGTAATAACTACTTTACCATCATCACTTTCTTCGTTTTCACTAACTAGAGACTTTTCTTCTTTCTTTTCTTTACGTTTAAATGGTTTAATCATTGCTTTAATAATATCAGCTAAAGTTATATCAAATAACATAACTACACCAAAAATAGCTAATACAACTACAACAACTAAAGTACCATTAATATCAAATAATGTTACAAATAAGCTTGAAAATAAAGCCCCTAACATGCCGCCGCCAGTATCTTTAAGCAAATCAAAATTATTTAAAGATGACATTATATTATCTATTGTAACTCTAAAAATATCTATACCAGATAGTTCATTATTACTAACATAATTAATATGTGAAAACAAAAGTAATGCGACAATAACAGTATATAAACCAATTAATCTCGCAGTAAAATAATTAGGGCTTTTTCTTTTAGCAACAAAATAAACACCTAAGACAAGAGATAAAATTAAAAATATAGGGTACCAAGTTCCACATAAAAACACAGAAAAACCTTTGATAATTGTACCTACTATACCAAAATCACCAAACCCAATTATACCAATTAATATTAAAAATAAGCCTTGTAATTCTTTACTATATTGAAACTCTTTCTTTTCACTATCTTTTTTAGCTTTCTTTTTTGCCATTTTACATACACCTTCTATCAAAATTATAACAAAAACAAAAATATAAGTAAAATTAAACATAAAATGTTTTACATCTTATAATAAAAAAATTATTAATTTTTTGATAATATAAAAAATAATTAAATGTAAAGGATAATAAATATAAAACAAATATTTTGAATTTTTATTATTTCTTTTTCCATTATATAATAATATAATTACACATGAAAATAATAAATAAATATTTAAAGAATTAAATATGAAATAAATAAATAAAAAGAAAAACAGACTAATTAATCTATAATTTTTAAAAATATAAAAAAATAAAATCAATAATAATCCTCTTAAACCATGATCCAAGTTAAGAACAGAACAAAAAGGTAATAACAAACAACAAAAGCTTAATTGAACAAAAAAACAAACTAAAAAATCATCATTAAATTTAAACTTTATTTTTTCTAATATTATTAAAATTAATAATCCTAACGATAAGGTAAAAAAAACATTTTGATGTCTAAAATAAACTAAATTATCATAAAATGCCAAATCAAAAATTATTTCAGATATAAAGGCAAATAATAATAATGAAAAAAAATATTTATAAACATTTTTAGTATGTAAAAAACCTTGAACTAATAAAAATGCAAATAACGGAAACGCTAACTGACCTATTTTATAAACAACATCATTAGTTATCCAATAAAGTATAATTTTACAAAAATGATCAAACGTCATAATTAAAATAGCAATAGTTTTAACAGCATTACTATTTAAACCAAAATCAGTACTATAAACTTTATTTTTCATATGCTTTTAGTAACTTCTCATGGATGCCGGGTTCAATTAAATTAAGTACATTTAATATTATTTCTAAACTCTTTCTATATTCGCCCTTCCAAAACTCTTTTTCACTTTTTAAAATCCCTTGTTCAATCTCTTTATAAGTACTTCTATATCTATTAGCATAAACAATAGCCATCTCACTCATCGCACAAGTTTTAATGAGTTCATTTGAAGTATTATAAACTTTAAAAGATAAATCACGACCAGTATCAACCCTAGTATTTAAAGTATCAATACTTATTGGCTTTTTATCAAGTTCTTTAATAATTTCTTTTAAAGCCATAGAACTTTCTTCCAATTCAACAAAATACTTTTTAGGTATAACAGGCAACTTATAACTATTAATCTTAGTTTTACTTTCACCTATCACACTTCTAATTTCACTTAATTGCTCACGCGCTCTTAATTCGTCTTCCTTTAAACTACTTAAACTCTTTAAAGCAATTTCAATATTATCTTCAATCTTATTAAGTTTTACACTTAAACTCTCACATTCATTACTCAAAATTGAATAAGGAGTACTCTTAGTTCTAGTTCTATCACTCATAAGTTTATAATCATCTTTACAAGAAACAAGTTCTTTACGTATCTCATCTATTATATCTAGTTCACTTTGATTAAAAGAATAAGTATTTTTTAAACTTTCTATTTCAACATAAATATTCTTAAGAATATTATTTAATCTAGTAATTTTCTCATTCAAAGAATAAATACTATTTTCATATAACTTTCTACTAGCTTTTTCTTTATCAAAATCAATAAACAAACCATCAAAATAATCAAGCATAGTTTTAAGATCAAATATACTATCTTCTAAGTTTAACACATTTAATCTATCAAAAATCTCACTTAACTTCTTTTCAGTTTCAGTAATATTATACTCAAGATTCAAATAATCTAAGTTATATCCGCCCTTTTTAAGTTTAGTATATATACCCCTAACATCACTTATCTTTTTAGGGATAACAATTTTCCCCATAAGAATAATAGTTGGTGCTTCATCAATAACTATTAAAATATTTTTAATAGTTTCATCAAGTGCTTTTACAATTTTACCTACACTATCATATTCATTTTGCTCCATAGCATTCTCAAAAGCACCAAAAAGTTTATTAATATTTTCAAATTGTAGTTCGATAGGTGTTACAACTTCTTTATAATCATTTTTATTTTTATTAAACTTAGTTAAAGCTTCACGATATATTGTTTTAAGTTTAGTAACAGTATTCCTATTTCTTTCTTCACTCATCGTAATTTCTTTAACACTATCTAGCAATATGTCAACTTCATTTTGAACTACACTTATATCCATCTCTAACTGAGCAAGTTTAAAAGACGCTTCTTTAAAATCATTCTGCGAGATTAAATTTTCAATGTCAAATATTTTATCAGACAACTGAGGAACTTTAACTTCTTTTATTTGATTAAACTCTTTTTCCCATTTACTATAAAGTTTTTCTAAATAATCATTATTTATTAAACTCTTAACTTTATTAAGTTCAGTTAAAATAGAAGCAGAAATAATATTATTTTTAAGTACATCTAAACTACTAAGTTCATTTTCAAGTTTATTTCTAGTGTGCTTTCTAATACCATATAATGTAACGACTATCAAAATAATTCCAATAATGTAAATTATTATAAATGTTAAAATTATCCCACCTCTAGTCATTTAAACACCTACTCTCCATTAGTATTTTACCACGCATTGTATTTTTTTAAAAGATTATTTTTAAATCAAAATAAATAATTTGCTATTATAAACAACAAAAACTTTAAACACTAATTTGTCATTCTAGTATAGTATTAATATCCAGTTTTTGATATAACACTCTAACAATTATAATTGATTTTTGTTTTTCATCTACTATATAAAACATAAAAAAGTTTTTTACTCTATAACTCCTATACTCATGTTTCAAATTACCATCCAATTGACAAACTGAGCATCCATATGGGAATTTTATAATGTTATCCAAACTACTCAAAAATAAATCTCTTAATTTTTTTGATGCAGTTATATTTTTTAGATTATGAGAAATATAATAAATAATGTCATCAATATCTTTTTTAGCAATAGGTAAAAATTCCATTTTATACATACACTACCCAATAATTTTATTCATACTATCTAAGACTTCTTCTTTAGAATATCTTTTAGAAGTATTGTTCATTTCTAATTCTGCTTCCTTTAATTTTTCATATATTTTTTCATCAAAATTACTTGTTTTCACTTCAAAAGGTAATTTTTGTTCTCTCAATACTGCTTTTATAAACATATTAACTGCAGTAGATACATTCATTCCAACACTAGAGCAAAATTGTTCAAAACTCTTTTTATCATTAGCATCTACACGAACATTTAGATTTAATGTTTCCATAATATCCCTCATTTCTATATTAATAATATACTTAACAACCATTATTGTCAACTCAACGTTTTACGTAATGCTTATATAGTTTTACATTATAGCACAAATATAAAATATATAATTTTTATTGATATTTATTATTTTTTTTAGTATAATTAAACACGTATTCATTTGGTGAGTTATTTATTAGTAATGCGTTTGCCAAGTTAATTTCACAAGTAGTGAGCCAAAAACGAAAGTGTTTAGGTAAACACCCTACTATGAGAATAATATTAACCTTTGTTTACAAATATGTTTGTAAAGGAGGAAAAATATGTCAAGATATACAGGACCTGTATTTAAAAAATCAAGACGTTTAGGATTTTCAATTCTTGAAAGTGGAAAAGAGTTTAGAAAAAGAACTACTGCTCCAGGACAACATGGAACTAGCAGAAAGAAACTTAGTGAATATGGAATACAATTACAAAAAAAACAAAAAGTAAAAAATCTATATGGATTAAGTGAAAAACAATTTAGAAAAACTTATGAAACTGCTGGTAAGAAAAAAGGCGTACATGGTACTAACTTATTAATTATGTTAGAAAGCAGACTTGATAACATAGTTTATCGTTTAGGACTTGCTAAAACAAGAAAAGCTGCTAGACAAATAGTAAACCATGGACATATATTAGTTAACAGCAAAAAAGTTAATATTCCGTCTTATCAAGTAAAACCTGGAGATGTAATAACAATTCGTGAAAAATCATTAAATCATCCAGTTATTAAAGAATGCTTAGAAAATACAACTAATAGAGTTCAATATGTTAACTGGGATTCAAAGAAAAACGAAGGCACTTACATAAGATATCCAGAAAGAGAAGAATTAAATGCAGAAATTAATGAATCATTAATAATTGAATTCTACAATAGATAAAAAGTATCAAGAGATACTTTTTATTATGTATTAATTTAAAAAAGATTAGAGTTTGCTCTCTAATCACTTTTTTAGTTGCCGCTTATAAAGCTAGTTTTACTCGCTTTTTTAACAAAAAAGTTAGATATCCATACCATCAATACAATGTAAATATATCCAATTCTTTAAATCATTCATATCATTACTTTCATAATATTTAATTAGTTTTTCATAAAACTCCGATTGATTCTCTTGACTAATAGAAATTATTCCACAACCATTATCTATCATTATGTTATTTGCAAATAACATAGCAACTCTCTTATTGCCATCAACAAATAATTGCATTCTCATTAATGTAAGCATAACTTCAATGGCTATTTCAGTCTTTGATTTAGTTTGACTTAATAAAGTATTAAGTTCTTCTTCAACCTTAGTTTGAAAAGGAAATGTAGGAGACCAACTTGTTCCACCTATTTTAACTGGTGTAGTTCTTAACTTTCCTAAACATTCCTTTATAACCAATTTATCTAAAGCTATTCTATGAATATTAGAAATTAAAGTAAAGTCATATTTTTTATCTTCATCAGTTAAAATAAACTCCCAAGCATACTTTAAATTATTTATTGCAATTATATTTTGAACAGAAAGGCCATTTACAACGCCACCATCAAAAATAGTTTGAGTATCTGGATATGTAACTGATATTCCTTCTAAATTAGCACTTTTCCAAATGTAATCAACTATATTTCTCCTTGCTACAAAAACATTTTTCTATCTTGTTAATTTATATTTATCTTCCATAAATAATTCCTTTCTTTCAAATGCTATTTAAATATAACATAAAAAAACTCAAAAGTCTATTTTTGAGTTTTACTAAATATCTCTATCTCTTAAAAATGGTGGTAAATCATCAATGTCTGAATTATCCATAGATAATGTAGATTCATTACTATAACTTTGATACAAAGGTTCACTTTCATCTTCAAAACCAGTAGCAATAACTGTAACTATTACTTCTTCACTTAATGCTTCATTTATAACAGCACCAAATATAATATTAACATCTGTATTAGCTGCTGCACGTATAACTTCAGCAGCATCTTCTGCTTCAAATAATGTAAGACTACTTCCACCAGTTATATTAATAATACAATCAGTCGCACCATTAATAGTAGTTTCAAGTAAAGGACTTGAAATCGCTTGTTTAGCAGCTTCTACTGCACGATTTTCACCAAAACCTACTCCAATACCTATTAATGCCGTGCCCCTATTTTCCATAATTGCTTTAACATCAGCAAAATCAAGGTTAACAAGACCCGGAACACTAATCAAGTCAGATATTGATTGAACACCTAATCTAAGTACATTATCAACTTCTCTAAATGCATCACGCATAGGAGTTGATTTATCAATTAAATCCCTTAATCTATCATTTGGAATAACAACTATTGTATCAACATGCTTCTTTAACTCATCAAGTCCTAATAAAGCATGATCCATTCTCTTCTTACCTTCAAACTTGAATGGTTTAGTAACAATAGCAACAGTTAAACATCCTAAACTTTGAGCTATTTCTGCTATTACTGGAGCAGCACCTGTTCCAGTACCACCACCAAGACCACAAGTAACGAAAACCATATCCGCACCTCTTAAAGCATCTTCAATTTCACTTCTACTTTCAAGAGCTGCTTCTCTACCAACTTCAGGGTCAGCACCTGCGCCTAAGCCATCAGTTATAGTCGCGCCTATTTGTAACTTGTTCTCAGCTTTAGAAGAATTTAAAACCTGTAAATCAGTATTAGCAACAATAAACTCAACGCCTTTAAGACCAGAATCTATCATTCGGTTAACGGCATTACAACCGCCACCACCAATACCAATAACTTTAATTTTTGCTATTTGATCCATTTCTAACGATGTCCCTTGCATATAATTCACTCCTTAATTATCAAAAAAGTATCCATAAACTTTACCTAGTATATTTCCATATTTCTTTTTAACTTGAAACATTTCCTCTTGTTCTCCTTCGCTTATAGTACTTGCCACTCTATTCCTAAAATTAATCTTATCAACATAATACTTAGTGATACCTAGTACACTACTAAACTTATTATTTCTAACACCAAGTTCAGTAATATTACCAACAACAGATTTTTTACCAACAACCTCATCAACTACTTCATTAAAATCCTCTATCTCAGTAGTACCACCTGTAATAATTATATAACTAATTTCCTTTTTTGTTAAGACATTAATTTCCTTTTTTGAAAGTTCTAAAATCTCCTTAACTCTCTCATATACAATTTCACTAACTTCATACTGATTTATTTTAACGTTTTCACCATTTTTTGTCAAGCATTCATAACTATCACTAGTACTTGCATGCTTCTTATGTGCCATAGCAAACTTTTCCTTAAGTTTAACAGATTCCTTTAAACTCAAATCATATACATAAGATATATCACGATCTATATGTCTTCCACCTATATTTAAAACATTATTTCCAATTAAAACGCCATTACTTATAATACTAATTTCAGTCTTATCTTTACCAATATTAACAACTGCAACATCACTTTCATCCATATTTTTTTTCTTAAACTGATAATAGTCTGCAAGACCACCAAAACATACATCAGTTACTTTAATATTCATAGTATTGAGTAACGCAAATAATCCATAGACATTCTTCTTAGGTACAAGTCCTAAAACAGAATTAACAGTTAATCTACTAGCATTCTTACCTTTAGGATCATCTACTACAGTTTTTTCATCAATTATGTATTCTAAAGGCATAATATTTACAAGTTCTTTATTAGGAGAAACCCTATTATAAACACAAGCTTGTAATGCCCTTACAATATCTTCCCCATTAACAACATTATCTTCTCTATTAATAGTAGTATAACCTTCACTTTTAATAAATTCACTAACATCAGACGGAACAGTAAGGATAACATTATCTATCTTTATACCCAAAATCTCATTAACCCTTTTAAAACACTCTTTCACACTAACTAAAGCATCATCAGGATTAACTACGTATCCTTTTTTAATACCCTTACTATTTACTTCAGAACAAGCTAAAACAAAACAATTATTATTATGTATTTCACTTACTACAAGTTTAATTTTATCACTACCTATATCTAAACTAGTAACAATTTGTTTCATATTATTCCTACCTTTATCTTCTACAAATTATTATACCAAAAAAAATTATACTTTAAAAGTATAATTTATTCATAAACACAATTAATATCATACTCATATTTATATTTACCATCAGTATTAGTCACAATAACATTTGCAGAACACTTACTACCCTCATAAAATAACTCATTTAAATAATCATTTTCAATTAACTCATCACTAGTAATAGACATACTATCAGCAGGCCAAAGATCATAATCATCTAAATATTTATTTATAGATAATTCTAGATTTTCTTTAAGTTCTTTATACCTAAAATTATCGCTTTTACTTATTCCAATGGTATAAATACTAATAACCAATCCAAAAATAATAATCCCCCATAAAATAATAATTTTATTATTCATTACTATCCTTTCTTTCTACATAACCTTGGCTTTCATAAAAGTCACCACATTTAACATAAGGTTCATAAATAATCTCATTATTCTCATTTAAATAAACTTCGCTATACCCTGTACAATACTTATCATCTTCATCACTATAATTCTTTAAATAACCATTTTCACGAAGCAAATCAGCTTGAATAATTAATGTATCTAAACCAAGTTCATTATTGTAAACATCCCTTATATAATCAATTGTACTATTTTTTAACCTAACCTCAAGTTCTTGATAATTAAACTCTTTTTCTGTTGCACCATTATTAGTATCAGTATTACTATGATAATTAGGATTAAACTCTTCAGTTAAAGATAACTGTCTAAGACCTAAAATGGCAATAACTAAACAAACAACAAAGATTAAGATAAACAAAAGTTCACTGCTCAAGCCCCAACCATTTTTATTCATAAAAACGCCTCCAAACATCTAAATTATATCAAAAAACAAATACACAATCAATGATATGTTGTTTAAAGTAGGATTATCAAGCAAAAAATTTTCCAAATAATGTATCATAAATAATTAGACGATTATTTATGATACAAAAAAATTAGTGTATCTGAAATGAATTATAAAGAAAAATTAAAATGTAAAACTATCATTAAAATAATTAATGGTAAACTAAACAAAAAGAAAGTTTCTATTATTATTGGTTGTTCTGAAAGAATAATTAATCAACTAATTAATATTTATAAAAAACTGGAAAAAAACGGTTTTATTCATAAATCTAAATTTAACATTCCAATTAATAAATTAGATTTAAAATTTAGAGAGAAAATTGTTAATCTTTATAAAGAAAAATATTATGTCACTCACTTCAGAGAAAAATTAAAAGAACTGGAAAATATTAATATATCGTATGGAACTCTATATATCATTCTTTCTGAAAATGGTATTAAATCTCCTAAGGAAAACAGGAAACCAAAAAAACAAAATCTTCATCCTTTAAAAGAAAGAAAAAAATATTTTAGTGAATTAGTCTAAATAGACGCTTTTGTTCATTTATGGTTTGGTAATTTTAAAACTTATTTCCATACTGCCATTGATGTCGCTACCGACAATGTTTTAGGCGATTATTTTGATATTGGCGCAACTATAAAAAGATATCATGAGATGACTTATCAAACTCTTACTAATTATGGTATTCCAATGACTTTTTTTCAGACAATAGAACTATTTTTGAATATTATTCAAAAAAATAGTTAACATTGAAAAAAGACACTTTTACTCAATTTAAAGCTACTTGTGATAAATTGGGTATTAAAATTATAACTACTTTTATCGCTCAAGCAAAAGGCAAAATAGAAAGACTTCTTGCCTCTTTTCGAAGTAGATTTGTTGCTAAATTAAGGTTAAATAATATTAATACAATTGAAAAAGCAAATGTGTTTGTATTACATCATTTGCTCGTATACAACAAACAATTTGCGCTTTTTATCGATTATAACAAATCTTTTATGAAAGAGCCTACCATCTAGCGAATTAATTAATCTATATCTATCAATTTTTACAAATAAAGTTGTTAATAATGGTTCAACAATTAAAAGTTTTTTTTGCTATCCACAATTAAATTATCAACGTATTAATTTAATTCCTAAAAAAAGTTATTTTTATTGGATCCTTTGATTATAAATACTATATTCGTTACAAAGATAAATTCTATATTACTTTTAAATTAATTCTTGAACAGCATATTGTCCGAGAACAAAAAAAGAAAAGAATGTTTACAGACCACACCCTTTTAAAACCGTTTCATATCAAAGGTATATTAATAAACATAATTATAAGAAAAAAATTAATTCTTAGTTTGAAAATTTTCGCTTGATAGTAACGTCATATATTGTTTAAGTTTTTCCTTTTTTACTAGAAATGACTGTTTAAACGATAAAAAATAGAAATATTATGTTATTTAGTATATACACCAACTTTAGATTGACATTTCGAAAAATTTATAAAATTTTACTTAACTCAAATATATTGATATTGTTAATTTTATAATTATAAAAAAAGACTTATTAAATAAATCTTCTTTTAGGTCTATGTTTTAAAGTAATTTCATCAGTAGATAAGTTATATTCTAAAGTTCCATCTTCAAATATTCTTTTTAATGTTACAAAATCAGGTTTAACACCATTTGTATAAGGTAATTCTTTTACAAAGAAGTATTGTAATGCAACATCTCTTTCTGGCAAGTTTTCTAAATTCATTTTTCTTAATTCTTCTTCTATTTGTCTTAAACTTTTTTCATTATCTTTATTAAGTTTAACAAAAGCACTAGGTATTTCTCCATTCTCAAAGTCTTCTACAGGTAATCCTATTACCATTACTTCATTAACCGAATCATGTGTTGCTATTACTTCTTCTATATTACTAGGAAAAACATTATGCCCATCTGGTCTAATAATACTTCTTTTCTTCCTTCCTACTATTTTTAAAAGTCCATCTTTATTTATAACAGCATAGTCTCCAGTATCAACCCATTCAATACCTTTTTCATCTTCTTTTAATGCATCTACTTCTTCATTAGAGTAACCACTCATTATTGTAGGTCCAGCACATTGTAGACTTCCTTGTTCATTATACGATAGTTCATTTCCATCATCATCTACAACTTTCATATTACATTTAGGTAAAGGTATTCCAACATAACCTTCTTCATGACATCTATCAAACCAATTATATGCAAAAGCACTTGCAAGTTCTGTCATACCATAACCTAATTGTATTGTTGCACTTGATCCGTGGCTTCTTAAAAATCTATTTACCTTTCTTTCACTACTTAAAGTCATAGGTGCTCCACCCGCGATTGCACTATGAAGATGTGATAAATCAGCATCTTTTAATTTCTCACTTTCTGGTAAATGTTCATAAAACTTAGGAACACCACACATATGATTAGGTCTATATTTTAGTAATAAATCATCTAACATATCTTCTTTAAATCCAGGAACTAACACAACTTCCATACCTCTAGACATAGAAGTAATTGTTCCACACACAAGACCATAACTTAAAAACATTGGCATAATATTTAAGAAAGTATCTCCTACCCTAAGTCTTTCCAAACAATTACCTTGTAAATGTATCTGAGCATTAATAGCACCTGCACTCATCATCGCCGCTTTTTGCACACCAGTTGTACCACCAGTATACTCTAAAACAGCAAGTCTATTTGGGTCATAATCTTTTTCAATAGGTTTAAGCCCTTGTTTTTTACCATTTTCAATAAAAGTTTTATAAGTCATAAACTTTCCATTCTTAGGCATAACTGGTTTAGGACTTTTAAGTAATTCAATTATGTCCTTTGCTTCTTTGGCAATATTAAGTCCAAAAGGCAAACTATCATTAGCAGATAACCTTAATACAGGTATATCAAATTCTTCCAATAATGGCTTTAATTTAGGATAGGCCATATCAATAGCCGCGATTAATTTTGTATCTGTATTTACAATATATTTTTTTATACTATTCAAATCTACCCTAGGATCAACCAAATTAGCAACTGCACCAAGTTCAGTAGTAGCATAAAATAAATATTCACTTTCTAATAATGTAGGTGTTAAAAAAGTTATTACATCACCTTTACCAATTCCTTGAGCCATTAAGGCATATATACATTCATACACTTTTTCAAAATATTCTCCATATGTAATTTTTCTACCATAATAATTACGCGCTACTAAATTAATTCTATTTTCATTTAATTTCATAATTGATGAAAAAATACTTTGATTAGGTATTTCAACATTTAATTGTCTTTTAGAATAATATTTTTCCCATATTCTTTCTTCTGACGGTTTTAAAGACATACTACCATTCCTCCCCCAAAAATTAATATTATTTTAACATTCACATAAATAAAAGTCAAAGTATTTTGTAAACACTAACTCATTTTTTGTAAACACTAACTCATTTTGTTTTAAAATATTTATTAAAAAAGATAAATTATTAATTAAAAAACAAATTTAGCGAGATTTGCTAAGATAATCATACTATGTAACAATGATAACAATAACTTAATGATTTTACAGTTACTATATATCAAAATAAAAAATTATAAAATATAAAGCAAACATGAAATTACTACTTCATTCTAACGAAAAAATGCTCTAACTTATTTCTTAAAAATATTTTAGACTTTTCAATGATTTTTCCGTATTTATATACCTAATAAACTAGCAATTACTAAATTAAGTTTGTTTTTTTATATCATTAAACAATTTTTTAGTTTTTATATACTTAATTTAATTTGCTTTCTTCAAAAAAAAGTATAACTACTAAAGTAAGTATAGTATTTTTTAATAATTTTAGTTATAATTGTACTAAGGAGGGAAAAAGAAATCAAATTTCCAGGAGGAGAAGATCTTGAAAGTGCAGTTTATACACTTTTAGCAGCAAAAGCAAGAGGAGAACATGTTTATGGTGATTTTAATGGACATAAATTGCATTCTGATACCGTATCAATGGATTCTGCATTTATGGAAGTTATGGGATGCACTAAAGCACAATATGAACAACAAATTAAAGAATGGCTTGAAAACTATGAAAAGCAAGAAAAAATTGCTAAGCAAAAAGCATTAGAAAACATTTCAAATTGGATTTCCAAAGGAAAAACTTTAATTTATCCTGAAAAATATGCAGAATGGGAAAAAACTGTTCAATCATACGCTGACGGTATATTTCATGGTTCTGAAATAGAACTTGCATTGGAAATCATGGAAATTCTAAAAAATGGCGAAACAATAGAAGAAGTATTAAATATATTTGATGAACAGAAAATTTCCGGAATGGCTAAATCAATAGTAATGAATATATTATATAATTTTTCAAGTAGAGGGCTCAAATTTATGGAAGCAACTGACTATGAAAAGACTTCTGCTGAAAACGAACAGTTAATCGAAGTTGAAAAAGAAGAAAATATACAACTTCCCCAAACTAATAATATAAAATTAAAAAAATATAGAAAACATATATAAAGCAAAAAACTACCCAATAGGTATATCCAGACTGTTGACAAAGTAATTTTGTTAATAGTTTTTAATTTTTATAATTAATATGTAATGTTGCTTATATATTCCAAATTTTAAAACTTACAAATCTTACTTTTTTATATATTTTTAATACAATATTAATGGAATATATAAAAAAGTAGCTAATGTATAAATAAAAATATTTAAAGTGAAATCTTAATAACTACAATGGAAGAGATTGTTATAGAAAACAGTTTATTTCGTAAAATAGATAAATATATAAGATTTCACTTTTATTTACGATGAAGTAAAAGAATTATATTGTGAGAATAACGGAAGACCAAGTATAGATCCAGCAGTGTTATTCAAGGATTAGATGGAATAAAATCCATGAGAAAAACATGCGAAAAAATTAAAGTTGGTGCAAAAAAGAGTCTGATTTGACTAATAGGTATGAAATAAAACAAGCCGGAAAAATACGGAATGTTAAATGATGTGTTTTTCATGGATTGAACGCACAAAAAAGAAAACGCCAATAAAAATAAATACCAAGATAGATTAGTTGAACAAATAAAGAAAAGAAAATTAGATTTAGAAGAAGAAATTAACAAAGAACATATAATAATTTGAGAAAAGCCTCTTGAATTTAAGAATGAAATTGAAAAGAAACATATTAAGGTAAGTAAAACAGAGCCTGAAAGTAGGTATTATAATAGAGACAATAAAAAAAAAGGTTTTATGTATTTAGAGCAGGAACAGTAAATGGAAAATGTAATATACACGATTCAGTAGTTTATACTGAACAACTAGTATATCAAAAGAACAAATTAAATTTAAATATTAATAAGGTATGTTAGATCCTGAATATGATATTTACAAAATAAAAAAATATTTTGAAGATAACGATATATTTTGCGTAATACAGCATAGAAGTTAAGGACAAGGAAAAACTTAAATAAGAAAATGGAAATTTGAATATATTCAAGAAGGAGATGCATATGTATGTCCAAAAATCGGAATAATTTTACCTTATAAAAATATAGATAAAAATTATTTACATACTCTATAATTTAATTATTCAATCGAGTAGAGAAAACTTTTTACTAAAATAGTAAATACTTTTCCCTCTCACACCACCGTACGTACCGTTCGGTATACGGCGGTTTAATTTGTAATAATATGTACTTTTAAGTAGTGGTCTAGTGA
>CALVVN010000005.1 GCA_944363865.1 uncultured Bacilli bacterium
AAAGCCCATAAATACGGGCTTTGCGGTCATTTTGGTGGAGAATGTGGGACTTGAACCCGCGACCCCCTGCGTGCAAGGCAGGTGCTCTAGCCAACTGAGCTAATTCCCCAAAATGGTAGGCACTTGAAATTAATCAAGCATAAAAAGTTTACCATATAAAAATAATAACTGTCAACAATTTTTAAACACTTTTTTAAAAATATTCAAACAATGCTATAATTGTATATGGAAGGTATGTGATAAATGTGGAAATAAATTATGATAAAATACAAAAATCAGTTAACGAATATGGTAGTTATATATTAAGTTGTATCAAAAATCAATATGGCAACTCATTAACGCAAGAACAATTAGAAAATATAAATAATTTACTAAATACTCAATTTATTATAATAGAAAAACCGTCAAATGAAGATATTGAATTCTTTAGTAAGCAAGCTGGTATAGATGATCCAAAAAAATATAGCATAAGTTATGTTCCATCTGCACATGGCGGAAGAACTAAAGGCGACAATAAGATCCATATTTATCCTTACACAGAATCTTTCAATGATTGTAAAACAAACGACGAAATAATAAAATCATGTGTTGATAGCATAATAGTTCATGAAATCTTCCATTATTTCATAAGACCTAATTTGTCTAATACGAATGATACTTTAAAAGCTCAATTTGGTCATTTCTTGACTGAAGGATTAGTTCAATACTATACAGAAGAGTTTGCAAAAAAATATAGATTAGGCGATCCTAAAGCTAATTATGGTAAAAATGTGGAATTTGCAAAAAAACTTATATCTTCGTTTCCAAATGGTATGTCTCAATCACAAATTGACAAAATTATATTTACGTCCAATCAAGATGAGTTATTGGAAATATCTAAAAGTGGCAAAAGTTTATATGCAGAATATATAAGCGACTTACAATTTCAAGAAAATCTAGCATCTTTTATAGTTGATATAGGAACCGAGATAGGTATTGACAAAGATAATGATAGAACTAAACGTTTTATAAGTTATTATAAAAAAATAAGTGATTTGGACATTATTTTTGATGAATTATCTAGAAGTATAGAATTGATTTTTCAAGATAATGCAGAATTAAAAGATAGTTATATGAAGAAATTGAGAAGCCTTATCTCTGATGAAAAATTAGAAAAGGAGATGCCAAAATATGAAGAACAAATAAATAAGTTAAGAAGAAATGGTATGAGTTTAGAAGAAATAAAATCAACAGTAGAAACTAACTATAAATTAGAAAATTCAAACAATATAGAAGATGAAAAAGGAAAAAGTTTATAATACAACTCATCATAATACATATTTAAGATACTTTTTTCCATTGAATATATTATTTAAATTAAATAACAAAATAATTTAAACACAATTTACTCTTATTAATATTATATTTTATTTAGCCAATATAATATCATTATTTAAATCATCAAAGCCCTTACCTGTGTATATATTAATATAATATCTAGCATCTAGAGTATTATTTCCATTATTAACGTGCCTAATTTCAATTACAACCAAACCCTCATCTTGATATAAATCTGGCACATCTTCAGATATTCCAACAGTATAATTATCACGAGACAATAAATCAGAACCATTTTTCATGAAATAATCTAATGCCATAGTTTCTAATTCATTATTACTGTAGGGAGAACCATCATTATTTTTACTATTTCCCTTTGAAAACTCTTCCCAAATAAACAAAGTAGTTTTCTCTCCATTTACAATATAAGCATCGACTAAAACACCTTTATCAACAACTAATCCATCTTCATTTTTTGTAATTTTTATAAAAGGACTATTGTTAAATATCTTTGCCTGTAAAGTATCTACAAAAATAAAGATAACTAACAAAAATAAAATCCAAACTAATACTTTTAAAAACTTTTTAATACTAACTTACCAACACTCTCCTCAATATACTAATTTTTTTCAGATAAAAGATAAGAAAAAATAGCTAAACTTAATTTAAGTGAATCATGTCTTATCATATTATTATTAATTATAAAGAAATTAGAAGCAACAACTTTAGTATCCTTTATATTCTCAAAATCAACAATAACTTGATCTTTTTGTTCTTCAGTTGCATACTTATCAAGTAATTTTTTAGGAATATTTTTATTATTTACTAAAACAGTATGAATCTTTTTTTCACCCAAATAACTATTTAATAAATTAACATGGTCACTAACCTTAAAACCATCTGTCTCTCCTGGTTGTGTCATCATATTACAAACATAAATGATGTTTGCATTAGACTTATCAATTTCATCAATAACACTTTTACAAATTAGATTAGGAATAACACTAGTAAATACACTACCCATACTTAAAATAATTAAATTAGCTTCCCTTATTGCTTTAAGTGCTAATGAATTGATTTCAGGCGTTTCTTTATAAAATACTTCTTTTATTTTTTTATTAGATTCAGTAATATTATGTTCGCCTTCAATTATAGAATCATCATTCATTCTTCCCATTAAAGTAACATTATCTTCAGTTAAAGGAATAACCTTACCCCTTAAATTCAAAACCTTTGAAAGGGCTTCAACGCCGTCGCTCATATTACCCGTTATATTAGAGGCAGCTGTCAAAAGTAAATTACCTACAGTATGGCCATCTAAATCACTAGAAGTTTTAAATCTATAATTAAGCAATTTTTCTACTAAAGGTTCAGTTTCAGATAATGAAACTAACACTTGTCTCACATCTCCAACTGCTGGTATATTAAACTCATTTCTAAGTCTACCTGTACTCCTACCATCATCACTAACAGACACTATCGCTGTTATATCTACTGGAAACATTTTTAAACCTTTTAACAAAGTGGATAACCCAGTTCCTCCACCTAATACAACTACTTTTTTGTTCATAAATACCCCTTACTTAACGTAATATTCATAATATTCATCAAAAGTTAAATCTTTATCATGTATTTGTAACGCAGCATTTCTACCTACATATCTAAATCTCCAATTATTAGAATCAAACCCAGTAATATCTTCTTTACCTTCTTCATATCTCAAAATAAATCCATATTTATATGCATTACTTATTAACCATTTATGTTCAGGACTTTGCGAAACATCCTCTACATTTTGATCATAAGGTTCTATATCAACACCAAGCCCAGTCTGATATTCCGAATGACCAGGTCTAGCAACAAACTCATCTGCTTCGCTCGTACTATAAGAACTCTTATAATTATTATATGTTTCTTCTTGATCTGCATAACTTCTATAACCTTGACTTACAACTAAAGTAAATCCACTTGCTCTAGCAGCTTCTAAAAGCCCTATTAAATCATCATATATACTAGTAGAAACATACTTATTAGCATATGCATAAGTACTAGAAACTAAAACAAGTTCAGGCTCATAATCAGCTGTCAAGCCATTAAACTTATTTACTAACATCAAATTACCTTTAGATGTATCTGTTTCTATAACATCTTCATACCAATCTTTGTCAGCACCCACGTTAACAACCGCTATAACTTTACTAACGTCAGCATCCTTGTTATCACTACTATAACTTAAATATCTATCTAATTTATCAAAATCAAAATACTCAGATTGAATAAAATCCACATATGATTCATCATATTCTTTCCCTAATAGTGCATTTAACTGTTCATCAGTTAAAATCTCTTTAAAAACTAAAACATCGTCACTAGTATACCCCAACTGGGCAAACTTATATTCATATGTTGCCTTTTCTTTTTTATCATCCATATACTTCTTTATAGTAAATAAAACTAATAAAATAATTAACAATATTATTCCCACTGCAATAGCTAATTTTTTAATATTCAATTTTTTTACAGTCATATATTTATCTCCCTATTTTTAATTATAACAAAGATTTAATTTTTAAACAATATATTGTATAATTATATCGGTGAAGATATTATGACAAAATTATTAAATGGTGTAGATTGTAAAAACAAATTAAAAATTAAACTAAAAAATAAAATTACAAAAATTAAAGATAAATTATCAATAACCGTTATTAGTGTAGGCAATAATGAAGCAAGCAAAATATATATAAAAAATAAAATAAAAGAATGTAACAGCATCAACATTGAATGTAAACATTTACATTATGAAAAAACCACAACAAATGAACTTATAAAAGTGATAAAAAAGTTAAATAAAGATAAAAATACAACGGGCATTTTAGTACAATTACCTTTACCTAAAAATATAAATGAAAAATTAGTAATAAATAGTATTGATAAATTAAAAGATATTGATGGTTTAACTGAAACAAATATTGCAAAATTATATAATAATGAACCAGGAATAATACCATGTACGGCAAAAGGAATAATAGACTTGTTAGATTTTTATAATATAGAATTAGTAGGAAAAAACATTACAATAATTGGAAGAAGTAACTTAGTTGGAAAACCACTATTCCATTCTTTATTAAATAAAAATGCAACTGTAACACTATGCCACTCAAAGACAAAAAATTTAAAATCAATAACAAAAAAATCGGACATTATAATTGTTGCAGTTGGTAAGCCAAACTTAATAACAAATGATATGGTTAGAAAAAACTCAATTATAATTGATGTGGGAATTAATAGAATCAATGGAAAAATATGTGGAGATGTGGACTTTAAAAAAGTAGCAAAAAAATGTGAATATATAACCCCAGTTCCAGGAGGTGTAGGTCCTATGACCGTGTATGAAGTATTGTCAAACACTTTAGATTGTTACAAAATACAACAAAACAAAAATATAAGGTAGATAGTTTCTTACCTTATATTTTTACTTTTATTTTTAATACTTTCTAAAACTAGATTAATAAACTCTTCTAGTTTTACATTAGATGTTTCAGTTTCTCCATATTTACGTACATTAACAAAATTACTTTCTTTTTCTTTATCACCTAATACCAAAGTAATAGGAATTTTTTTAGTTTGGCTTTCTCTCATTTTATACCCAAGTTTTTCTTCTCTATCATCTATTTCTACTCTCAACCCTAATTCAACTAATTTATTTTTTACTTCTAGTGCATATTCTAAATGATAGTCATTATTTACAGGTATAATATTAATTTGAACTGGACTTAACCATAATGGAAACGCGCCAGCATAATGTTCAATTAAAATACCAATAAATCTTTCAATAGAACCATAAATAACTCTATGAAGCATAATTGGCTCCTTTTTTTCACCATGTTCATCTATATAAAACAATTCAAATCTTTTAGGAAGTTGCATATCTAACTGTATAGTTCCGCATTGCCAAGGTCTACCTAAAGAATCATATACTTTAAAATCTAATTTTGGTCCGTAAAATGCTCCATCACCAGGATTAAGTTTATATTCTTTACCTGCATTTGAAACCGCATTTTTTAGTGCTTCTTCAGCCCTATCCCAAACACTAATTTCACCAATAAACTTATCAAGTGGTCTAGTACTTAATTCAATAGAATAATTAAGTCCAAAAACCGCATACATCCTATCTATAAACTTAATTAAATTGATAACTTCACTTTCAATATCGCTTTCTTTCATAAATATATGTGCATCATCTTGAGTGAAAGTTCTAACTCTAAATAGGCCACTCAATGCTCCACTTGCTTCATGTCTATGAACTAACCCAAGTTCTCCAACTCTAAGTGGTAAGTCTCTATAGGAATGCAAACTATTTTTATAAACTAACATTCCCCCAGGACAATTCATTGGCTTAATAGCAAATTCCTTATCATCAATCTGACTAGTATACATATTGTCTTTATAATTAGCCCAGTGACCACTTAACTCCCATAATTCTTTACTCAACATAGTTGGCGTTTTAATAAACTTATAATTTTCTTTAGTGTGTTCTTCATACCAAAAAGTTTCTAAAATATTTCTAATAATCATTCCGTTTGGTAACCAAAATGGAAAACCAGGACCAAAATCACTAATCATAAATAAATCAAGTTCTTTTCCCAACTTTCTATGATCTCTTTTCTTTGCCTCTTCCAAGAAATTCAAATAATCATTAAGATCTTCTTCAGATGTAAAACATATTCCATATATTCTTTGAAGCATTTTATTATTTGCGTCGTTTTTCCAATACGCACCACTTACTTTAAGAAGTTTAAAATATTTAAGTTCTTTAACTGATTCAACGTGAGGCCCACGACATAAATCTGTAAAATCTCCTTGAGTATACATACTTATAACTGTATTTTCTTCATCCATTCTATTAATTAAATCTATTTTATAAGGATCATCTTTAAATTTTTCTAATGCCTCATTCTTAGTTATTTCTTCTCTATAAATTCTTTTTCCATCTTTGGAAATCTTTTTCATTTCTTTTTCTATTTTTTCTAAATCTTCTTCTTTTACAACTTCATCACCTAAATCAATATCATAGTAAAAGCCCTCTTCAATAACTGGACCAACCCAAAATTTAGCATTTGGATACAAATGCTTAACGGCTTGAGCCAATAAATGTGCACAACTATGATTTAACACACTTAACTTTTCATCTTCTTTAATATTTATCATAACACCCTCCAAAATAAAAAGGACAGTACAAGGAGTGCATAGCACGGTACCATCCTTAATTTAACTTAATTATTATAACGGAAATATTCCGGAACTTCTTTCGAAGTCAGTTCATAGGTAGTAATTAAAAATTTATCTTACTTGTCTCTCACCATCACAAGCTCGCTATATAGAATCAATAATTAACCATGTCCTAATCAAAACATTTATGCATAAATAATACCACAAAA
>CALVVN010000006.1 GCA_944363865.1 uncultured Bacilli bacterium
GAACCACTACAACATTATTTGTAACAGTTGCATCTGTGTCTATAGCCTCGGTAACACTAATACCATATAGTAATTTAGCCACAAACAATTCACTACTTCTAAACTTTCCTGTTGAAATCATAAAAACTGCATATGATAACCCTGTTACTATTGTTAACATTACTAATATAAATCCAAATATAAATCTTTTACTTCTTTTCTTTTGTATTACATATTCTTTTACTCTTTCTAACATAACTCTTCACCCATATTCTAAATAATATTATACTTTTTATAATTGTTATTGTCAATTACTATTATAAATTAACCCTATATTTTATTATTCCTAATATTTCTAATCTTATTACATATAAAAACCTTGTTTTTGCTATTTGCAAATAACAAGGTTAATATTAAAATAATCATTAAAATTTACACATCAAATACAACTTTTTCTTTTATATTACATATTATTTTTACTTTATGCAATAAAATTTTCTTTAAATTAAATAAAATTCCTGCTATAAATAATGAAATTACATTTATAATTGCATATTTGTAATTAAATAATATTCCATTATATATATATCCCATTAAACTGATACTACTCGACATTGGCGGATATAGATAATAGCAAATAATATCTATGCTTATACTCCAAACTAATATAGACATTACAGAACATAGAATATTAATTTTATTGTTTTTTATTTTACTAAATAATACAGTAATCGTCAAAAATACAACTGCATTTATTACTGGAAATGTAATTCCCAATGATAAGTTACTACCAAAAAACATATATGCTAACCAAGTAACAATAAATATTTTTGATGTTTTCTTATTTAAAGAACTCCCTAACATTAATAATGAACTAATCACTTACATACCTCTCAATCTTAAATGAATATGTTTTTCCATCTTCTACTTTACAACTAGATATTCCCGTTTGAGCATATTCATCATCTATATAGTAACTCCAATAATAATTATCTCCTTCTTCAATATCTAAAATTGATGTTATATATTCTCCGTATTCACTATCTACTGTAATTACTTTAAGATCTTCTATGTTTGTAATAACGTCAGATAAAATTTCTTCTTTTGTTTCAACTTTTTCATCATAAATTAAATTTGACTCTTTATCATACACGTTGATAGTTACTGTATTAAGTTGTTCATCAATCTTTTCGCTATTACATGCACTTATAAATAATAGTGTTATAAATAGAAATAATATTTTTATTTTTTTCATTTTTTTCCTCCTATTTGATTATAACACTTTTCATATTTCTTCAACAATAGTTTTTTTAATATTTGTTTCATTTATTACAACATTTGAAATATTTAGTAATAAATTTGCTATGGAAACAGCGTTCTTTAATGATTCTATTACTACATTATATGAATCCAATATTTTAGTAGTTTGTATATTTTCTAATTTGTTTTTCTTTGTATTATATAGTATTGTATATTTTTTTTCTTTTATTTCTTTTAATATCTCACCACTTTCTAATCCGATATTATTTATTAATTGTTTTATTGGCGTGCTTAAAACTTCTTTCATTATTTCATCGCCTTTTGTTTCTATGTCTAACTTTTCACCTATTTTGTATAATGTTAAGCCACCGCCTATTAATGCTCCATTTTTTAATGACTTTACTGAACTTAGTGCATCGTCGTATCTCATTTTCTTTTCTTTTATTTCTAAGTTTGTTAATCCACCGACATTTATAATACCTGTGCCATTCTTTAATTTATTTAACCTGTTTTTTGCAAACTCTCTGTCAAATTCATTATTTAAATTACTATACTCTCTTTCTATTTCTTTGATATATGGACTCATACTAATATTACTAGTTATAATTATTTTTTCTTCGTCTATTATTATATTCTTTGCAGTTCCTAAATTGTTTGTTTCGCTTTTTTTATCACTTTTTTCTATATTAGCACTTGTAAGTTCTTCAATATCTTTTATTACTTTGAGTTGATTATTTCCATATTCAGGCAATGTAGTTAAATATATATTTGTCATATTTTCATGGTTAAATGATAGTACTTGATTTACTACATATTCACTGAAGTCTTTTGCTATTATCAGTAATGGTTTATTGTTTATTATTATGTGATTTATTATATTTTCAATTTGCTCTAAATCAGTGACGCTGTTTGTTTTAATTAATACGTACGCGTCTTCCAATTTTAATTTTTGCTTTACTTCTAAAAAATATGGAGAAACTAATAGATTTTCAAAATAGTATCCAGTTACTTCATCTATTGTATCTATTTCTTTTTTACCTTCTTTTATTTCTATTTGACTATACTTATAAAATATATTGCTAATAATATTGCCTATTTGTTCGTCATTGCTAGAAACTGTTGCGATGTCTTTAATTATATCTTTAGTTATTTTTATTTTTTCTTTTTTTATTAACTTGATAATTTTTTTCAAACTATCTTCTATCAATTTTTTTAATATAAAAGGATTTTGACCTTTTTCTATTTCTTTTAGCCCAGATTTGTAAATCTTTTCTAGTAAAACTAATGTAGTTGTTGTCCCGTCACCAACTATTTCATTTGTTTTTATTGCAGAACTTTTTATTATAGTTAATATGGTGTTTATTATAATATCTTCACTTTCTATATTTTCTGCTATTGTTACCCCATCATTTGTAATATATGGCATCATATTTGAATTATCTATTAACATATCGCTGCCTAATGGTCCTAGTGTCTTTTTTACAGTACCACATATTAAGTTGATTGCTTCTTCTATTTTTTCTTTTGTCTCTTTTTCACTTATCACTTTTTTCATTTACATCTTCCATTTCTATAATATATTTCCAATACTTTTTAGGCATTAAACTCATTTGATGTTTTTTATTTTCTCTTTCTTTAATTGATATTGTATTAAAAAAGTTTTTCCATAATTTTTCTATTTGATTTTCGTTTTCATCAAACTCTAGTTTGTTTACTTCCAAATCATCATTTACGTAATATATTTTTCCTTTTTCGTACATGCAATAAATATTTCTTTTTACATCTTTTATTACCCATTTTTCATTTCTTAATCTAACTTTAAAATGTTTTGATAGTAAAAATATTATGTTGTTTGTCGGTAATATTTCAGCATATAAAACGTTGTTATTTAATAGTTTAAATCTTGTAAATCCTTTAAACTTATGAGTTTCTCTAGTGACATTTTTTGATATTTTTAGACCTTCATGTACACATTTCAGATTTCTCATTTGAAAAATATCATCTTCGTATTTCAAACTATTTTTTATAAAATAATATATAACTATTTCTTTGTTATTGTTATTTGATAAATACATATTGATTATTGCTTTTTTGGTTTTATGTGATAATCTATTTAATAATTTTTTTGCTATTTTTGGATCAAACTCATATTCTTTGTATTCACTAAACAATGTAGCTACATAATTTTTTTTGCTCTGTATGGAGTAAGGCCTAGCCTTGTTAATTATTAATTTTGCTATTAGACTGATTAAGTCTATAAATGTATCATCATATATGTATGTAACTACTCGATTCATTCAAATAACCTCATTTGTTCATATTTTGGCCTTTCTTCTAATATTAATTTTTTCTCAATAAAGTTTTTATTAAAATTATCTCTTTTAAAATAATATTGGTTATCACACGTTATAAAATATTTTGCTCTTTTTAAAACTACTCCCATTTTTTTTAAATCTAAAAATGTTATTTTAAATTTTTTTCTGCATTTGATTATTCTTTTTGCGCTAGTGGGTCCAATGCCTGGTATTTTTAATAGTTCATAGTAGTTTACTTTGTTAATTTCTTTTGGAAATTCGTTTAAGTTTTTTAATGCCCATGTGATTTTTGGATCTAATAATAAATTAAAATTATCGTCTTTTTCTAATAAGTCTTTAGCTTTAAATCCATAAAATCTCATTAACCAATCTGCTTGATATAACCTGTGTTCCCTTTTTAGTGGTGGTATTGTTAACGTCGGTAAAAGTGAACTTTGATTTATCGGAATATATGCAGAATAAAATACTCTTTTTAATGAATAATTCTGATATAATTGTGAACTTTTATTTATTATGTCGTAATCACTATCGTTTGTAGCACCTATTATCATTTGAGTGGATTGACCTGCTGGAACAAAGTTCTTATTTTTATTTTCTTTTATTTGCTGCATTATTTTTGTTACTGATTTTTCATTTTTGCTGGGTGCTAAAAGTTTGATGCTTGCCTCTGACGGTAATTCTATATTAGCACTTAATCTATCAACTAATTGTCCAAGTTTTTTTATTGAACTTGAACTTGCTCCTGGTATCGCTTTTGCATGGATATATCCATTAAAATTATATTTATTTCTAAGTAAACTTACTGTATTTATAATTAAGTCCATTGTGTAATCTGGATTTTTAATTACTGCAGAGCTTAGAAATAACCCTTCAATATAATTTCTTTTATAAAAGTTTACTGTTATATAGCATATTTCTTCTGGCGTAAAAGTAGCACGTTTTATATTATTACTTCTTCTATTGATACAGTATTCACAATTGTATATACAAGCGTTTGTTAATAATATTTTGAGTAGTGAAATACATCTGCCATCATTAGAATATGAATGGCATATTCCGCTTATAGACGCATTACCCAAACCTTTTTTACTAGCTCTTTTACTTCCGCTTGAAGAACATGATGCATCGTATTTTGCACTGTCTGATAATATTTGTAATTTCTCTTGTACATCCATAATAACCACCAACGTATATTTTAATATAATTTTTCGGTATTTTTCTTTCCAATTTATGGCTATTATTATTTTATACAAAATATAGTAATTTAAACTGACTGTTCTTAAATTATTTACCTTTGATGTTTAATATAATTCCTATCATTGCATAACTCGTAAGTAAACTACTACCACCATAACTTATAAACGGAAGCGTTACGCCCGTTACTGGCAATATACCTACGACAACCATTAGGTTTAATAAAGTTTGAAATATTAGCATAAATGATAAACCAAATGATAAGTATTTTCCAAATAAATCTGTTTGATTTATACTTATTTTAATGCACCTATAAAAAATCGTTATAAATAATGTTGTTACTATTAGGAGTCCTAATATTCCAAATTCTTCACATATAATTGAAAAAATAAAGTCTGTTTGAGGTTCTGGTAAATAAAAATGTTTTTGTCTCGAGTTTAAAAAACCAAATCCAAGTAATCCGCCTGGTCCAATTGCATACAAGCTTTGTATTATTTGAAATCCACTACCTAATGGGTCACTCCATGGATTTAAAAATGATGTTATTCTCTTTAATCTGTATGGCGCAGCTATGATTAACCCTATTATTCCCACAAGTCCGAGTAAACCTAATTTAATAAATATTCCTAGTTTTGTACCAGTTATAAATATTAGTCCTATAAGAGAAATTACTATTACCATTCCTGTTCCAAAGTCAGGCTCTAACATTATTAAACCAAAAAACACAACAATTACTAGTAAAACTGGCCATATAAACTCTTTTGTTTCTTTTTTATCTTTATCATTTTTAGCCAAGAACTTTGAAATGAAAATTACTAATCCTATTTTAGCTAGTTCGCTAGGTTGAATTCCTAAAGAACCTATACCAAACCAACTTCTTGACCCATTTCTTTCTACGCCAATCCCAGGAATGAGGACAAGCACTAATAATAAAAAGCAAACGCCTAATATGAGGTTTGCTTTTTTCTTATAAAATTCGTAGTTTATTTTAGATATTATGTTTATCACTACCAACCCTAATATAAAAAATATACTTTGATTTATTACGTACTTAAATGGGTTATTATATTTATATTCAGCCCATATATAACTTGAACTATATATCATTATAATTCCAAAAATACTAATTAGTAGTACTGCAAGTGATAAAATTTTATCCTTTTTCAAATATAACCCCCCTTTTTTATGTTATAGCCAAACACCGTAATAAACTGCAATCATTCCTAACATAAATCCTACTATCCAAAAAAGTTTTACTATGTCTCTTTCTTCCCAACCTAACTGTTCAAAATGATGATGTAATGGCGCCATTTTAAATACTTTTTTATTAAACTTTCTTATAGATATTATTTGTATTAGACTTGATAATGTTTCTGCAATAAAGACTCCACCTATTAATGCCAAACTTAGTTCATGCTTTGATAATATCGCTATTGATGCTAGTGTTGCACCTAATCCTAATGAACCAGTGTCCCCCATAAATACTTTTGCCGGATGGGTGTTGTAAACTAAAAATCCTAATAACGCTCCTACAAGTATGAAACAAAAAATTGCCATTTCTTGGTATCCTTCAACCCAGTTTGTTCCCCATGTTATTATTCCGAAACTCATAAAAGCTATTGCTGATAAACCTGCAGCTAAGCCATCCTCACCATCAGTTATATTGACTGCATTAGAGGTTCCAACTAACAAAAAAAGTATAAATAATCCATATGTCCATTTTAAATCTACGCTAAAATTAAGTGATGTTATCTCTAATATTGTCTCTCCACCACTTCTCATATAAATATAGAAAAATACTAGAGCAATAAATACCTGCGCAATTAATTTTTGTATTATACTTAAACCGTCGTTGTTGTGTCTTTTTATTTTTAAATAATCATCTATAAAACCTAATAATGAGTATGAAACGAAGACGAACATCACTATTAGCAAGTTATACGAAAAGTTTAAACTTCCTCTTATGTAAAGTAATATCATTGTAATTACTGTCGGAATTATGAATATTAAACCACCTATAGTGGGTGTACCTTCTTTTAATAAGTGTCTCTTTGTTATGTGAGTACTTATCACTTGCCCAAATTTTATTTTTCTTAAAATAGGAATCATGAAATATCCTAAAATTACTGTTATGAAAAAACCTAACATTAAGCCTAATATTGATTTTGCTAAAATTAACATAGTTATCTCTCCTCGTATATTAATTATACTCTTTTAAGCAAAAAATCTAAAGTTTACTTTACTATTTTATGTCAATTTAACATTATTTTGATTATGCTTCCTTCTTTTACTCGCGCACCTGCTGATGGTGATGTGCTAATTACTTTATCACCTGACCCAGAGTATTCTATTGTAAAACCGCTCAATGACTTTATCGCTTCTTTTTTTGTCATGTTCACCACATCTGGAACTGTAACATATTTTTGTTCATACCACAGGTATTCTCTTGGTAAACCAGTGTTGTCTTCTTCTATATCATATAAATTTATTATTGTTTTTAAGATGCTCCCTGCAATAGGTGCAGCTACCGTTCCACCGTATTGTGTAACCCCTTTTGCATTGTCTATGGCTATATAAATAACATATTCTGGGTCATCTGCTGGCATAAATCCAATGAATGATAGAACATAATTTCCTACCATGTATTTTCCGTCACTTCCTACTTTTTGTGCTGTCCCTGTTTTACCACCAACTCGGTAATTTTCTATATAAGCATTTCTTCCACTTCCATTTGCAACAACACTTTCTAAAACATATTTTACTAATTCGCTAGTTTCTTCACTTATTACTTTTTCTTTTTTTATTGTCGGTAAAAATTCATCAATTATAACTGATGTCTCTGGTTCACTTATGGCTTTTACTATGTATGGTTGCATCATTGTACCTCCATTAACTATTGTGGAAACTGATTGTACTTGTTGTATAGTCGTCTATTAAATGAAACTTTCTACCTAAATTATCAGAGAATGTATTGATGCTTTCTCCTGTTTTCATATAAATATCTAGTTTTATCTTTTTATCCTTTTCTTTATAAACATAAATTCTATCAATTAATTCATTAAATACATCATTGAAACACTCATCATCAGTTAAACAATTATCTAATATTTTTTTTAATTCATTAATTTTATTTTCAATATAGTTTTTATCTTGCTTATTATTTTGCAGTTCATTTAATCTTTTTTGATTCGTAATTATTTCTTCATTAATCAAATCTACCTGTTTTTTATAGTCCTCTTTAGATAAATATTCTTCCATAACAAGTTCTAATAATTTATCTTTTTTATTATGAA
>CALVVN010000007.1 GCA_944363865.1 uncultured Bacilli bacterium
GAACCACTACAACATTATTTGTAACAGTTGCATCTGTGTCTATAGCCTCGGTAACACTAATACCATATAGTAATTTAGCCACAAACAATTCACTACTTCTAAACTTTCCTGTTGAAATCATAAAAACCGCATAACTTGATAAAATGACAAATGACATTAAAACTAAAACAGACATAAGAACAAAATACTTATTTCTCATTTTACGTTTTAAAGCATTACCAAAAACATCAAAAAAAGCATTCATCTTTTTCATTTTCACACCCTCACATATTTTATAAATACATTATAATACAAAAAAAAATAAAATGCTACAAAAAACGACATTTTTTTAAAAAAATAAAAGCAAAGCATTTTTATACCTTGCTTTAAAAAGAATCTATATTAATTTTAACATTTTTAATATTACTTAAAAACGCCTTTGTTTGAATTAAAGTTTTAATAGAATTAGCTACTTTGCCACCTTTACCTATAACTTGTGACATATCATTTTCACTCACTAATATTTCTATAATTAAACCCTCTTCAGTTTCAAAATCCTTAACTTTAATTAAATCAGGATCATCAACAAGATTTTTAATTAGAAATTCAGAATATTCTACTAATGACATTTATTTTCTCTTGCTATTATGAAACTTTTCCATAATTCCAACTTGACTAAAAATACTTCTTACAGTATCAGTTGGCATTGCTCCCATATTTAACCATTTAATAGCTACTTCTTCATTTATATTGTACTTATTAGATTCTTCTAGTGGTTGATAAGTACCAATTAATTCAATGAAACTACCATCTCTTTTATCTCTTGAATCAGCTGCTACAATACGATAGCTTGGTCTTTTCTTTGAACCAGTTCTCTTTAATCTTAATTTTACCATAATTATCTCCTTTCACATTACTAATAATATTACTATAAAGAAAAAAAGATGTCAACGTTTTTTTGTTGACATCTCTAAAAATCAATTATTATTTTCTATTCTATTATATAATAATTTAACTTCCTTCAATCTAATTTCACCTTTTATTAGTTCTTCTTCCCATTTTAACCCATCAATATTTAACATTTCTTTAATAATTTTAGATGCGTTCGGTAAAATTGGATGAATTAAATTAGCAATATTTGCTATCATATAAGTACAAGTATAAGTAATATTATTAAACTCTTCTACATTTTCTTTAACTTGAACCCAAGGCTCTTTACTATCATAATATTTATTTGCTGCACTAATATATTCAATAATCTGATTAACTGCAGTTCTTATTTCTCCTTTTTCAAAGGATTCACCAACAGACTTATAAGTTTTTAAAGTCATACGTTTTATTTCTTCATCAACTATACCTTCTCTTATGATACCATCAAACTTCTTATTTACAAAAGATAAATTACGATTAACAAAATTACCTAACATACCTACTAAAAACTTATTATGCGTTTGCACAATATCATCTATAGAGCAACTTACATCATTTGTTTCTGGTCCTTTAAATGCAAAGTAAAATCTTACAGTATCACTATCAAATGATTCTAACAATTCATTAACAGTTATCAAATTACCTTTTGACTTACTCATTTTTTCATTATTCAAATTAACATAAGCAGATGAAACTATATAGTCTGGTAATCTAAAATTATTTTTCAAAGACAATATGAGTGCTGGAAAGATTATAGTATGAAAAGGAATATTATCTTTGCCATGAACATAATAAGTTCTCAAATTCTCATTATCATTAGACATAAATTGATTAAAATCAATACCCCTTTGAAGTGATACATGATTTCCAACAGACAAATAACCCATAACTGCTTCAAACCATACATAAATCCTTTTGTCTTCATAACCTGAAACAGGAACAGGCACACCCCAGTCAAGCTGCCTAGTAGCTGCTCTTTCAACGAGCCCCATGTCTATATATTTTTGAGATTCACCTAAAGCATTTTTTCTCCAACTACTTTTATTTTTATTTATCAATTCTTGAAGTGCATCTTTGAATTCAGGCAATTTAAAATATAAATGTTTATTAAGTTTACTATTAGTTACACTCGCACATATTTTACAATGTTTATCTAGAACTTCAGAACTATTCAAAGAATGATTACAATTTTCACATTGATCCCCAGTACTTACACCACCACAATAAGGACAAACACCAACTATTTCTCTATCAGCTAAAAACTTATCACAAGTATCACAATAATCTTCCATAGTTTCTTTTTCATATATATATCCGTTATCTAACATTATTTTAAATTGTTCCATAACATATTGTTTATGATAATCACACATAGTAGCAGAATATTCATCGTACTCAAAACCTAAATTATTAAAAGTTTTAACAAACTCTTCATGATAAAAACCAGCAATTTCTTCCGGAGAAACATTTTCTTTTCTCGCTCTTTCAGTTATAGGCGTTCCATGACAATCAGAACCAGAGACATACATGACATTATCTTCATTTTGTCTATAATATTTTGCAATAATATCTCCCGGTAACAATGCAGCTAAATGACCAATATGTAAATAATAATTTGCATAAGGCCAAGCTCCCCCTATAAAAATATCTCTCTTTGCCATAAAATATCGCTCCTTTTTCAAAAACATTATAGCAATATTAGACATCATTTGCAAATAAAAAGAATATTAGGTTTTATCCTAAATACTCTTCATTCACTTCATCTATTTGATCAATAACCTCATTTAATTCTTCTTCAGATAACCCATCATCTAACACTTCATAGTCTTCTTCATCATTATAAATAGCAATTTTAACTTTAGTATCTCCAATTATTTCAATACCAAGTTCTTTTTCAACTACATATTTTATAATATTATCTTCACTACTTACTTCTACACATGTTGGACTTTTAAGACTTCTTATAATTATTTCAGAACTATCGTTCAAATTACCATCATCTTTTAAATTATTATCAACATTATGTTCATAATTTATTTTTTTACTAGCTACATCAGTTTTAGTATTACCATCATAACTATACCATATGTTCACATCGTAACTTCCATTTATTTTAACTTTACCGCTGTTATTTTTTCCACTCATTGTATGATTAATAATCCAACAGCCAAGCACTGTATCCACTTCATCTTCAAGTGCAATTTCATAATTATTTCTAAAAGTCTTCTTACCTTTACCTACTATAGCTTTAGTTACAATTTCCTTAAACTTATTCACACATATCACCTAGTTTAATTTATGCAAGAAAACTAATTTATGTGCCTAGTTAAAATTGAACAAATAAGTATTATAAGTTTTTAATTAATTTAATAAAATACCATCCATACTAAAACTTTTAGCATCAGTTATTTTTACATCAACAATTTCACCAATCAAACTTTTATCTCCGATAAAATTGACAAGTTTCATATTCTCTGTATAACCCATAAGTTTATCATTACCTTTTTCACTTTGCCCTAACACTAAAACCTTCACAACTTTGTCTAAATACTTTGAATTATTTTCATTACTATATCTATTAACAACTTCATTTAATTTATTAAGTCTTTCAAATTTTACTGTTTCTTCCACTTGATTTTCCATAATACTAGCAGGCGTATTTTCACGAGGAGAATATGCAAAAGTAAATGCACCATCAAACTTACATTGATTAACAAGTGATATAGTTTCATTAAAATCTTCTTCTGTTTCACCTGGAAACCCAACTATAATATCAGTAGTAACACTAACATTTTCTATTTTAGATCTTATTTTATTATAAAGTTCAATATAATTTTCCTTTGTATAACGTCTACCCATTAACTTCAATATTTTATTACTACCTGACTGAACTGGAAGATGTACATAAGGCATAACATTAGGCATAAGAGCAATCACTTCTATCATATCATCAATAAAATCCCAAGGATGACTAGTAACAAAACGAATTCTTTCGATTCCAGTACCACTAACATCTTTTAAAAGATTAGCAAGAGTATAATTATCATATATATCTTTCCCATAAGCATTTACATTTTGTCCTAGCAAAGTTACCTCTTTATAACCTTGCTCTTTTAACATTTGAACCTCTCTAATAATACTTTCTTTACTTCTACTTCTTTGAGCCCCTCTTGTATACGGAACAATACAATAAGTACAAAACTTATTACACCCAAGAATAATATCAACATAAGCAGTTATACCATTATCTCTTTTAAAAGGGAATCCCTCACAAACATCTCCATATTTACTATAAACTTCAATATTCTGGCGATTATTAAGAACACATTCATTTATAATACCAATTATATTATCTATATTATGAGTACCAAAAACAAAGTCAATATACTTATATTTATCCTTAATTTCATTAGCAACATTTTCTTCCTGAGGCATACATCCACCAACGCCAATTAATAAATCTTTTTTAGATTCTTTTAAATGTTTTAATTGGCCTAAAAATCCAAAAACTTTATTATGAGCATTTTCTCTAATTGCACATGTATTTAAAATTACAACATCTGCTAATTTAACATCAAATACCTCACTAAAACCATTAAGTTCTAATATTCCCTTAATCTTTTCAGTATCATGCTCATTCATTTGACATCCATAAGTTCTAATAAAATATTTTTTATTTTTTAAAACACATTCTTCATTTTTATAATTATAAACATTAAACTCTTTCTTATCTCTCTTTTTCGCTTCAATCATATTTGGTAGATTCATACAACTTCACCTGTGAAGTATTATATCACAGGAGTTATTTATATTCTATAGATTTAAAATCATCTAATAGTTTATACACATTAGCATAATCCTTATTATTATATCTTGTAAGCGCTTCTTTGATTCCTTTTATACCACTTAATTCATATCTCTGATTTTGGTAAGCAAGTAATTGCAAATTCAATTCATTGTTTATTTGTCTATATAAATCACCGCATTCTGAATTTAAATACTCACTTAAATAATCTGCCTTATATTTATTTGGTACAAAAATTAAAGCATCACATACTTCTTTACCAAATATTTTTTGTAATTTAAGAGCAATTTTCACTTCATCTGAATAACTACAACAAGCAGCATTTATTCCATACTTTAACGATAATTCTCTTGCTTTTAACTCTGTAAAAGCTTCACTAAGTGGTTCATGCCCTGTCGCACCACACAAATGCATAGTTTCATGTAAAGTGAACATTTCAAAAACTTCTCGTGGCGTTAAACCAGCAAGAATTGCATATTCAAAAAAATTAGCATAATTATTATCATTCATAACCTTACTTTCATCACTTACAAACACTTTTCCTCTGCGTAAACCATATCTATTATCATTATTTTTTATATCGTCAATAATCGTATAATACTGTAAAGGGTAATATATTTTTCCTTCTCTATAAAAACAATTAATACTTTCATCATGCATAATTATATTAGATTCTTTTTGCAGTAAACTAAGTATATACTGTTTCTGGCTCTCAGTAATTTTATCGTTGAACTCTTCTAAAACTATTTTTATAAATTCTTTTATTCTACAATCTAAATATTCTTTATCTTCTATAACAGACACTATTTACCACCGATAATATTATAAACTATTTTTCATATATTTTCAAAATATCATCTATTAAAATAACTTTATTATCAATGGTTAGCACATGATCAGATGTTTTAGCAATTAGAACCAATTCTTTTTCACCTTCATCTTTAGTAGTTACCATTACGTTTACTTTATAAACAAAGTTTGGTGAATTAAATATATCATTTATTTTTTTATGAATTATCAAACTATTAACAATACTATTACTATAATTCAAAGTATTGTTATGTGTATTATCATCTTTAGAATAAAATATTTCTTCATTGTTAACAACTTTATTACTTTTTTTATTAACATAAACTTTAGGAAGTTTACCCATAAATATCACCTATATTATTTTATGAAAAACATAAAAATTAGTTCTAAACAGCCAAATAATTGTAAATACTAATACTATGAAAACAAAAAACTACAACATTCTACTATTAACATGTTTATTTTTTATGATAAGTATAGGAATACTTTCTATTTATAGTGCATCAGAACTAATTGGAAGTTCATATGATAATTTGCACATTAAACAACTCGCATCAGTTCTTATTGGAATAATCTTATCTATAGTAGTTATGACTATCGGGAATGAAAAACTACTTAAATATTCATTTTATCTATATGTTTTATGTAATATACTACTAATACTTACACTATTTATTGGAGAAGAAATAAATGGTTCAACGTGTTGGCTTACGATATTCGGAATAACATTTCAACCATCAGAATTTATGAAGATAGCTTTAATCTTATTTTTATCAAGTGTTATTGAAAAATATCATTTTAAAAACAAAATAACTGCTAAAGAAGAACTAAAACTAATAATGTTAACGTTTATAATCACATTAATACCATCACTACTTGTATTTATTGAACCAGATACGGGTAGTGTTATAATGTATGCTTTGATATATTTAATGCTACTATTTATAAGTCCACTGAGAAACAGATGGTTTATTATAATGTTGACATTTTTAACAATATTAATATCTACATTCATTATTACATACATTTTTTACCCAGACGTAATACTAGACATATTTGGTAGTTCAATATTTTATAGAATTGACAGAATAATTAATTGGCAAATAAGTGAAGGAATGCAGTTAGAAAATAGCCTAATCGCTATTGGAACCGGTGGATTTACAGGCTTAGGTTTAAGAAACACACCAATATACATACCTGAAGCGTATTCTGATTTCATATTTTCAATTTATGCAAATAATAATGGATTTATTGGTGTAATAACACTGCTTACAATTATCATAGTGTTTAATTTAATAATATTAAACAAAATAACCAATACATCTAAAACTGTAGAAAAATATATACTATCAGGTATAATAATAACACTCATTTTTTCACAAATACAAAATATAAGTATGACTATTGGCCTACTACCGATAATGGGAATACCACTTCCATATATAAGTTATGGTGGCAGCAGTATAATTACATACATCATATTTATAGGATTAATAATAAATACAAACAGAAAAAAAAGTCATCATTTGTCTAAATAATTGAATAAACTATTAGAGCATTATATAATCAACTTATGAAAAAAATAACATTGATAATATTTAGTATATTTTCCCTAGTAATCGTACCAATTCACTTTATAAAAAAGATTTATAAAGAGGAAAACACTATCATAAAAGAGTATAAATATATGTATAGCTATAATGAAAATGGTATAAACTTTTATAAACATGGAACTCAAAATACATTACTAAGTTGTTATGAATGCACAGATTGTACATTACATAACATAGATACAGTTTTTTATTTTAAAGATGGAATAACTATAATAAAAGATAATGACAAACTAATCACATTTGATTTTATTAATAATAAAACCTTAAACACCAAAGACTATCAAGATAAAAATTATGACTATATTAAAACATATAACAATTTTTTAGTAGTTACTGAGAACAATATACTAAAATTAATAGATTATAAAGAAGATGATATAGTTATAATAGACATAATAGATTCAAATGAAATAATAAATAGTGAATTAAAAGATAATATTCTAACCATAAAAACGACAACAAACACTTACAAAGTAAATATAAGTTCTTATGAATTAACATAATTTGGAAATTGACTAAAATATTACTTTTAGATATACTATATATAGCAAACAAAAGTTGGTGTTATATATGGAAGAAAGAAATATTATATGTATTGATTTAAAAAGTTTTTTTGCATCAGTTGAATGTGTTGAAAGAGGCTTAGATTCAGATACTACTCCACTTGTAGTTACTGATATTACTAGAGGAAACGGTGCGATTACTTTGGCAGTAACCCCCTATTTAAAAAAATTAGGAGTTAAATCTAGAGGAAGAATATTTGAATTACCAAAAAACATTAAAATCATATATGCAAAACCAAGAATGAAACTATACCTAGAAAAAAGCAAAGAAATAATTGAAATATATTTAAACTATGTAAGTAAAGATGACATGCACATTTATTCAATTGACGAGGTATTTTTAGATGTAACAGATTATTTAAAACTTTATAAAATGACAGATTACGAACTAGCACTAAAAATAAAAGAAGACATATTTAATAAAACTAAAATAAAAAGCAGTGCAGGAATAGGCCCTAATCTTTTTATGGCAAAAGTCGCAATGGATGTGGAATCAAAACACAATGAAAACGGAATTGCAAAATGGACAAAAGATGATATAGAAACAAAGTTATGGAATATAACACCGCTTGATAAAGTTTGGTCAATCGGTTCTAAAACAATGAAAAAATTAAATTCTCTTGGAATATATAAACTAGGAGATATAAACAAATATGATATTAACTTTTATAAAAAGAGATTTGGTATTTTAGGAGAAGATTTATATCTGCACGCGAATGGAATTGATTATAGCAAAATCAGTGAAAAAGAAGAAATAAAAAATAAAAGTTATGGTATAAGTCAAATACTATATAAAGACTATAACGTGGAAACAACTAGATTAATTATAAAAGAAATGTGTTCTAAAATTGCTAAACGCTTAAGACAAAACAAAAAAACTTGCAAACTTATCTCATTTGGTATTTCTTACTCTAGAATAATTGGTGGTGGTTTTCATCATTCAAAAAAATTAGACGCAGAAACTGATAACGAGGAAACATTATATAAATACTGTATTAGTATTTATGAAAATTATGTAGAAGATTTACCAATACGAAAAATATCCATTGCTGTTGGAAAAATAACTGATAAGTTATATAAACAATTGAATTTATTTGAAGAAATTGCTGAAGAAGAAAACAATGAAAAACTATTACAAGAACTAGATGAAATAGCAAAGAAATATGGCGAAAATGCAGTATTAAAAGCTTCTAGTTTATTAGATTACTCAACAATAAAAAAGAGAAATAACACCTTAGCTGGGCATAATAAAGAATAAGGTGATATTATGAGAAAAATGATTAAATGGAAACCATTTAATACAATTCCAGAAATGAATAAAATAATAGATGAAATAGAATTAAAAAAACAAAAAGAGCCAAAGCACTATTTATTGCCAGATTTAATTGAAAATATAAACTACACTATAAAAGATGCGTTAGCAAATAATTTGAAAATTCAAGTTAAATACATGAAACAAGGATTTTTAAAATACGAATATGGATACATCAAAAATATTGATACAAATAAAAAATATATCTTAATAAATAATACTAAGATATATTTTAAAAATATCATCAACGTGATGGTCTAAAAGATTTAGAAAAATCATCTTTTAATTTAAAATCATTATAAGATAAGCCATCTGGAAATTCAACTGTTAGCCATTTATGATAATCATCACCATTCCAGATTTCAGCATAATCTTTCATTCCTACCCATATAACTTGTGATGAAATATTATGTTCATTTACTAAATTAGCAGGTAACAAAATTCTTTTTTGAGAATCTATTTTACACGAAAAAGTAGATGAATAAATACCTCTTCCATAATTTTCACGAAGTTGCTCGGCTCTTTGGCTTAAATAGCATTCAACTAACCTTTCAAAAGTTTCCTGAGTACTAACTAATATAAATTCTTTTAAACTAGTTAAATATAAAATCTCAGATTGAAACTCTCTTGAAATAACACTTGGTACGAACAACCTATTTTTAGAATCTAATTTACTAGAATAAGTTCCTAATA
>CALVVN010000008.1 GCA_944363865.1 uncultured Bacilli bacterium
TTTAGAAATAAAAGGGTGTAATAACGAAGGGAGAGATTTATATGGCAGTAGTGTCAAAAAGTTATTTATTAGAAGCAGGTGTTCACTTTGGACATCAAACAAAAAGATGGAATCCAAAAATGAAGGAATACATCTTCGCATCAAGAGATGACATATATATTATAGACTTACAAAAAACTGTTGAAAAGCTAGAAGAAGCATATGCCGAATTATTTAAAGCCACGCAAAACGGCGGAAAAGTTTTATTTGTAGGTACAAAAAAACAAGCTCAAGAAGCAAGCATTGAAGAAGCAAACAGATGTAAAGGATATTATGTTACTGAGCGTTGGTTAGGAGGAACATTAACAAACTTCAAAACTATTAAAGAAAGAATTAATAGACTTTCTGAAATAGAAGAAATGGAAAAAAATGGTACATTAGAACTTTTACCAAAAAAAGAAGCATCAAAGATAAAGAAAGAATATGATAAACGTAATAAAATATTGTGCGGTATTAGGGAAATGAATAGATTACCTCAAGCAGTTATAATAGTAGACCCTAGAGTTGAAATAAATGCTATTAGAGAAGCAAGAAAGTTAAACATACCAGTATTTGGAATTGTTGATACAAATTCAGATCCAGATGATGTAGACTATGTAATACCAGGAAATGATGATGCTGTAAGAAGCGTTAAAGTAATACTAGGGGTATTAGCAAATGCAGTATGTGAAGCAAATGGTTTACCACTTGATGATTACGTAACTGAAGAAGGTGAAATTAAACCAAAAAAGAAAGAAACATCTAAAGTAGAAATTGAAGTAATAGAAAAAGAAGTAAAATCTAAAGAAGAAACTGCTAGTGAAATAAAAGCAGAAAAAGAAACAGTAGATTTAAATAGTATGAAACTTGCCGAATTAAAAGCATTAGCCAAAGAAAACGGAATTAAGGGCTATTCAACAATGAAAAAAGATGAATTAATAAAAAAATTAAAATAAGAGAGGTGCAATATGGAAATAAATGCTAGTCTTGTAAAAGAATTAAGAGAAATTACCGGAGCAGGAATGATGGACTGCAAAAAAGCATTAGTTGAATGCAATGGAGACATTGATAAAAGTATAGATTACTTAAGAGAAAAAGGAATGAGTAAAGCGGCAAAGAAAGCCGATAGAATTGCTGCAGAAGGTCTATCTAACATATACATCAGTGGTAATAATGCAGTTGTAATTGAAGTTAATTCAGAAACTGATTTTGTAGCTAAAAACGATGAGTTTAAAGCAATGGTGGACAAAATTGGAAATGCAATATTAAATAGCGATGTTTCTAACGTAGAAGAAGCATTAAATCTAAGTTTAGAAGATGGAACAATAAACGACTTAATAGTTAGTGAAACAGCAACTATTGGAGAAAAACTAAGTTTAAGAAGATTTGAAAAAATAACAAAAAGTGATGATGAAGTATTTGGTTCATATTTACACATGGGTGGTAAAATCTCATCACTAGTTGTAATAAAAGGAAACAACGAAGAAGTGGCTAAAGACGTAGCAATGCAAGCAGCAGCAATGCGTCCAGAATACATTAACAAAGATTCTGTTCCAGCTGAAGTAATAGAACATGAAAAAAATATATTAAAAGAACAAGCGTTAAGTGAAGGAAAGCCACAAGAGTTTGTTGAAAAAATAATTACAGGCAGACTTGAGAAGTTTTTTGCTGAAATATGCCTTGTATTACAAACATTTGTTAAAGACAGTGATTTAACTGTAAAACAATATTTAGATAAATATAATTCAGATGTAGTATCATTGGTTAGATACGAAGTAGGCGAAGGAATGGAAAAAAGAAACGATAACTTTGCTGAAGAAGTAAGGAGTCAACTAAATAATTAGTGAAAAGTCATGAAAAAAAGAAATAAAAAAGGAATGGCAATGCTAGTTGTTGCCATCTTTCTTTTGCTAATAGTTATAAACTTTGAAAGTTTAAGAAATATTAAACAGACAAACTTAATAGGTATGCAAAACGTACATACAGAGTTCGTGAAAGTAAAAGAAGAAGTTTTTGATATATTAGAAAAAGATGCAGTAATAATATTCACAAGTAAAAATACTGATAGTAAAAAAGTTAAACAAGCACTTTATAGTGCGGCTTTAATAAATAACTATGGAACAATTTACGAAGTGGATTTAACTGAAGAAGAACTAGTAATTGAATTAATAGATAATAAAGATGTTAATATAGTTAAAAAATCAACAGAATTTTATAATAAATTAATAAGCAAACTAGGCTTATTTTCAGAAATATATGCAATAAAAAATCAAAATGGGGAATATGTTAATACTGGGTATCAAAAAATATATACTCCATTTGTAGTATACATAAAAGATGGCAAGATATTATACTCTTATTATTTGCACGAAAGTGAAGAATTAACTGATAAAGAATTAAAAGATATATATTCCTATGGATTTAATTTACTAAAAGATGAAAACGCATAAATAAAGGAAAAAGTTGAATGAAAAAATATTTAAAAGAAATCTTAACTTTATTAATACAATTATATATGTTTTATATATTTCCATTATTCGCTGGGCCTACAGATATGATGGGAATGGTATTAATAATTATTATTGTAACTTTCATATTATCAATATTTATGGGAATGTTTAGTAAAATAAAATTTAAATATATCTACCCAATACTTATTTCAATTTTATTTATTCCGTCGGCATATCTTTACTATAATAATACTGCATTAATACATGCTGTGTGGTATTTAATAGTATCTTACACAGGGTTAATAATAGGTATAATAATTAATAAAATATTTAAAATAAAAAGTCATAAGTAGTATTAAATAATACTGCTTTTTTTATTTGTCACAAAAAGTGTAAAGTTTTAAAAAAAATAAAAAAAAACTAATAAAATCATTTACAACAAAAAATAAAAATAGTAATATAGTGGTAGACAGTGGCACGATGTGGAAGAAAGTGGGGGATTTTATGTTTATTGGTGAATTTCATCACAACATAGATGAAAAAGGTAGACTTATAATTCCATCTAAGTTTAGATATGAACTAGGTGAAAGATTCATTATTACTCGTGGATTAGATAAATGCTTGTTCATATATTCGTTAGAAGAATGGGAAAAAATAACTAATAAATTAAAAACACTTCCTTTTACAAAAAAAGATGCTAGAGATTTTTCAAGATTCTTTTTAAGTGGCGCTGCTGAATGTGAATTCGATAAACAAGGTCGAATCCTAATTACCTCACCTTTAGTTCGTTACGCCAATTTGATACAGAAATGCGTTATAATTGGCGTAAATGAACGATTAGAAATATGGAACGAAGAAGAGTTTGAAAGTTTCCTAAATAAAAATGAAGAAGAGTTTAGTGAAATAGCTGAAAACTTATTTAGTCAAGAGTGAAAATGCACAAAAGCGTATTATTAAAAGAAACTATTGATTTATTAAATATAAGAGGTAATGGAAAATATATAGACGCGACCCTTGGTTATGCAGGACATTCAAGTGAAATACTTAGGGGGTTAGAAAAAGAGGGGTTCCTTTTCGCCTTTGATCAAGATGAAGAAGCAATAAAGTTCAGTAAAGAAAGACTGAATAAAATTAATAGCAATTTCAAAATCTTTCACACTAACTTTAAAAACATGAAAGACTATGTAGATGAAAAAGTTGATGGAATACTATTTGATTTAGGAGTTAGTAGTCCACAACTAGATAATAGTGAAAGAGGATTTAGTTATCACAGTGACGCACCATTAGATATGAGAATGGACAAAAGGCAAAGTTTAAGCGCATATGAAGTTGTTAATAACTATGATTTAATTAAACTAATACAGATATTTTTTGAATACGGAGAAGAAAAATATTCAAAGGTCATAGCCAAAGCTATTGTGAACAATAGACCAATAAATACAACTTTAGAACTTGCAGAAGTAATAAAAGCAAGCGTTCCAGAAAGTTATAGAAATAGTGCTCACCCAGCTAGAAAAGTATTTCAAGCTATAAGAATTGAGGTAAATAAAGAACTAGAAATATTAACCGAATCAATTAATAATGCATTTGACTTACTAAATAGTGGTGGTAGACTTGCAATTATAACATTTCATTCATTAGAAGATAGGATAGTTAAAAAAGTGTTTAAAAAATTAACTGATGAGGACGAAATAAGCAAAAAATTGCCTATAGTAGAGACAAAACAAAAGGCAAAACTAATTACAAAAAAACCAATCATACCGAGTGATAGCGAACTAGAAGAAAACAGAAGAAGCAGAAGTGCGAAACTTCGTGTGATTGAAAAAATATAAAGGAGAATAAAAATGGCAAGAAAAAGAGTTATTACATTAAAAGGAGAAAAAGTATTATACGTATTAATAGGACTACTAGTAATTTTTAATGTGCTAGGACAATCTTTTTCTATGGCATTATTAAGTAAAACTAACATTGAAGTAGAGAGCATGAGAACTAAAATAGAAACTCAACAAAACTTAAATGCAAGTTTAGAAATGAAAATAAACGAACTTGCGTCACTTGACAATATTCAAAGTGTTGCATATTCATATGGTTTAGAGTATAATAACGATAACATTAGAGTAATTGAAGAGTGAGGTGCAATTAAATGAACAAAGCAAGAACCATTAGATTAAACAAAGCTTTTTTGATGGTTGTTGTTTTTTTGTTTGCCATTATAATTGCAAAATTGTTATATGTGGGGCTAAGCCCAGTGGTAGATGGCGTAAATATAAAAGAATTTGCTGATAGCAGAAATACAAAAAAAGAGACAATCGTTGCTAACAGGGGAACTATATATGATTCAAACGGAGAAATACTCGCACAAAATGTAAACAGTTATACAGTAATTGCATACTTAAGCGAATCTAGAACTACTGACCCAGAAAATCCGTATCATGTAGTGGATAAAGAAAAAACAGCAAAATTACTTTCTCCAATAATAAATATGACAGAAGAGAGAATACTTGAACTTTTAAATTATGATGCATATCAAGTTGAATTAGGTCCGGGTGGAAGGGGATTAACGGAATTAGTTAAAGAAGAGATTGAAGCATTAGATTTACCGGGGATAGATTTTATAAAGAGCACAAAAAGATACTATCCAAATGCAGATTTTCTTTCATACACACTAGGTTACGCTAAAACTGATGAATCCAATAACGTAATTGGTGAATTAGGTGTTGAACTATATTATAACGAACTACTCACAGGAAAGAATGGGTATAAAGAATATCAATCAGATATGTATGGATATCAAATTGCTAACACGGAACCTATAATAGAAGAAGCAGAAGATGGCAATGATATATATCTAACAATAGATACAAATATTCAAATATTTGTAGAACAAGCGATGAACACTTTGACTGAAAAAGGTGTGGACTGGGCTTCAATAAGTATAGCAAATGCAAAAACAGGAGAAATATTAGGTGTTAGTTCGTCACCAAGTTTTGACCCAAATATAAAAGACATAGAGTCATATTACGACCCATTTGTTTCATACACTTTTGAACCAGGTTCAACGATGAAAATATTCAGTTTTATGGCTGCTATAGAAAATGGAATGTACGATGGAGAAGAAATATATCAAAGTGGAACAATTAAAATCGGTGAAGATAAAGTTACAGACTGGAATGATTATGGCTGGGGTAAAATAACTTTTGACCGAGGATTTTATGCATCAAGTAACACAGCAGCAACTTTACTCGCGCAAAAATTAGGTCGAGACAAGTTAAAAGATTTCTATGAATCATTAGGATTAGGAAAAATCACAAGAATTAATTTGCCAGAAGAACAAACCGGTGTAATTAACTTTAAATATGACATTGAAGTAGCAAATGCTTCATTCGGACAAGGAATGAGTGTTACACCAATACAAATGGTGCAAGCGCTAACATCATTGGGAAACAACGGAACAATAATAAAACCATACATAATTAAAAAAATTGTAAACGGGGAAGAAATAGTGTATGAAGGCGCGCGTGAGGAAATAGGAAAAGTTGCTAGTCCAGAAACAATAAAAGAAGTATTAGAACTCATGTATGGAGTTGTAAATACAGACGATAGTATAACAACTGGTTCAAGTTACAAAGTTGATATTGTAAACCTTGCAGGTAAAACAGGAACAGCCCAAATAGCGAGTGAGAGTGGAGGATACATGACAGGGTATTATGACAACATCAGAAGCTTTGCAGGAGTATTTCCATATGAAGACCCAGAAATTATAGTATACGCGGCTGTAAGAAAACTAACTGATTCAAGTTTACTTTCAGATGCAGTAAAATCACTAGTAGAAGATGTTGCAACATATTTAAACATAACGAGCACTGAAATAGTTACAGAAGAAGGAACATATGAAGTAGATAGTTTTATAAATACAAATGTAGAAGAAACTAAGGAATCATTAACAAAGAATGGCTTTGAAGTAGTAATAATCGGAGATGGGTCAAAAGTAATAGAACAGTATCCTAAAAAAGGAACTATAGTAAATGAAAACGATAAAATATTTTTACTTACAAATGGAAATAATAAAACATATCCAGATATGACAAACTGGTCTAGAAGTGACGTGACATCATTTGCTAACCTAATCGGATTATCAGTAACATTTGATGGATACGGCTACGTGAAAAATCCAACTGTAAAAAAAGGAGAAACAATAAACTTAAATCAAACATTAAAACTAACTTTAGAACCACTATATAATTTAGAAGAAACAATACCAGAAAACGACAAAGAATGACACAAATATAATGTATTCTTATATTGGTGAGAGTATGAGAATATATTATATTTTTTTAGTAAAAAAAGAAATAATGAATTTAGTGAAAAACAAACCATTAAATCTATACAAAATGTTAGAAAACATATATTTAATGAATAACGACGATATAGTTTTAGGATATAAAACATTTGAAAAACTTTGTAAAGTTATTAATAAAAATAATTTTAGTAAACTTATAAAGGATATTAACAAAGATAACTTAAATTACACATGTTTTAACAACACACATTTATTAAACGACTTTTTAAAAAACGAAACAACTAAACTCATAATTAACAATAGTCATATGAAACTAAAAAGTAACGTTGAATATCCTTCATTCTTAAAAGATATAAAAAATATACCTAACTTATTTGTATGTGATTTTATAAATATGGATTATTTCTTTGTAAAAGACATATTGGTAGAAACAAAATAAAAGTAATAATGCTTGTAAATAAAGCATAAAATTGATAAAATAATGATGAGGTGAATAATATGTGGATGGATATATTATACATATTAATTGGATTAGTAATTGGCTTAGTAATAGGATTTTTATTAGCTAGATACTTTATGAAAAAACAACTAAAAGAAAATCCTCCAATAAATGAAGAAATGATTAAAGCGCTTATGAGGGGAATGGGAAGAAATCCTAGTCAAAAACAAGTTAACCAATTAATGAAACAAATGAGTAGATTTCAATAATCTCTCATTTTTATTTTTTTATCTTTTCTTTTTATAAAATATCATTTAAAATAAACCTTAGGTGAGTCATATATGAAAGATATAAAATTAAGTCCGTTAGATATATACCAAGTAGTAAATAAAAGTATATTAAATGAGACAGATAGACTGGTTTTAACAATGCTTTATATGCCTATAATAGGAAGTGACAGCATCACCTTATATATGACTTTATATAGTGAATTAAACCTAAATAATTATATATCAGTTGAATTATCTCATCACCATTTAATTTCAACTACGACACTTGGAATAAACGAAATTACTGAAGCTAGGATAAAATTAGAAGGAATAGGACTATTAAAGACTTATGTAAAAGAAAGTGACATCAACAGTTACGTATATGAACTATATAGCCCTATAACACCTAATGAGTTTTTTAATCATCCTATATTTAATATGGTACTATTTAACAACATTGGAAAAGAAGAGTACAATAGATTACTAAACTACTTTAAAGTTCCAAAAGTAGATTTAAAAAATTATATAGATATAACAGTACCATTTGATATGTGCTTCACAAGTGAAAGCTTTACCCCATTAGAAATAGAAGAAAACATAATTAAAAAAGAAACATTAAAATTAAATTACGAATTAGATTTTGACTTTGAAGTAATGATAAATAGCATTCCAAAAAACATATTTAATAGTAAATGCCTTAATAAAAGCATGAAAGAACTAATAATAAACTTAGGTTTTTTATATGAATTAGATCCTTTAACAATGGCAGATTTAATAAAAACAGCACTAAATGAAAAAGGATGTATAGAAAAAGAAACATTAAGAAAAAATGTTAGAAAGTACTACCAATTTAATAATAACAATAGGTTACCTAGTTTATTATTTAAAAGTCAACCTGAATATTTAAAAACAAATAAAACAGATAATTCAAATAGAACACGAATGATAAGAGTATTTGAAAATACAAGCCCATATCAATTTCTAAGAGCAAAATACAAAGGAGTAAGACCTACAGATAGAGATATGAGCATATTAGAAACGTTATTAGTTGACCTTAAATTAAATCCCGCGGTTGTTAATGTTTTAATAGATTATATATTAAAAACAAATAATAATAAATTAGTAAAAGCATATGTAGACACAATAGCTGGTCAGTGGAAAAGAAGTGGCGTAGAAACAGCTGGTGAAGCAATGGAATTTGCAGAAAAAGAACATAAAAAGAAAAGAAAAGTTTCAAAATCAAGCACCAAAGAAATAACGCCAGTCTGGTTTAACAAAACAATAGAAAAAGAAGAAGTAACAGAAGAAGAAAAGAAAGAATTAGAAGAGTTATTAAAGGAGTTTAAATAATGCAAAAAATTAGTAATTATAGTAATTATAAAAAGAAAAATATATTATTAAATCTTAAAAAAAATTATATGATTGCACTTCAAAATAATGAATTTGTTAAACTAGTAAATAGGTTAAATATTGAAGAAGAAACACTTATAAAATACACATCAAAATTAGAAAATACAGTAGAAGAATTAAATAATTGTAAAAATTGTAAAGGAATAAGTTCTTGTAAAAACAAAGTAATAGGCCACGTTAGTTATCCAGAAAAACAAGATAATGGCATAGTTTTTTCATATGTTCCTTGTAAATATCAAAAAGAGTTATCAAAAATAAAAAATAACGTAACTTTTTTTGAAACGCCAAAGTTTTTAAGAGAAGCAAAAATGAAAGAAATATACTTAAATGATAAAAAGAGAATAGACGTTATAAAATATGTAAAAAGTTTTATAGATTCATACAAATCAAATGGTAAAATTAAAGGTTTATATTTATATGGTTCATTTGGAAGTGGAAAAAGTTATATAATAAACGCGCTTTTGAATGAACTAGGAAAAGAAGGAATATCATGTATAAGCGTATATTACCCTAGTTTACTAAAAACTTTAAAAGAAGGTTTTAAAACTAATTATGAAGAACGATTAGAAGAAATAATTAAATGTGACATATTACTTTTAGATGACATAGGCGCAGAAAATAACACTGCATGGGCAAGAGATGAAATCCTTGGAACAATACTTCAATATAGAATGGATAATGGTTTATCTACTTTTTTTACATCTAATTTAAACTTAGAAGAATTAGAAACACATCTAGAGACAACATCCAATAGCGTAGATAAAATAAAAGCGAGAAGGATAATTGAGAGAATCAAACAATTAACTAATCCGATGGAATTAATAAGTGAAAACTTGAGAAAATAATTAAAGTGTGCTATAATATAAGGCCATAAAAGGTGATGGGGTATGGAGTTTAGAAATAGTGATCAATTAAAATCATATTTAAAAACTGAAGCTAGTAGACTTGGTACTACAATTAATAATACATATAATACATTTTTTGCAAGGACATTACTAGAAAGCATTGCTGAATATAATTATGGCTATTTTGTAGTTAAAGGAAGTTTTTCTCAACTAGTTCATTCAGGAAAACTATATAGACCTGTTACAGACATTGATTTGTCAAGTACAAATGGTGTTAAAGCGGTTGATTTTTTTCATGAATTATTAGGTAGGAGAGGCAATCCTGTTACATATGAGATAAATAGAAGACCAAAAATCACTTCAAATGGTGTTCATAATTTCTCAGTTTACTGTTGTTATGGAAACATAAAGCACAGTATAGGGATAGATTTTATGCCAGATTATAAACCTACATATGAAGTACAATATAAACCCGTGCCTACTATTTTTACAAAAGACAAAAAGTTTTATATAAATACTCCATCATACGAAGAATATTTAGCAGAAAAACTATGTATTGTTGCTGAAACAACTTCAGCTGATTCCATCTATAGATTTAAAGATTTTTATGATATCTATAAATTACATGGTGGCGAATATGACTATGATAAGTTTTCAATATATTTTCAAAGAATGATAAGCGATAGAAAAAGGATAAATCCTTCAGACATAGATGTATCATTTTTAAACAAAGATTTTATAAATAAATGTTCTCATTTATGGGAAAGTTCAAAAAGACATTTTAAGTTTTTAGATGATACTGTAGAATTTGATGAAGCAGTATTTTATACAAAAGGAGTTTTAACTGACCAAATATTGAAATTAAAAAGGAGGTAGCATGGATAAAACATCATTTGATAGTAAAATGAGTATGTTAGTTACTGAAAAAAGATTATTAGAAACCACTTACAAAAGAACACAAAACGAAGAAACAAAATTAGAAATTAAAAGAAGAATAATTCATATAAGAAGCGAAATGCAAAAATTAAAAAAAGAATATAATGCTGCCCCTCATGAGATAGAAGAAATAGAGGTATTATGATGGATCATAGGGATGAATTATTTGAATTAAGATTTAGAGAAAGGCTGTTAATAATACAAATAAATAAAACGGAAGATGAAACTTATAAAACCGAGTTAAATGAATTGCTTCGTGAGACAAAAGCACAAATAAAAAAAGTTAAAGGTGACATAGCAAAAACTTATAGAAAAGCTGGCCTTGATTATATATACAAATAATATTGTAAAGAGACATAATGC
>CALVVN010000009.1 GCA_944363865.1 uncultured Bacilli bacterium
CGGCAATAAGTTTAAAAAACGGACTTTAGTCTGTTATTTTTGGCGTGGAATAATTTATAAAAATGTTAATAATTAACAATATATTTTTCAACCTTATTTCCGTTTATTTATTAAAATACGGCTTTTAATCTGAAAAATTAAAAATCCGTATGAAAAACGGACTTTACTCTAAAAATTTACTTACTTTTTGTAAAAATTTTTACAACGAAAAAAGTAGGATAACCTACTTAATGTTTTTTTGTAACTTAACTATGTGTACTAGCTTATTGCGCTTTAGGCGCAGTATCTGTACCCGTTGGATTACTTGAGTTATAATATAAAGTTCCACCAGCTAATGCACATGTTACTGTTGCTGTAGCAGTTTGACCTTGTTGTAAGTTTTGATCCGCACCAGTTTCTGGGAATCTTAATGCTATATTAAACACGTCAGAAGCATTATCTGCAGTAATTGAACCAGTAACTATTTGTGTACTAGTTCCAACTTCTGTCCAAGTTCCACCAGTACTATCAATAGCATCAGCATCACTTACACGATATTCTAAATCAGTTAAAACATTGTTTGATGTGATAGTGCATGTATAAGGAACTTCTACATCACCAGTTACAGTACCACTTATAGTGAATGTTGCATCATCACTTTCCCATCCAGGTAATACGTTTGTACCTGTAATAGTTGTACCACTAAGTTCTAAAGCACTAACTGTTGCAGTAGTAATATTAGCACTAGCTCCACCATCTCCATCGATTGTTGTTGAGAACCATGCAAATGTTGCTCCTACTATTGCTACTAATAGTGTTGCAATTCCTATTACTGATAAGAATATTGTTTGTCCTTTGTTGTTTTCCATAGTTCGTTTACCTCCTTTACAATAACAATAATACCAATTTCTTCTCCTTTTATCAAGTACTTTTTTTATTTTCGCCTAAAAGATTTTTCTACCGACTTCTACTAAAATATCCTTTTTAACTATCAAAAGCATTCTTTACTTACTATCATTTAAAATAAGCAAATCATTTGATAACTTAATTGATCTTTTTGTAATTAATTTTTTGTTTTCTTTCTAATAGTCTTCAAATAATATCCTCTACATCGAAATTCTTTATTTCTATATTAATATCGCATATTTGCCATTTTACTATAAATCATTAAACTATTCTTTTCTTTCAAAAATTCCATTATGTATGTGCTAAACTTTCGTATCGTTTATTTTAATTTCTTTCATTACAAATGTACCAGTTTTAATATATTTTAAGGTGTTTTTTTTCAACCTACAACTTAAGTTTCACTGAACCCAGACTGCCAAGAGTTCTTATACAAAAAAAATAAGCACGTATAGATTGTGCTTATTTTGCTAGTTCTTCGGCTCTAGTTTCCCTTATTACAACTACTTTAATTGTTCCGGGATATTGTAATTTTTCTTCTATTTTTTCTTTTATATCTCTTGCCATTTTATAACTTGTTAAGTCATCAATTTCATCTGGCTTAACTATTACTCTTAATTCACGTCCGGCTTGCATAGCATAAGTTTTCTCTACGCCTGGCATTTCATTTCCAATTTCTTCTAGTTCTTCCAGTCTTTTTATATAATTTTCTAAACTATCATTTCTTGCGCCTGGTCTAGCAGCGGATAATGCATCAGCAATTTGGACTAATTCTGCAATTACACTTAATTTTGGTTTATCATCGTGATGCGACTCTATTGCATTGATTACTATTTTATCTTCACCATATTTTTTTGCCATCTCAGCACCCAATTCAACATGGCTTCCTTCTACTTCATAATCAATAGCTTTTCCTAAATCGTGTAATAATCCTGCACGTTTAGCTAAAGCTACATTTTCTCCCAATTCACTAGCTAATATTCCAGCCAAATGTCCAACTTCTATTGAATGTTTTAATGCATTTTGACCATAACTAGTTCTAAAATGTAATTTTCCTAATAACTCAACTATTTCAGGTGATATTTTAGTTAAATTTAATTCAAATAAAGCTTCTTCACCTTTTTCTTTTATTATTGTTTTGTAATCTTCACATACTTTGTCATATAATTCTTCAATTCTCGCTGGGTGAATTCGCCCATCTTTAATCAATGCCTCTAATGTTGTTTTTGCTATTTCTCTACGTAAAGGGTCAAAACTAGATAACACAATAACCTCTGGAGTATCGTCAATTATTAAATCCACTCCTGTTATAGCTTCTATAGTTCTTATATTACGTCCTTCTCTGCCTATTATTCTACCTTTCATTTCATCTGTAGGTAGTTCAATCGTTGATACAGTTTGCTCGTTTGTAACATCGTTAGCATATCTTTGCATACTGCTTATTAAATATTCTTTAGCTTTCTTGTCAGCTTCAAGTTTGGCTTCATTTTCTTTTTCTTTAATAAATACAGTTATCTCTTTTGACATGTCTTCTTCAACACGTTTCATTATTAAATCTTTGGCTTTTTCTTTTGTATAACCAGAAATTTTTTCAAGTAATTCAACTTGTTCTTTTAATACAGACTCCATTTTTGCGTCTTTTTCTTGAATTTCTTTTTGTCTCACTAATAAATCTTTATCTTTTTGATCTAAAGTTCTCTCACGTTCTTGTATCATTTCATCTCTTTTATTTAAACTCTTTTCTCTATTTTGAATCAATTCATTTAATTCAGTTATTTCTTTCTTCTTTTCTTTAATTTCGTTTTCTACTTCTTGTTTTAATTTGTATGTTTCTTCTTTGATATCAAGTACGTTATCCCTTTTAATTTTATCTGCTTCTTTTCTTGCATTTTCAATTAACTTATCAGCGTCTTTTTGTGATTTAGTAATTTTAAGTTTATTTATAATTAACATTATAATTATACCAAAAGATAATCCAATTATTATTAGCAAAATGGAGTATAAAATATTTTCCATCTTTTTCCTCCATTACTATTAAAAATTAGAAGATTTTTTCAATTCTTCTAATTCTATTGTAATGTTAAAAGACAACTTTGTCAAATTATTTTATTCTGCTTTCTTTTCACTATCTTCTTTTTTTATTTCAAAGTGTTCTCTTATTTTATTTTCTAGTTCTTCTTTTAATTTTGTATTTTCTTTTAATAGTGTTTTTACATTTTCTTTTCCTTGTCCTATTTTTTCGCCATTATAAGAATACCAAGCACCACTTTTTTCTATTATATTAATATCGCTTGCAATATCTACAATTTCTCCCTCTCTGCTTACGCCTTCACCATACATAATTTCTACCTCTGCAGTTTTAAATGGCGGAGCAACTTTATTTTTAACTACCTTTATTACAGTCCTATTTCCTAGTATGTCATTTCCAACTTTAATTTGTTCTGCCCTTCTAACATCTAATCTTATAGTACTATAAAACTTTAATGCTCTACCGCCTGGTGTAGTTTCTGGATTTCCAAACATAACGCCAACTTTTTCTCTTAATTGATTTATAAAAATGCATATTGTATTCGTCTTATTAATTGCACCCGATAATTTTCTCAATGCTTGAGACATTAATCTTGCTTGTAATCCGACATGTGAGTCCCCCATTTCTCCTTCAATTTCGGCTTGCGGCACCAATGCTGCAACAGAATCTATGACTATAATAGATATAGCTTCACTTTTAACTAGTGCCTCACATATTTCTAATGCTTGTTCTCCAGTATCAGGTTGACTTAATAATAAATCATTTATATTTACACCTAATTTTTTTGCATATACTGGATCTAAAGCATGTTCTGCATCAATAAACGCTGCCTTTCCACCAGCTTTTTGAACTTCAGCAATTGCGTGAAGTGCGAATGTAGTTTTTCCACTTGATTCAGGTCCATATATCTCGACTATTCTTCCTTTAGGATATCCACCTACACCTAAAGCTAAATCAAGTTTTAAACTCCCTGATGATACAACATCTATATTTTTTAATCCCCTTTCACCTAATTTCATAATCGCGCCTTTACCAAATTGTTTTTCTATATCTAATAACACTTGTGCTAAGGCTTTGTCTTTTTCATTTGTGTTTTTATTCACAAGTCTTCCTCCTTTATTACATTATAATTGTATCTAGATATTTTTAAATTGTCAACAGTTTTTGCAAACATTTGTTTTATAACAAACGCTTTTTTGTAAACTTTTTTTAACAAAAAAATAAAAAACCTTTTAATTAAGGTTTAATTATTGTTATTTTTATTTTTCAAAAAGAAACTTTTTATTTTTTACGTAGTATTCAATTCCACTTACAACTGATAAAACTGTTGCTGTCAATATTAGTAAATCTGCAATTCTTAAATTCCATAGTTCAAATGGTAAGTTGTAAAATAGCATTAGTGAAACACCAATCATCATAAATATTGTTTTTATTTTTCCAGTTACACTTGCTCCAACCGCACCATTTTTATTTCCTACAACCATTTTTATTGAGTCTACTATTGTATCCCTAGATATAATTATTACAGGAACTACGACACTAATAAATCCGTTAACACTTAAAATTATTAGCACTCCATTAACTAGAACTTTGTCGGCTATAGCATCCATAACTTTTCCAAAATCAGTTACTAAATTATATTTTCTAGCGATATATCCATCAATAAAGTCTGTGCATGATGCAATAATAAATAATACTCCAGAAATTACATACTTTACATCTACTAATACTTTCCCACCAACTAATACTTTAGGGAAATCTAAACCCAAGTCATTTAATGGAACTATTAGTATGATTAAAATAATTGCAGATAGTATTAATCTTGTTACAGTTATTTTATTTGGCAAATTCATATTATCTCTCCTCTCATTATATTATAAACATTGGCACTTGCTTCTTTTTTTGAACTTAATACTGAATTAACTATTATTAAGGTTAATGTTACTAATATAATCGTTACTATGGTGTATAAGTACACAGGTTTTAATTTTGCTTTCATCACTTTTTTCGCTGTGTATGGAGAACTAATTTTTCTTCTCGTTTCTTTTTCCTCTTGTTTGCTAAGTTCTTTTACTTTTGCTTCTATTTCTTCTACTGGTATTTTGGAAGTATAATCAAATACAAAATCATTAAAATATTCCAGCGCTTCTTCTTCATTCAAGTTTAAGTATATTGTATATTTTCTTATTAAATCTTTGAGAAAAAAAATATCTTTAAATGCATTTATATTTCCCTCTTCCAGATTTTCTAGTTGAGGTATTGTAACTTCTAAATCTTTTGACACTTCTTCTAATTTAAGACCAATTTCTTCTCTTTTTTCCTTAAATCTTGTTCCTAATTCTTTCAAAGTTATTATCTCCTTTTAAAATAAAATATCTTAATAAGCCATATTCTGTACCTTATAGGTGACAAACATTTATCTAGCAAAATTGCTTCTTTACTCCGTTTATTTCCTTCGTAAAAATTCCCCTACCTAATTTGGGTTTCTCGCTCGCGGGGTTTATCACGTTCCACTCTATTTATTCCTAAATAGCTCGTCTCTATGACACTTTTATACTTACTTTAATCAGAACTTGATTATTTCAGAGCCGTTAGTTTACACTACCTAAAGTTATTTTTTCCTTTAGCACGAACACTACAGCCATCTCAGGTCTGTGCGAGTATGGACTTTCCTCTACATAAATATATATGCAGCGTTTGTCTAAGTTATTTTATTCGCCATATACGATTTTTTCTAAATCACTTAGTCTTTTCAATATATCTACATTTGTGACACCTTTAGCATTGCTTGCCATTTCTATCTGCGAACGTAACTCTCTAACTTCTCTTTTTAGTTTATCATTTTCTACCATTATCGTTCTTAATTCACTATCTAATCTCTTAATTATTTTGTTATATTCGTTGTAGTCACCAATAATAATATCTAGAAACTTATCCACTTCTTGTGGCCTATATCCTCTTGTATCAATTTTAAATTCCTTTTCTAAGATGTCTTTTGTAGTTAAATATACTTTTTCCTCCAACATACTAAATGCCCCTTTTCACACTTTAATTTTACAAAATATTACATTGTTTGTCAAATTAAAAAGTAGCATTATCTTTTTTCAAATTTGCTACTTTCTAAACGAATTATTGCAACTTTTGCATCTTGTCGTATTTCTTCAAATAATTGATTTAATCTTTTTATTTTTATCACCAAATATAATATATAGTATTTTATTCATTTTCGCATTATTTTTGACAAAACTAGTGTATATTTTTAATTTGCAACATTAACTATTTCTTCTATACCTTCCATTTCTATTCCACCAATATTGCTATATTCAATTATGTACTCTATTTGTTTTATGTCCGTATTTCCAATGGCTTTATATAGTTCAGTTAAATCAATTTCTATTGATTCAATATTTTCATTATAATTTATATTTAGTAATAATTCTTTATTTTCTTTTAATGAAACTTCAGTATTGTTTATTCTATTGTATATTACAATTAAATCACTTAAAGATATTTTATACCTTTTAATTTTATAGTTTTCTTCTTGTAAATCTACTGTTTCTTTACTTAATTTGATAAGTTCTTTTATTGTGTTTATATCTATAAGTGTTTGATCAAAGTCTAAAAATGGTTTAAATGTATCATCTTTTTTTATCATCTCTTCTTGGCTAATTAAGTAGTAATTGCTGTTGTAATACACATAATTTGTTTCACCATTAGGTGTTGTTTCTCTTCCCACTATATTGTTATCTAATACTTCTCTTTCAAAAATATATTCTTCTAAGTCTCTTATAATTGTTATTTTTTGTGAATAATTATTGTTTATTTTATCCAATTCTGAAGTAACTACATCATTTTCTAATACTTCATTGCCGTTTGGTATTTCATTGTTTGTACTTTTTGGCGTTAAATTAACGTATATAATCATTATTATTATGAATATTAAACATCCAATTAGTTTTACAATGTTCATTTTTTTATCATATTCTTCTTTATCACTATCTGTTTTTATATCTTTCTTTTGAAAAAAGTTTTTTATTTTATCATTCATTGTTATACTCCTTATATAATAAATTTTCCTTTTTTATACCATTTAAATAATCTTTCACTGTCATTGCCTTTTTTCCAAATGGTTTTATTTCAGTTATTTCTACACTTTGATCTTTGCATTTAACTATTATGCTATTTTTTGTTATTTCTGTTATTTGACCTACTTTGCCTTTGCTACTACAGTTTACTTCTGCTTTTATTATCTTAGTTTCCTCTCCATCTAATGTTGCGTAAGCTAACGGGAATGGGTTTAATCCTCTTATTTGATTATATACTTCTTCTGCTGTTTTATTAAAATCTATTTTTTCTTCTTCCCTTGTTATATTGTAACCATAAGTAACTTCGCTTTCATTCTGTTTTATTCTTTTGTTCTTGTTCTCAAAAATTAATGGAAGCGTCTCTAACAATAATTTTTCACCTAATTTTGATAGTTTGTCATGAAGCGTCCCTACATTATCAGTCTGTTCAATACTTATTTTTTCTTGTGAAATTATATCACCTGCATCCAATTTTGGTGACATATACATTATGGTTATACCAGTTTCTTTGTATCCATCTATTATCGCATGATGTATGGGCGCACCGCCTCTTAATTTTGGTAACAATGATGCATGTACATTTATAGCTTTGTATTTTGGAGTTTCAATTAATTCATTAGGTATTATTTGTCCGTATGCGCACGTTATAATTATATCTGGTTCTTTTGATAATATATAGTCAAACTCATTTTTTATTTTAATTGGTTGATATACTTCTATATTGTTTTTTATTGCAACTTCTTTTATAGGTGAATATTTTTTTTCTTTTTTTCTACCAACTTCTTTATCTGGTTGTGTAACAACTAAAATTACATTTGTATTTTTTATTAACATTTCTAAAATCGGAACAGCAAAATCTGGTGTTCCCATATAAACTACTTTTCGTTCTTTCATTTTACATTGAGTAGACAAATCTCAATCACACCTCTCTTTCTATCTTTAGTGAGAGGTTAATCTCATTACGCCTCTCATAACTCATTACACCCTATTATGAAATTAGCAATAATACAAATAATCTTGTATATTTTAACACCAAATATCTTTATATATTTTAGAGATTACTATTAACTTTTTTTAGTATTTTTAAAATATTTATATACTAAGTTTTCTTTGTATTTTCCTAAATATTTCTAACTTCATACCAAACATGATAAAATTTCTTATATAGTTCACTGAACTTTTATTTATTCAATACTAAGTGTATAATCCTATTAGTTTATTATTTAATTCTTTTATTGTTTCCATCAAATTTATTACTTAATATTCTTTAATCTATTTTATAATTACTTGGTACTTTAATTTTCCTTGCTTCCAATTCATTTTATGTCCTATTACATATTTTCCTATTCTTATTTTTAAATTGTAGTGCATAAAACCCAAAAAGTCAAACATTTTTTGTCGTTATTTGCAGTTCAAACATTCCAAATTTTATTTTAAAACATTCATAATATAAATTATTTATACATTTTTCAATAAGTAAAGTTTAATACAATCAAAATCCGAAACAAATTTTAATTTAAAATCTACATCACTTTAGTCTTTAATGTCTTTTGAAATTCTTCTTTAGATAATTTAGATGTAATATCTATATAATCCAAGCTAGAAATATACGATTTCTCATCAAATTTACTATCAAACACATAATCAACAAAACGTTCTCTAAAATAACTTAATTTATTAATAACATCATATTGTGAAGTTTTGCCGTTTAAATATTCTTCTGATAATAATTCGATATAAATATTAACTAAATAATCAGATATAATATTTAGAATATTTATAGATTTAGCGCCAACTTTATAAGAACTTTTTAATTTATCTAAAAGCGACAAAAACTTAAAAGCACTAAATAATGAAGAATAATCAGCTAAAAAATTAATAACATTTACTAGATCATTAGTAGAATACATAAACTCCATTTGTTCTTTTCCAATTATAGTTTCTAACTTTAAAGCTAAATTCGCACTTATATTATAGGCAATAGATGAATCAAAATATCTAGCACTTAATAAATCAGTATAACCTTCATCTAACATTGCACCTACTAACAAACCACCATTGTTTTGAAAAAAACCACAACCAAATATTTTATTAGATAATCTATATGAACTCATTGCATGAAAGAGTTCATGATAAATACTCAAATCTATGTTTCTTGAAACCCTAATTTTATGCTTTTCTATATCATATTCACCATTAATACCCAAAATATAAGAAGAAAATATTGGCATGACACTTAATTGTAATGTTCTTAACTTTTCATCTAAGTTTTTAAAACTGAATTTGTCCCTAGTGACATCTACAAACTTTGAAATATAACCAGCAAACTCTTCACTGTTTATAGCACTAAGTTCAAAATTTCTATCAAAGTTTTTTATATCTTCAATAGGAAAAAGCAAAAACGAATCCATCAATTTGCGTTGATTTCTAACATTTACCTTGTAATCATCTAAAGTTTTCATAATAAACCCCTTTTAATGTCAAAGTATTATAACACAAACTTAATAATTTTCATAGTCTAAATCAATTTATACCTTAAAAAATGCTAATTTTCATTTGGAAGTTCGTTTTTTTAAAAAACGGAATTAAGTCTGAATATAGTATAATAATTAACATGTTTTCTTGTGGTTTTAAAAGAACATCTGGTAAAAGTCAATAGGTAAATTATGGCAGTTTTAGTATAATTTCCTGCCATATCAAAAAAATTATTCCACGACAAAAAGGTTTTAGTTAAAGCTA
>CALVVN010000010.1 GCA_944363865.1 uncultured Bacilli bacterium
AGATATGAAACATTAAGAAAAATAACTGATATTGAATCAGTAGCACACAAAACTCAAATGACGCAATACATTAAAGATGGAGAATATACAATTAAAGAGCCAGAACTTTTAGCTCAGTTGTATGGATGTCCTTTAGATAATTTAAGGGTAATTACTGGTGAAGATTGGTATTATGTTTATTCAGATGGACAATCAGGAATAGAAGTATATGATTTAGCGAAGAAAGATCCTAGATTACAGGATGAAGGAATGTCACAAACAGTAGAGATGGCACAAGCATTTGAAAAAATATTGAGTGATTCTATTGTTTTAGATGATAGTGGTTCAATTACAGCAATTAAACCTATAAAAGCAGATTTAAGAGAAGATACATCATATCTGTTGTACTTAGCACAAATGAAACGAGGAGTAATAGAACAAATAGGTGATGATGTTGCATATTCTTATACAGATGATTCTAAGAAGACAACAATTACTAGAGAACAACAGCAACAAATACTTGCAAATTCTAGAGAAATAAGGGATAATCAAAATCCAAACATGATAATGCATGGAGTAGTGTTTAGACCAACTGCAAAAGAAATAGAAAAATTATTAGCAAGAAAAATAGAAGAGAGTAAAAATGTTGGGAGGGCTAAATAATGTTAGATAGTATTATTGATAAAATGAGATTAAATAGATTGTCATACAATGAGGAATATAATATTGAAGAACTAGTTGATACTATAAAAACCCATTTAAAAAATAATATAGATATTCTACAAAAAAGTTATGAATATGAATATAAACAATCATTAAATATTGATAAATTAATTAGCTCATTTGACTATATAAAAAACAATAAAATTGGAATAATTGATAGTCCGTTTAGAAATGAATTTGGTAAGGTTGCAAACAATTATGTTCCATACGGAATTGTAGGAGTTATTGTAAAAAATGATATTTCTTTATATAACTATGCTTCTATATTAAATCTTCTAATTCAAACAAACAATTCTGTAATACTTGAACCATATAAAAATATGGGAACTGTAAATATTCTAGTTGAAATGTTAAATCAAGTTATCACACAAATAAACGGAATTAATAAAATTATTATTAATTCAACAAATGAATTATTACAGCAAAATAATAATATAGACTTATTATTATTTATTGGAAGTAAAAATGAATTTAATAATATTCATGCACAATGCGATAAAAAGTATTATGGAATAGGAAATTATGAATTAATAATAGATAAGATGTTAGATCCTAATTTAATTGATGAAGCAAGAAAAAGAAATATAGTTATTATTCAGAAAAATAATGCTAAAGATTTTTACAATAAATTTAATATATCTGGTAGTAATTATTGCACTGCTATTATGAGTAATAATAAGGAAGAAGTAAGAAAATTTATATCTAATGTCAAATCGTCGTATTTGTTTGTAAACATTATACCTACAATTCAAGATGAGATAAATATAGATATAAATGATTTGATTTATAAAAAATCTACACTAATATGGGATGATAGTAATAAATAACCTGTTCTGTGAAGAGGTAATCAAAAATATAAATTAATGACACTATGACACTATAAATGCGTGTGGGGTACTCACAAACAATGTGTCACTGTGTCATTTTATAATAAAATTTTAAAAAATTATGATATAATTGTCATATAAAAGAAAAAGCGCTAGTACAGGCTTATATTTTATAAGTTTTTGTATAGGCGTTTTTTAGTAGGAGGTAGTAAATGAAAATAGATTTGCACTGTCATACAATTAAGACAAAAAAATCGGATGGAATAAATCGAAATGTAACTGTAGAAGATTTTTCAAAGTATATGAAAGATTTAGAAATTAGAATAGTAGCAATAACTAATCATAATTATTTCGACTTGAAACAATATAATGAATTTAGCGAAAGCGTGAAAGAAACAACAATGGTATGGCCTGGAATTGAATTAGACATTAAACAAAAAACAAAAGATGGACATATGATAGTTATATGTGATCCTAAAAACAAAGAAGAGTTTAGTAAAATTTTTGATATGTCTAAAGATAAAGCAGATGATTATAGTGTTGATATTAAAACTTTGGGAGAGAAAACTAAAAAATTAAATTGTATTTACATATGTCATTATTATAAAAAGAAGCCAGTGATTAATGATGATATAATACTTGATATTGAAAAATCAGGAATAGATGAAACAAGAATTTTTAAAGAGCCAAGCAATTATAAAACATTGGGAATATTTGCTACTTTTAATAATAATGTTATCATTGGTTCTGATGTTCAAGATTGGAATAAATATAAAGAATGTAATTTCTCTAATTTAAAATTAGATGTTGATTCATTTAATCAATTCTTATTACTTTCTAAAAAAGAACCAACTATAATTACAACCTTATTAAATAAAAAAAATAAAGAAAAGTTCAATATGAAACCCCATAATTCAGTTAGTTTATCAATTGAACTATATGAAGATATAAATATAATTTTTGGGGATAAAGGAACAGGAAAAACTGAAATGCTAAAATCATTAGAGCAATCAATGATAAATAAGAATATAAACGTAGTAACATATTATGGAAATGAAAAAGATAGTGAATTTGATAAATTAATAAATAGGGATGATTACTTTATAAATGATACAAAAATTTATAATGAAAAAGTAAAAGATGCATTTGAATATATATATTCTTGGAATGATGTTGATCCAACTTCATTAAAGGATTATATTGAATGGTATGAAACTAAAGATAATAATGAAAATAAGAAGTCACTTAAAATTTGTGACTTGTTGAATTTGGATGCAATTGATAAAAAAATATATAATAAAGAAACAGATAGATTAAAGAAAATTGATGACTTTATAGAATATATAAATAGTGATAATAGTAATTATGGATTAAGTGATTTAGAGTTTACTCAACTAAAGGATTTACTAACAAAAATAGAAGTAAATCAAAGAACATTTAAAAAAAATGCATGGATTGATAAATACTCAACAGATTTAGTTAATTATTCTATTGATAAAATTAAAAATATAACTGCTATGCATTCACAGTCAAAATCAGTTCCTAGTGAAACTGGTATATCTAAATTTATAAAGAATAGACTTTGTTTAAAAGAAAATATAGATATTGTATTAGATTATTTAAATAACACAACAGATATTGTTAAAGAAAAATATTTAGGAAATTTGGTTGATAAAGGTAATATATATAAATATACAAAATTTAAATTATTAGATTCTAATGGAGAAAAATCAGTGGCTTCCGAGTTTAGTACAAATAAAATAACAGATTTAAGAGAAATAAAGAAGATATTAGAGATATGTAAAGAAAATATTTATAATGATGTATTAATACAAAAAATAGAAGAATTAAAAACTTTAGACGTAGTAATAAAAGATGGATTAGAATTTGTTGGGGTAACAAAATATGTTGGAATTGAATCTGGAGATGTATATAAACCATCACAAGGCGAAAAGTCTATGTTACTACTTAATCTAAAATTAAATCAGGATGTTGATAATTATATATTAGATGAACCAGAATTAAGTCTTGGGAATCAATATATAAGTAGTACTATTGTTCCGATATTAAGTAAGCTAGCAAATGCCAGAAAAAGAATTGTAATTGCGACACACAATGCTAATATTGCGGTTAGAACCCTACCTTATTTGTCAATACTAAGAACACATAATAATGGTATATATAATACTTATTTAGGGAATCCTTTTACAAATAAATTAATAGATATTGATAATGAGAATAATATATTAGATTGGAAAGAGGAAAGTTTGAATATTTTAGAAGGTGGAGAAGAAGCTTTTGAAGAGAGGAGTTTTGTTTATGAAGCAGGAAAATAAAGAAATTATTGTATATTTAAAAAACAAAGATAATATTGATATTTTAGAATTTAATTTTGAAAGTCCTATAGAATTAAATATTAATGATTGTAGTACAGAAGAATTAAAAAAAATTTTTTCAGAGTGTTTAAAATATAAATCAAATGGCGAAAATGTAAAGTTTGATTTTAAAGTTGAAGAAGGATATAGTAAAATTTTATTTAAAGAGGTATTTGAAAAATATTTTGAACTTTTTAATGATGAGATAATAAAGGTAAAATATGAGTAAATAATAATTATATATGTATATGAGTATAGTTATTTCCAGATACCAAATCTAGATACTAAACATAAAAAATAAAAGTATTTTTATAAACTTTAGAAAATTTATATAAAAGAAAAAGCCTTATTTTGTAAGACTTTAACAAATTATTAAATTGTTACGAACTGATAATAATATTTCCCCCTGAAGA
>CALVVN010000011.1 GCA_944363865.1 uncultured Bacilli bacterium
TTATTCAGTCCTTCCTAGTTTTCTAGTACTACGACCTCTGCTGACTTCTTGCAATAAACCTTTTTCGACCGACCTTAACAATTGGTGTATTAAACCTCTTGTACTTATTCGTTTGCAAGACCTCCCGTGGTAAGACATATATCTTTCCTCGATTAGCCACTTACTTTACTACATAAAGTTACGGGTATCTTTTGGACTTTAGTTTGTTATGCAACCTTATCCGTTTATGAAGCCTTATAATAAGTTTCTGTCCGTTAGCCCTCGATTTTGTTTCACACTTCCTTTAGCCCCAAGCCTCGCGACTGATGCTTTGTGCTTCCCTAACACTTCATTGATACCTACGCGTGTATTGGACTTTCACCAACTAGATATATGCCATGCACGGCACACATAAAAAACCACATTCTTATATTTAAAAATGTGGTTAAATTCCTATTTATGAAATTTCTTATATCAAACTGATAAAAATATTCTATTTTTTAGTTTTCCCAAACATTGCTCATAACAGAGCAATCATTTCCAGTAACATCAAACGCGCACTCAACACAAGATTTCCATGATGAATCATCAGATACTATTAAATTCATAATCAATGAAACTATCGTAACAACTAAGTATACAGCAACACCATAAATAATTCTCTTGATTAATAAGCTTTGCGCTTTTTTAATATTGCTCTCATCTTTTTCCATTATTGCTTTGGTTAAATCAATCATACCAAATAACACCAAGATTACTGGTACAATCACTTTTATTGCAAAAATCACATATCCGATTATAGTCATTATTGGTTCTAAAGTACTGCAAATATCACCGCTAACATCAGTATTTGATATAATAGCATTAATATCATTGCTAACATCACTATTTGTTAAAATATAAATTAGATTGTTCACATAAATCTCCTTCTTTCTATAATAATTTTATAAAATTTAGCATTTTTTGTCAACTTTAATTAAATATATTTTACATTAAAATTTAATATATTTTACATTAAAATTTAAATAATCCTAATAATTTATTTTTAAAGTTTTCATCTTCTCCTTCAGAACTTTTTATCATACCCATTTTTGCTATTATTGCGTTAATTGCAGCTTGAGGCATTTTTCTATCGTCAATGCATGGAATATTATAGAATACTTTAGTACCTGCCTCATATTCAAAGACAGCAACGTCAGATTCAGTAACAAAACTTTTGTTTAAAACTATTTTTTTGTTATTTAATTTATCAAATATTCTTCTACTGCGTCTAATCAATTTATTTAATTTAATTGTTGATGGTTCTACTAAATATAAAACGAAACTACAGATCTCATCATCAGGGTAATTATTTAAATCAACTAGTACAATATCAAAATCGCTTTTTTTCATCAATTCTTTAGGTAAATCATTATCATTTGTACTAATAAGATTTTCTCCCTCAAAATAGGAAAAATCTCTTTTACCAACTTCTATTGCAGCAACATTATAGTTAGCTTCTAAATGTTTTTTCAACATATAAGTTAAAGTAGTAGCCCCTGCATGTTCTGTTAAATTTTTGATACCAATAATTTTAACTCGTCCTATGCCACCAGAAGCAAAAAGTTCTCCGCCTGATCCATCCACGTTATGAATATGGGCCACATCTCGATAACTATTTGGATGATTTAATAAATAATTTATACCTTCTAAATTTCTAGTGAAATTATATATTCCCAAAGAAATTAATTTAGATAAGTATTCTTGCGTTTCACTTTGAGGATTATCGTCTAATATAAGAATGACTCTACTCATATCTAAATTAATTGATAATCTTTGTAAATTATCTAAATTTTCATAATTTTTTATAGCGGTAATATCTAAAAGCATTCTATCAAAATAAAAGTTAGAAAAAGTGTCTATTATTTCGTTTACATCGAATACACCTTCCATCGACTTAATAACCTCTATATTAAGTCCCATTAACATTTCTTTATATTTGTTTGCGATTATTACATTCATTTAATTATTGACACCTCACATTCGAATTATCATAGTAAATTGTTTTAGTCTCTCCAGTAATTGGGATTGTAAAGCTTGTCCATATTAAAGGCAATTCTATATTTATAAAAGATGTTACCTTATAATATGAACCATTAGCAGTACAAACTCTTCTAACGCAATATCCACCCGTGTAATAGCTACCTTTACCATTACACTTTGTGGATAAAATAGTTGTATTTGCGTACCCTATATCTTTGATGTATTGATAGATTTTATCCTCAGTATTATTACTAGCAGACAACTCAATATCACTTGCACTAGCTAAGTTTCCAAGTTCTGATGCTCTAAATCCTTCATTTTGTTCAATCAAATTAATAATTTGATTTTTAACCTTAAATGCCTTGGTATAATTTATTGAAACTGCTAAATAACCAGAAAAGAGTACTATAAATAGTACTACAAAACCAAGTAACCAAGTTCCACCAATACTTTCACGCATTTAAATCACCTATTCTTATGAATTAGAAACTAATCAGCATTTATATCCCCGCCTGTACATCCTTTTGCAGGATCGCATTTACAAACCCAGCAAGAAGTTTTATCGCTCGCTGTTGTACATGCGGAACTCTCTCCAGCATCAACTTTTTCGGCAGTATATCCAGGTCCGTACGTATTGCACGTCTGTTGTACTATAGTCCTTTGAATCATTGGCCAAACAAATGCGTAGAATAATGCAGCTACTGCGGCAATCGCTATTACAGTGATAACTGTCATATTTAATTCTCCAGTTGCTTCCTTCATTTATTACATTCCTCCTATCATCATATTATTATTATACATATCTTTAAAAAAATTATCAAGAAATATATATATATTATTTACATTAAATTCCAAACATTTGTAGAATCGCTAATAGTAAAATTATCATTACACCTACACCTGTTGTAGAAAGCATAACCATAGTTTTCTTTTCCATTTTTTCCAAACGTTCTTTATATTTAGTTTCTCTACTTTTAGCTTGTAAATTTGAAATTGTTCTAGAAAAGACAATTAATTGTTCTTGTTTTCTTTCTTGTTTACCTAAACCAAGTCTATAAAGTAATCTCATCATTCTCATTGAATCTCTTACAGGATATTTAATTGCAAAAGCCATATAAGGATCTATCGTTGAATCTCCTGCATCAATACTAGCAATCAATTCCCTTAAACCTTCTTTAAAAATTGGAGGTGCATCATCAACAGATTTAGTAATTGCTACTGGCACAGTATAATGCTGTATAAGTATTTCTAAACTTTTTAAGTAATAAGGTAATAGCAAATTAATTTCATGAAGATGCTTTTTATAATAACTTTTTAAACTAGAATAGCCCGATTTAAAAATGAGAAATGCACCAGCTACTGCAAAGATTAAGTTTAAAAACGAAATTCTTGATAAAAATAGTATTATTAACACAAGTAAAACTATTAAACCATTCTTAACTCTTTTTTCAAAAAGCACATTAGCATCTACACCATCGCCATACTTAGCAGCAACTAAGAAGTCATAGTCATCTTCTCTTAATAGATTAAATGCTTTTCTATTGTCATTAATAAATTTATTGGTATCAATTTTACCATTTACTATAAAAACTATTAAAATTAAAACACCAAAAACAAACATCTCTATCATTATTCAGCCCCCACATCTTCATTATAGTATTTTTCTCCATTAATCAAAAAATATGAATTTATAAATATAACAGCATGAAGTAATAAATTAACGTACCATAAATCTATCAAATCTATATAACTTTCAACACCTAGTAAGTATTGAATAAGTGCCACTAGAAAGTATAAACACACTCCAAATGTTATAAATTGTCTATGGAAAGACTGCCTGTCTAACCTATCTCTATATACACTTTCAACTAGCATATCAATATCTTGGCTCATTCCTTCTAGGGCTTCGCCGCTATCTTTAGAACCTTCTTTTGTGATTTGTAAAAATAATTGGTGCATATTTTTAACAACATAGAATGGATATTTTTCATTCATGAAACGAATAGATTCTTCAATAGTACCATTTGAATATGACATTTGAATCATTTCAGTAACATCAGACAAGACCGGGTCTTCTAAAACACCAGAATCACGAACGCCTTCAAGTGCTTTTACAAATGATTGAGTTGTATTGAATTCCATGATTACATTAGTGGTGTAAACTTGTATTTGTTCAAATATGAATTCACTATAAACTTTATTACATCTTAAATATGCTAAGTATGGAATAAAAAGCACTGCAACAATCGCATAAAATATACAAATCACAAGATTATAAAAATATAAGTATGAAATTACTCCTGCACCACCAGCAAAAATCACTACTTGTATCACATATTGTCTAGGCGTATATTCTTGCCCTAATTCCTTTGTTTTTTCTCTTACCATTTTAAATGAATAAGGTGCATATTTATTGTAAGCATTTGAAAAAGTTTTAGTTATATATTTATAAAAATTGCCTCCTGTACTCATTCTATATGTAACCATAAAAAGAAGTAAAAATCCAGCAATAAATATTTCTAAAACATAGCCCATTTTGAACCTCCTTTACAATACTTCTAAATTATTTTTATCCCACTCTTTTAATACTTCACTATTTTTAACAAATGTTTCTTTAGGCAAATCAATGCCTTGCGCGCTAAGATAATCAAGCAATTCTTCGCTTGGATTATTATAATGTTCAGCGCCATCCATATTCTTTATATATAGTACATTTGATTTAGCTTCATTATTTTTATCAACATAAAACTCAACAACTTCCACAATTTCACGTTGAAATCTACCATATTTTTTTGACATATAACCTTTTACATGCACACCAAGATGTACATATCTATGAATACTTTTTAAAAATTGGTCAATATCTAAGTTAGTTTCAAGCAATGAATACATACGCATAGGAATACTACTAGCTTTATCAGAGTGAATTGTAGAAATGATATTATGACCACTACTTATAGAGTTACGTACAGCCATTACCGCTTCAGCACTACGAACTTCTGATAAAAGAATCCACCTTGGATTTTGTCTCATACATGCTACTAGAATGTCACTATAACTTGCAATATTATTTGTTTTTAAAGAAACTATATCACGGTGCGGAAATATTTTATCTAAGTGAAGCTCTAAAGTATCTTCAATCGTAATAACTTTTTCATTTTCTTTAGTATGGCTAGCCAAATATTTTACTAATTCGGTTTTACCACTTCCGGTTTCGCCCGAAACAATAATGTTACAATGCCCTTCAACGCACTTAAATAAAAAGTCATGTATCTGTAATGAAACATAATTTTCATTCAATAATTTTTCTTTATTTAGTCTTATTTTTGCTGGTGTTTTACGAATAACACATGCAATTCCATTAGTAGCAATACTCTCGTGAATAAAATTCAAACGTAGTTCTGCACTTTCAGCGTCAAGCATGGGATGAGCCATATTAAATGTTTTTCCCATTACATTTGAACATTGAAAGGCCATCTTTTCCATTAGTGCGTTATTTATATTAGGTCTTTCAACTTTATAAACACCTTTTGACAACGATTTAACCCAAATTTGACCATTATTAGTATATGAAACGTCAGTTATATCATCATCATCTAAAAATTCCTTTATAGGGCCAAAATCTATTTGTGAAAAAATCGCTTCATTCATAACAACACCCTTTCTAATTCATAATACAATCTTATTCTATATTTTCATCAGTATTTTCATCTAAATTATCATCTAAACTTGGCAACTCTTGGTCAGGTATGATTACAGTTTGACTTAATATAAAATCTTGAATATATTCACTGCTGACAGTTGTTGCTCCTGGATTTTGTGAATAATCCTTATTTCTAGGAACCGGTATAATTTCTCCACTTAAATATGAAGCTTTTCTTAATAATAAATGCAATTCTTCTGGTACAGCAAATATTAACGAAGATGGAGAACTTAATTCAGAACTATTTTCAAAAACGTGATTTCCAGATCCATCTTTGACTGCTAAAACTTCTATACTTTCAATTAATTTACCTAATAGCAATTTACCAGTTTCATCATTTGCAGCATAGTATAAATCAATATAATTTCCTGGAAAAATAGAATTACCATAAGTAGTTTCTGTTGTAACCGGCAAACTTACCACGGTATAACCATCTGGAATGTCTGCCCAAGCCGAATCAGGCATTTGACTCCAAGTTACTAAAGTCGATTGGTAGAATATACTTCCCATCGGAATAACTGTATTATAATTAGCATAATAACCAATAACTTGATTAATATCAGTTATAGTATTATTAGTTAGCATATTTCTAGGAATTTCTACATAGCCAACCATATCTTGTGTTATTTCTGTTCTAGGTTGAATTTCGACTTTAGCATATGGAACCCTAACAGGATTAGTAATTTGATCTATTCTATAATTATAGCCAAAATAAATTACCAAAATTGCACCTAAAACACAAATAATTGTAACTGTATTCTTATTAGAAAAAAATTTTTTTACCCCAACTAAAAATCTTTGCATATTTTCCTCCTATTCTATATGTAAATATTATAAAATAAAAAATTGATAAAATCAATTCAATTTTATCAATTTTCACTTATAGATTATCAGACAATACAAATTATTAATACTAACAATTTTCACATCCATTTGGATACTTTGACTCTTCGTATT
>CALVVN010000012.1 GCA_944363865.1 uncultured Bacilli bacterium
GTAAAAATTCCGGCTGATGGAAATGTTTTAGTGAGTACAGAAATTTCAACATACAATGGAAAAACGATTACAAGTTCAGTATCAGGAAAAATATTAGGAAGTAGTAATGTATATTTAAATAATAAGCTAATAAACGCTATAGCGATAGAAAATGATTTTAGAGATTTAAAAAGAGAAATTGTAAAAACAAAATCATTTTTTGATTATGGAAAAAATGATATAAAAAATATCGTTAAAGAAAATAAATTAGAAAAATCTAAAATGAGTCCATTAGTGTTAAAAATAAAATACATAAAAAATTATGATGAAAGCGATTACTTACTAGTAAACGAATTCGCGCATGACATACTTGATACGCTTGATAAAATAGCATACGGCTATGAAATAAAAGATATATATGTAATAATAGATAAAAAAGATAAATTAGTTAGAAATGAAATACTAAATTATGTGGGTATTTATCCAAAAATTCAAATAGTGAAAAAATTAAAGGAAGAATATTCAAGTTTTAGTGTTGAAGAAATTGTTGCATTAAATAATATATTCAAACAAAAAGCTAGAAGTAGATATATTTACTTGACGATAAACAACAAAGGAGAAATATATTTAATTAAAACAAAAAAATATGTTACTTTAAAAGAACTTCTTTTAGCGCTTAAAATACAATCAATTAACGTGTATGATATAAATAAAAATAAATTAAATGAATTAGAAGTACTAAATGGTGACATTAGAACAATAATTATTAAGTAGGTGATATTTATGTACTTAATATATGGTAACAGCCAAATAGAAATACAAGAAAAAATAAATGAAATAATACAAGAAAACAATTCTAATAATGTAATTAAATATAGTTATATAGAAAATGAATTATTAGATATATTAGAAGATGCAAGTTACATTAGTATGTTTGAAGAAAAAAAAATAATAGTTATAAGTGAGTGCATATTTTTAACAAGCAAGGACACTAAAGACGTAACAAGTCTACTTAGATGTATTAATAATCCAAATGAATCTACAATTATAATATTTACATTAAATGAAGAAAAGTTGGATGAAAGAAAAAAAATTACTAAAGAGTTAAAAAGCAAATGTGAAGTATATACTTACAATATAAAAGAAAATAAAAATCTTGTAACCATTATAAGCGATAATTTTAAAAGAGATAACTATAAAATTGATTTAGACTCTATAAAGAAAATAATAGAATTAACTGAGAATAATAAAGATACAATTATTAACGAAATTGATAAACTTAAAATGTATAAAATAAATGACAAAATTATAACACTAAACGATGTTATAGAAGTAGTACCAAAATCACTTGAAAACAACATGTTTAAACTTACCGAAGCAATAAATCAAAAAGACAAAGACAAAGTTTTTAAAATATATAAGGAACTTATAAATAATAGAATTGAAGAAACTGTAATACTAAACTTATTAGCAAACCAATTTAGATTATACTTATCAATCAAAATACTTTTAGAAGATAATAAAAATAAATATGAAATAAATAATATATTAAAAGAACATCCATATAGAATAGAATTAGGTATAAAAGAATCATCTAACTATAAGAAAAAAGAATTAGTGGGTTACTTAAAAAAACTATATGAAATTGATAAAAGTATAAAAACAGGTGAAATTACCTTAAATAATTCATTAGAAATGTTTTTAATAGAAATGTGAGGTGAAAATGACAAAAATAGATAAAATAGAAATACCAAAATATAGTATTTCAGAAGAAATAATGAATGGAATCACTCATGGTATAGGTAGTTTATTATCAGTTGCAGCATTAGTGCTTACAGTTGTTTTTAGTGCAATACATGGAAACCCTTGGGCAGTAGTTGCATCATCAATATATGGATCAACATTAATAATTTTATATACAATGTCAACTATATATCATTCATTAAAAAGAAATAAAGGAAAAAAAGTTTTAAGAATTGTAGATCACTGCAGCATATATCTTTTAATCGCAGGAACGTATACACCATATACTTTAGTTACACTTAATGGTGCTTTAGGTTGGACTTTTTTTGGAATAGTGTGGGGTAGTGCAATAATAGGAATTATCCTTAATTTAATAGATATAAAAAAATACAAAAAAATATCAATGGCAATGTATCTATTGATGGGATGGGTAATAATTGCCGCGATTAAACCTTTGTATGAATCATTAGACATTCGAGGACTATGGCTATTACTATGCGGCGGAATAATATATACTTTAGGTGCAATATTTTATGGGCTGGGAAAAAAGCATAAATATATGCATGGCATATTTCATTTGTTCGTACTAGCTGCTAGTATTTTACATTTTTTTTCAATACTACTATACGTTATATAAAGTTAAGGAGTTGATTTAGATGAAAAAAATAATTACATGTTTTATATTAATATGTACTGTTTTTATATTAACCGCGTGTGAAAAAAAAGACATAACATATAATGTTGAAAGTGATATGGGTGAACTTATTAATGAAACAATGAAACAAAAATTAAATAACACTTCATATATAGTATTAGAAACATATGATAAAGAAATTACTATAAACGATAAAATTGAAATCAGTAAAATAATAAATACATTATCTGATAGTAGAGCAAAAATAAGCGATGATATAGCTTGGGTTGAATCTTTGTTATGGATGCATTTATATGATGACGAAAATATACTTATAACTTCTATAAACCTTTATTTAATTATTGAAAATAGTGATACATATGGATACGCATACTATAAAAATTTATCTAGCGATATTTCATCTAACGAGTACTATTATATAGAAACAAAAGATTTAAAAGAAATATTAGAAAATTACGATATAAAATATTGATTTTAAAAATTACAGCATAAAATTATTAAAGTGGAACAATTGACAAATACTACCGAATTCGGTATAATTATTAGGGGTGATAAATATGAACTATATGACTACAAAAGAGGCTGTAGAAAAATGGAACATTAGTGAACGAAGAATTAGACAACTATTATCTGAAGGTAGAATTGAAGGTGCAGTTAAAGTTGGAAATAGTTGGAATATTCCTGTTGACGCTGATAAACCAGATGATAAAAGAATAATTAAACCTGATGATAATAATGTTATTATTGATTTAGATGATAATTATTTTGATGAAGTAGATAACTTAAAAAAAGAAGTAGATAGTAAAAGACCAATCTCTAAAGAAACTTTAAAATCATTAAAAGAAACTATTAATTTAGAATGGACTTATAATAGTAATGGAATTGAAGGAAATACTTTAACATTAAAGGAAACTCAAGTTGTTTTAGAAGGTATTGCTGTAGGTGGAAAGTCTATTAAAGAGCATTTAGAAGCAATTAATCATGAAAAAGCAATTTTATATTTAGATGATTTGGTAAAAGATAAAAATCCAATAACTGAATGGAATATTAAGAATATTCATCAGTTAATTTTAAAGGATATAGATAATGAAAATGCTGGTAGATATAGAAGGGAAAACGTAACTATAAAAGGTGCAACTCATATTCCACCGGATTATATTAAAATTCCTGAATTAATGGGAAAATTAATACTTAATTATAGTAGTTGGAGTAAATATCATCCAATAATTAAAGCTGCATTATTACATGGGGAATTAGTTAAAATACATCCATTTGTTGATGGTAATGGAAGAACATCAAGATTACTTATGAATTTAGATCTTATGAATAGTGGATATAATCCAGTTATAATAAAAAAAGAATTAAGATTAAAATATTATGAAGCATTAGATAAAGCGCATACTACTGGTGATTATACTGATTTTGTTAAGTTAGTTACTAAATTAGAAGTAGATATGTTAAAAAAATATTTAGAAATGATGTAATATTTATGAATAAGAAAAATAACTTGTTTAATAAATATTTTAAAATTGGCTCTTTAAATAAGTTAGATAAATATGAAATATACTATCTAAATTGTATAAAAAAATTTATAATTGATTATTATGAAAAAATTGGTGTTACTTTTGATAATGAAATAAGATATATATTGAAAACGCAATTTTCATCTCCAAAATTTGTTTTTAAGTCACAAAACCAAGGCATTGAAAATGAACTAATATTACTATCAGTCGAAAAATATTCGTTTTGGTGTCAAGTTATTTATCAATTATCTCATGAGATTACCCATTGCTTCATACATTGTAATAATAAGGATGAAACTTTTAAAGCCAGTTGGATTGAGGAAACAATTTGTGAAGCACTGTCATTATATTTTTTAAAGTTATTTTATAAATTTTGGCAAGATTGTGATTTAAGTAAATTAAATAATAATTATAATGATTCTATAAAAAAATATTTAGATGATATATTGCAAAAAGATAATGGGACAAATAGACTATATGATTGTAAAAATATAAATGAACTATTAATTATAAACGCATATTCTCAAGAAAAAAGAAATGATAGATATAATGAAATGATAGATTTATATAATAAAATTAACAAAAATAATATTATAGGCTTAATAAAATATAAAGACTATATTATTAAAAATACAATTTTATTAAATACTGAAGAATACAAAATGGCATATAAAAACAATGAAGCCGTAGTATTGATATGTGATATACAAGATAAAATTTTGACTACACAATGACTATCCCAAGGTGGCGATGGTGAGGAAGTAATCCGTGTATTACGTAATGATAGTAAGTTATCATCTAAAATATTAAATGAAATAGAAAAGGAAGGTCAAATATAAGAAAATACTATCAGTAAAGATTGCCTAGTAATCCTTCAAAAGATTATTATTTTATATATAGAGATACTCCTAATACTGAGGCAATAATTGTTGAGTATGATTTTTTGAATAGTCCAAAAGATGAAAAACCAATCGATTTAAAAACATTAAAAGAAAAATATGGCTTTGCCTCCTCAAAGTTATTCACATGAAGAAAGATTCAAGAAACTTACAAGTGACAAACAAATTGCTTAAGAACTTATTATATATTTTTTTAAACCAACTGCACATTAAATTGTGCACTTTCAATAAAAATCTACAATATTGATTTTACCACATTCTATATGCCCAAACTTTACATTAAGTGTTAATTATAGTATAATACATCAGAAAAAGAGGGGTTTAATATGGAATTACAAAAACATTTTGATTTGGAAGAATATGTATCACGAATAAAATTATCTGATAATGTGTTATATCATTTACAAGATACATCACAATCATTTGAAGAATATTTTAAAGTATTGTCTAATTATGGAAATTATGCCATATATTTTTGGATTGATTCATTATATAGAGAATTAGCAGCAAGTTCTAAAATGGAAGGCGATTTTGTTTCTTTTGCTCAATTTCAAAATGATTTATATTTTTCAAGATTAGACATTTCACATAATAGAATTCATGAATTACATAATATATTTGTGCCTACAGAAAAAAAGAATATAGAAACTGTGAAGTGAAAATATCAGGATTAGAATATGGAAAAGAAAAAATACATTAGTGGGGAGTAGATCATAGTGATGTTCCACAATTTATGAATGATTTTATTGATTTTTATAGACAAACTTCAGTTGATTTAAAATATTCTAACCCATTCATAAAGCTGCATTAGTGCATTTAATTTTTGTAAGAATTCACCCATACAGAGATGGAAACGGAAGAACTGATAGATTATTGCAAAATATAAAGTTTGTTCAATTAATAAATAATATTTATGGTTCGAGATTAAAAATATCACCACTAAACATATTAGAAAACATATTGATAAATAAACCGACATATGTCAAATGGTTAAATGCCATGAATTTTAATGGTGTCGACGATGATAATGATGCAATAAATCATTTTATAAATTTTATTTTAAATATGACTGACGAACAACTATTTTATGCTACAAATAAACTAAGATCATACCAAAGAATGCTTGATAACTGGGAAACTATGTATGTTGATGAAGAACTAGAAAAAGACGCTGAAATTATGAAATTGAAAAGAATATTTAGACATAAATAAAACGATAATACACTTGCTGTTTTACCATTTTAAATATATAATGTAATTGGTGATACATATGAAGCTTAATAGGACTTTACTTAGAGAGAAAATAATGACAATTTTATATCAAATATACATATATAGAAAAGATAATATTCCATATGAAACAGAAAATATAATTAAAGAAAATCTTGAAATAGAAAATAAATTCGTAAGAGACATAGTAAACGGAGTAACAGAAAAAGAAAAAGAACTTGACCAAATTATTGATAAATATATGATAGGTTGGACAACTAGTAGATTAGGGAATATTGATCAAGCGATATTTAGAATGAGTGTTTACGAATTATTATATTATGAAACTCCAAATATCGTATGTATAAATGAAGGCATTGAATTATCAAAGAAATATAGTGATGAAAAAGTCACTGGTCTTTTAAATGGTGTTTTAGACAAAATATATGACTTAGAGGTAAAAGATGAATGATAAAGTACTAAGTGTAACTGATATTAATAGATATATAAAAGATTTATTTACAGTTGATAGTTTTTTAAATAATGTAACAGTAAAAGGTGAAATAAGTAATTTAAAAATACATGGTAGAGGACACTTGTACTTTAGTTTAAAAGATGAAAATAGCAAAATAAACTGTGTAATGTTTAATTATGCTCCAAAAGTTAATTTTGAACTTAACGATGGAATGAGCGTTCAAGTAAAAGGAAGAATAAATGTTTACGAAGCAAGCGGAAGTTACCAAATATACGTTAACGAAATGGTAAATGATGGAATAGGCAATCTCTATCAATTATATGAAGAATTAAAGAAAAAATTGAGTAGTGAAGGTTTGTTCAATGAAGATCATAAAAAAAAATTACCACGGATACCAAAAAAAATCGGGGTTATAACTGCACCTACAGGTGCTGCCGTAAAAGATATAATTAGTACAATTAATAAACGATATCCACTATGTGAAATAATTATATTTCCTACACTTGTACAAGGTGATGGTGCTAAAGAAAATATAGTTAAAATGATAGAAAAAGCAAACGAAACAGACGTAGATGTAATAATATTAGGCCGTGGCGGTGGCTCCATAGAAGATTTATGGGCATTTAACGAAGAAATTGTAGCAAGAAGTATATTTGATAGCAAAATACCAATCGTAAGCGCGGTTGGACACGAAATTGATTTTACAATAAGTGATTTTGTTGCAGATTTAAGAGCCCCAACACCCACAGGTGCAGCACTGTTGGTAGTTCCGGACCAATTTGAAATAATGAGATATTTAAACGAATACGAAGGAAGACTAAATAGTGTATTGAACACAAAAATAAAAAGATATTCTGAAAAATTAAACATATATAAAAACAGTTTTATTTTAAAAAATATATCAAGTATATATGCACCAAAAGAACAAAAACTAGATATAATTATTGATAAACTAAATAGCATTCTTAACAATAAAATAATTGCTAAGGCAAACGAACTTAATCAACTAAGTACTAAAATTAAAAGTTTAAAAATAACAAATCAAATAAATTATTACAAAGATAAAATCACATCTTTTGATAGTAGATTAAAAAATGCATTAATTAATACAATAAAATTTAAAACAAATGAGTTAAATAATATAAATATAAAATTAGAACTATCAAACCCAAAAAATATATTAAAAAAAGGTTATTCAATAACAAAATGTGGTAGTAGAATTATTAAAAGTATAAAAGAAATAAAAGAAAAAGATACAATATCAATAACATTAAATGATGGTATAATAGAAAGTGAAGTTAAAGGAGTGAAATAAATGGAAAACGAAACATTTGAAAGTGCATTATTAAAATTAGAAAACATAATTAGAGAACTAGAAAGTGGAGAAATTGATCTAGAAAAAAGTTTAAATAAGTATAAAGAAGCTACTGAATTAGTTAATTTCTGTAGTGATAAACTTAAAAATGCACAAGAAACAGTAAATAAAATATTAAAATAAGATGGCTCGCTAGATAACTTTGAAGCAAATGAATAAATGGTAAAAATTGCTAATACTAATATTTCCAAAGTATTAGTTTTTTTATTGTAAATATTAATAATGAGGTGTTAAAAAAATGAAGAAGTATATCTTAACATTATTAATTTCACTCATAATACCTTTAGAATTATTTGCATATTCTGAATATATAATTCCAGGCGGAGAAAATATAGGAATAACAATAAATTCTAAAGGTTTAACTGTAGTAGGGTTTTATAAAGTAAATGATAAATTCATTGGAAAAGAAACATTAAAAGTAGGAGATATAATAACAAAAATAAATGGAATAGATGTAGAATCAATAAACGAAATGAGTGATTTAATTGCTCAAGAATTAGAAAATGGCAAAGTAAGTATAACAATAGAAAGAAACAACAAAGAAATAGAAACAGATTTGAACATAATTAAAGAGAATAATATATATAAGACGGGACTATATATAAAAGAAAAAATTAACGGAGTAGGTACACTTACATATATAGATCCAGTAACTAAAATATATGGTGCATTAGGGCACGAAATCACAATGAATGAGACAAATAAAATTGTTGAAGTGAGAAACGGTAATATATATGAAAGTTATGTAAATAGTATAGATAGAAGTGCAGACGGGACAGTAGGTAGTAAAAACGCAACAATAGATTTTAAAAGCACTTTAGGAACCATCAAAGAAAATACAAAGAAAGGAATATTTGGTAATTATCAAGTAGATTTACCTAACACAGAAGTAGTTAAAGTTGCAAGTTTTAATGAAATTGATCTTGGAAAAGCTTATATCTATACAACAGTAGACGGAGAAAACAAAGAAAAATTCGAAATTGAAATACTAAAAAAAGAAGAAAAAAGTATTGATACATCAAAAGCAATAAGTTTCAAAATAACAGACACCAAATTATTAGAAGAAACGGGCGGAGTAGTGCAAGGCATGAGTGGAAGCCCAATAATACAAGATGATAAAATAATTGGCGCAGTAACACATGTTGTAGTAGATGATGTAACAAAAGGTTACGCTATATTTATTAGAACAATGTTAGAAGAGGGAGAAAATTAATTCTCCTTTTAAATTGTAAACTAAGTGTATAGTAAGTAAAAAAAGTAATAAAATATGGTATAATATACGAGCAAAGGAGTTATATTATGAACGAATATAAAATACCTAATCACGTAGGCATTATAATGGATGGTAATGGTCGTTGGGCGACTAAAAGAGGTTTAAAAAGAAGTGCAGGTCATAGTGCTGGATATAAAACTTTAAAAAAACTAGCAGTTCACATATTAAATAAAGGAGTAAAATATCTCTCAGTTTATGCATTTTCAACTGAAAACTTTAAAAGAGACACGGAAGAAGTTAATTATTTAATGAACTTATTTGTAAGTAAGTTTAAAGAAGAAAAAGACTTTTTTATGAAAAAGAATATAAAGGTTGTTTTTTCGGGATTAAAAGAACCACTTAGAAGTGATGTATGGGAAAGTATGCAAGAAATAAGTAAAATGACTAAAGATAACACTGGTGGAACATTTAATATTTTATTAAATTACGGAGGACAAAGCGAAATAGTTGAAGCAGCAAAAAAAATAGTGAAAGATGTTATAGACAAAAAATTAAATATAAACGAATTAAACACTGAGAACTTTAATAAATACTTATTTCAAGACCTACCCCCAATAGATTTTATGATTAGAACTAGTGGAGAAGTAAGAATTAGTAATTTTATGCTTTATCAAGTTGCTTATGCTGAAATGTATTTTCCAAAAGTATATTTTCCAGATTTTAATGAAAAAGAATTTGATATTGCATTAGATGTATATAACAAAAGAGATAGAAGATTTGGTGCAATAAAAAAATAGTATATTATTCATACTATTTTTATTATATAAACTAAATAAAGAACAACATAATTATACTAGAAAGCATACCTAATGTTAAAAGAAGTACAAAACTCCATGCAAGTATTCTTAATAAAGTCTTTTTTGTCTTTTTTTTCATAAAATCACCAATATAATTATAATATATTTTGCATAGATTTTAAATACTTAAATATAATTAAGTATGAAAAAAATAATAAATAAAAAATTCAATTTACCAGTAACAATAATTTTTTTAATAGGAGTAATATTTGGAATACTATTTTTATTTTTTATAAGTGAAGTGGACAAACTAATAATAAAGACAGAAATAGAAGAGTACTTATCATTAATAAGTAGTTCAAAAAATTCAGTATCATCAATAATTACTAGTTTTAAAAACAATATATTTTATCTAACATTAATATGGGCCTCATCAATCACTATCGTATTTACACCACTAGTATTTTTCATAATATTTTATAAAGGATTTCTTATAGGATTTTTAATAAGCAGTTTTATAATGATATTTGGAGTTAAAGGATTCATATATAGTGGACTATTCATATTTCCACATGAAATAATAAATACAATTTGTTTAATAGTATTTGCCATAATAATGTTATCTGTTAGTTTTAAAATAATGAAATCAGTATATAATAACGATAATATTAATTTAAGAATATTTTGCAAAAAAGTATTAATAATATACATTATATTTGTAATAATTGAACTAATTAGTAGTATTTTAGAGATATATTTAAATCATTTTATATTAGGCATTTTTTTCTAAATATGGTATACTTTTTTTGGGTGGTTAAAGTGAAAGTTGTTGTTGGAATTAGTGGTGGAGTAGACAGCGCCGTTGCAGCTTATTTGCTTTTAAAAGAAGGGTACGATGTAGTAGGCTTATTTATGAAAAACTGGGATAGTAATATTAATAATGATCCCGAAGGAATTACCGAGGACATTTGCCCTCAAGAACAAGATTACATTGATGCAAAAGAAGCGTGTGATATTTTAGGAATACCTTTATATAGAGTAGATTTCATTAAGGAATATTGGGATAACGTATTTTCATATTTTTTAAAAGAGCTTGAAAAAGGTAGAACTCCTAATCCAGACATCATGTGTAACAAATATATTAAATTTGATTTATTTTTAAAAGAAGCAAAAAAATTAGGTGCTGACAAGATAGCAACCGGTCATTACGCACGAAAAGAAGGAAATAAATTATTAAGAGGTATAGATTTAAATAAAGACCAAACTTACTTTTTATCACAGGTAAAAGTTGATAACTTTAAAGACGTATTATTTCCAATCGGAGACTTAACTAAAGCACAAGTTCGTGAAATAGCTAAAAAAATCGGATTAAATGTTGCTGAGAAAAAAGATAGTACAGGAATATGCTTTATTGGAGAAAGGCATTATCAACAATTTGTACAAAATTATTTAAAAGGAAGAGAAGGGGACATTATAGATATAAGAACTAATGAAGTTATTGGAAAACATCAAGGGCTAATGAACTATACTATCGGTCAAAGAAGAAATGTTGGTTTAAGTGGCGATAAACAAAGACATTATGTTTGTGGCAAAAATGTAAAAGATAATATTTTATACGTTGCCTTTGGAGAAGATAGCGAATACCTAATAAGTGATGAAGCCGTAATAGAGGATATGAATTATATAAGTAGTAATAAACCTACATTTGCAACATGTAAGTTTAGATATAGGGGAGAAGATGTTCCAATAAGAATTGAGTATATTAGTGATAAAGAAATAATAGTAAAATATGACTCAGCAAAATCAGTTACACCTGGACAAGCATGTGTTATATATCTTGGAAATGAATGTATAGGTGGAGGAATAATAAAAGAAGTTAGAAAACAAGGAAAAAAACTTTGGTATTTATAAAAATGTAAATTGACACTTGACATGTAATTGTCAAGTGTTTTATAATGTAAATAGTAAAGAGGTTAGAGATAAATGAAAAAATTAAATGATTTATTACAAGAAGCCGGAATTTCTAAAGTGAAATTAGCTAAATATTTAGGAGTTTCAAGACAAATGGTCTATAATTATTTAGAATTAAATACTATTGAAAGCTGGCCAAGTGAAAAAAGAATATTGATTTGTAAATTATTAGGAATAAGCGAAGAAAAACCTGATGAAGCTTTAGAAAAGCTAAAAGTTACAGCTGAATTTATAGAAGATATAGAAACTAGATTAGATGCTGCTAATAGAAATAACGATAACAATGAAATATACTTCAATATGAATAATCTTACAAAAGAAGAACACACTTTAATAAATGATTTAGTATTTTTAATTAAAGAAAAGTTTAGTGACGAAAAAAACAAAGACACTTATTATGAATTTCTATACTTATATCATATATTACAGTCTGTTGATAACATTCCAGAAATAAAATATATTTTTGCATATTTAAGCAAAACATTAGGTTTCACTGATCCTAATGAATATAAATTCGATGAAAATGCTCAGTTTATATTAGAAAGCATTATATTTACTGCTATGAATCTATATAATAATGGGGGAGCAACAAAAAGTAAGTTAATTGCTTCACATGAAAGGTTTGTACAAGAAATTGAAAGCAAAAAAGAAGAAACTTTAAGTAGAACACAACAAATCAATAGCATAAAATTACAAGCATTAAGAGAACTTGGATATACAGCATTAACTAGTGATAATGCACAAGAAGTTTTAAACAAAATAGCTGAAATAGAAACAAGAAAAGTGGTTAATAAATAAGCCACTTTTTTCTCAATTTATATGTTCCGATAATATATATTATGTTAAGTTATATTTAAAATACAAAATGATTAATTGCTACTAGTACTACCCCTGCTATTAAACCTAAGTTAATTTGTGTTTTATAGTTATACTTTATTGCTTCGGGATAAAGTTCATTTATAGAAATTGTTATCATAATTCCTGCAACTATTATTAAAACACAACTTATTGTTAGCATGTTTATATAGCTTTTCAAAAACATATATGCTACTATAGCGCCAAATGGTTCAGCTAAAGCTGATATAAAAGTATAAAGTATCCCCCTCCCCTTTTTACCAGTTGAATAGTAGAGTGGAACAGCTATACTTATTCCTTCTGGTATATTGTGCATCATAATAGCCAAACTGAGACTAATTCCTATATTCAAATCACTGTATGACGTCATAAATGTAGCAATTCCTTCGGGAAAATTGTGTAACATTAAAGCAAACATATTCAAAATACCCAATTTAAATAAATTAGAATTATTACTTTTTTTAACTTTTATATTTTTATCTAACACATAAACTAAAACCCCACCTACTACAAATAAAATACAAGTTATTGTGATACTTTTAAGCAAATCATAATGATTATTTAACTCAATAAAAGAAGCAGGAATTAGGTCTAAAATAGATAAAGAAATCATTACACTTAATGAAAAACTTAAACAAAAAGAGATAAACTTTTCCTTATTTTTAATCTTAAAGAAGACTATACATCCACCTATCACAGTAGATAGTCCTGCTATAGTTGTAATAATTAATGCAATAAACTCTTTCATATTAAATATTATTATAATAATAAAAAGAAAATGCTATTAATCGTCTTTAAACTTTTTTACTAAAAACGGTTTAATTAACTCTATTGCAATAAAAGAGATAATATTAATGCCAATTACGTATAAAAACTGAGTAAAGTTTATTATAACCAGGCCGAACAACTTACCTACTGGTGTAAAAAACACTAAAACTTGTACAATTAATAAAGCAAATATACCAATATTTAAATACTTATTAGTAAATATCCCCCTTTTATGAACTTGTTCTTTTAAACTTCTACAGTTATAAGCAAATATAAACTCATTTACAACAACGCTTAGTAAAGCTAAAGTCTGCGCAATATCTTTACCGTAATCACTAAAATGATAATAAACTATTAAACTAATACCTGCTTCCAAGATAACAGAAACAATTAAAAACGCAGTAAAAAATCTAGTAAATATTTTCTTATCTAAACCATTAGGTTTTCTGTTCATGATATCTTTGGACGCACCTTCAAATGCGAGTGTAATAGAAGGAATAGTGTCAGCAATAAGATCAATATATAAAACATGAATTGCAGTGATGATAGTATTACCTGTAAGCATTCCAAAAAGTATGATAACTATTTCAGTGAAGTTACTTGATAAATTATATAAAATATTTGTAATAACATTATCGTATATTCTTCTACCTTCACTAACTGCAGTAGTTATAGTATTATAACTATCATCTAATAAAATTATATCAGAGACGTCTTTAGTTACATCCGTTCCTGTTTTTCCCATTCCAATTCCGACATTGGCAAGTTTAATAGCAGGAGCATCATTCACTCCATCCCCTGTCATTGCAACTACTTTTCCCTCACTTTGAATAGCTTTTACTATTTTAAGTTTATGGCTAGGACTAACTCTTGCAAACACAGAATACTTTTTTACATATTCTAATATTTCTTTATCAGATAAATTATCTAATTGTGAAGCATTAATGCACTCATCTTCCCTACTACAAATACCAACTTCTTTAGCAATACTAGTAGCAGTTTCTAGATTATCACCAGTTAACATAATCGGGCGAATATTAGCATTTTTACAAGTAGTAATAGCTTCTTTAATGTTAGGTCTAACAGGATCTTTTAACCCTACTAAACCGACAAATATTAAATCATCTTCTTCTGCTTGATATTCTTTAATATCTTTTAACTCTTTATATGCAAATGCTAAAACCTTTAAAGATTCTTTAGCCATATTATCATGTATTTCAGTATAACTTTTTTTAATATCACTTGTAAGTTTTTTAACTTTACCTTCAATTAAAACCCTATTACACTTTAAAATAACAGATTCAAAACTTCCCTTTGTAAAAATATATTTTTTTGAATCTAAATCACAAAAAACACTCATCATTTTTCTATCTGAATCAAAAGGGAGTTCGTACAATTTCTCATAGTCATTAATACTTAATTTTCTATTTTTTAAATAGCATCTAATAGCAACGTCTACTGAATCTCCAACATATTCGTTTTTATCATTAAGTATTGCCGTATTGCAAACACTCATATTTTGAATAAGTTTTTCATAATTACTAAGATTATCTTTAATTTCCAAACCATCAGCCCAAAGTTCAATAACTTCCATTTTATTTTCAGTTATAGTACCAGTTTTATCAGTACATATGACATTAGTCGCACCTAACGTTTCAATAGCTGCTAAGTTTCTAACAATAGATTTTTTCTTAGCCATCTGACTAACACCAATAGATAAAGTTGCAGTTATCGCAATTGGAAGACATTCTGGAACACTTGCTACAATCATAGAAATACAAAGCATAACGACATTTAACACAGTATAATCATTAATTAGCCCATAAACAAGTACAAAAGTTACTAATATACTGGCGATTATAGTAATAAACTTACTAATTTTCTCAACTTTAACTTGTAAAGGAGTCAAAGGTTCTTCATCAGTGTCAATGACTTTTGCTATTTTACCTAATTCAGTATTCATGCCTATTGATGTAACTACAGCAGTTAACTTACCAGAAACAAGTATAGTTCCACTATAAATCATATTTTTTCTATCAGATATTGCAACCTTTTTAGAAATATCACAAACCATTTTATCAATGTTTTGACTTTCACCAGTCAAGATAGATTCATCACTTTTAGCATTAAAACTTTCAATTATTCTCGCATCTGCCGGGATTTTATCGCCTGCTTCAAGAACGATAATATCTCCTACTACTAGATTTTTAGAGTCAATTCTTTTAAACTTATTACTCCTTTTTACTGTCACATAATTAGTAGTATATTTTTTTAATTTACTAATAGCATCTTCTGCTTTAGATTCTTGTAAAAATCCCATAAAACAATTTATTAGAGAAGTCCCTAAAATAACTATCGGTTCTAAAAAATCACTTTTATTAATAATTGCATATATCAAAGACATTACGCCAACTACTAATAATAAAATAATCATAATGTTTTTAAATTGTTTTAAAAAAAGTTCAATTTTACTCTTTTTATTACTCTCTATTAAAGTATTTTTACCATATAATTTTTGTAATTTTTTTACTTCTTGTTGACTTAAACCACGATTAGAAGTACTAAACTCTTTAAATATTTCATCAATGCTTTTTTGATATGTTTCTTTCATATATATACCTTCCTATAATTATTATTATACTATAAAATAAAAGTATTAACAAACAATAATCCAAATATTGCCATAGATAATCAAAAAAACTGAGTATTATTACCCTCATTATGAAAATAATAATAACAGGTGGTGATTATATAATGGCTAAAAGCAGAAATACAAGTAGAAACAGTTCTAGAAATTCTAGTAGAAATACAAGCAGAAACAGTGCTAGAAACACTAGTAGAAATAGTGCTAGAAATACAAGTAGAAACAGTTCTAGAAATTCTAGTAGAAATACATCTAAATAGTCAAAATAAAAGAGACGGTTATTATTTGATAATGTCTCTTTTTTAATGCAACAATTCAAGAAAACTAGTGCCAGTATTAAGCGTATCGTTAATATCATAGTTATCAATTATAGTCGCACCTATATCAGCTAAAGTGTTTCTGTTATCCAGTTTACCAGAATCTTTCATTTTAGTACTATAAACAATCAAAGGAACATTTTCTCTAGTATGATCAGTTCCCGAATAGGTAGGATCATTACCATGATCAGCAGTAAAAATAACTAAATCAGTAGATTTAAGCCTATTTAAAAATATTGGTAAATAATAATTAAGTTCTTCTAATGCTCTCAAGTAACCATCTCTATCTCTTCTATGACCATATAAAGTATCAAAATCATTTAGATTTACAAAACATAATCCTTTAAAGTTACTTTTAGCAACATCAATAAGTTTCATTAGCCCATCAATGTTATTAGATGTTTTAATAGATGTAGTTATACTTTTATTTGCAAAAATATCTCCAATTTTACCAATTCCTAGAACTTCAACACCATTTCTATATAACAAATCCAAATAATTTTCCTTAGGAACAACAGTAAAATCTTTGCGTCTAGGTGTTCTTACAAAATCTCCAACTTTACCAACAAATGGTCTTGCAATGACCCTACCAATTTTATATTTTTCAGTTAAAACAATTTCGCTTATTTTTTTACAAATATTATATAATTCTTCAACTGGAATAACAGATTCATGCGCGGCAACCTGTAAAACAGAGTCCGCTGAAGTATAAACAATTATTGCCCCAGTTTTTATATGCATTTCGCCCAATTCTTCTATAATTTTTGTGCCTGAAGCAACAACATTACCAATTACTTCTCTATTTACAGCACGTTGTATTTCACTAATTAATTCAAGTGGAAAACCATCAGGATATGTTTGAAAAGGTTTTTTTTCAATTAACCCCATCATTTCATAATGACCATTTAAAGTATCTTTAGCAAGGTTTTTAGGTTCAATAATAGCCCTATAACCAATTGTCCTTTCTTTATTAACACCAACTAAATTCAAAAAACCTAACTTTTCTAAAATATTAAGATTATAGTTTCCTTTTTCAATTATATGTCCAAGCGTATTTGCCCCATCATCACCATACTTATGAGCATCTTTAGCAGCACCAACACCCAAACTATCCAAAACCACCAAAAAAACTCTATCATACATAACTATCACTTACCTTTCCTACTTCTGTTATGAAATGCAATATAATTATTTTTTAATTCATTATTAACGATATGAGTATAAACATTAGTTGTATTTATATTCTCATGACCTAGCAATAACTGAATACTCCTTAAATCAGCTCCACCTAATAATAAATGAGTAGCAAAACTATGGCGAAGTACATGTGGAGTTAAATAAGAATCAATCTTACATTTTAGTTTTAATTCATTCAATATATAATTAAAACCATTTCTAGTCATTTTTTTACCTTGATTATTAGGATACAATTCATCAATCAAATTATTTTTCAAAATATTCTTTCTATATTGTTCTATATAAATCTTATTATATTTTAATGCAACAGAACCAACTGGGATAATTCTTTCCTTACTACCCTTACCTAATACTTTCAAAGTACACATTTCAAAATCAAGATCATTTACTTTAATATTAACTAGTTCACTTACTCTAATACCTGTTGCATAAATTAATTCAAGCATTGCCTTGTTTCTATAATCTAAAGGTGTAATAAGTTTAAAATTAAGTAATCTATCTACTTCTTCTTTTGTCAAATATTTAGGTAAACTTTTATTAAGTTTCATTAAGTCTATATCTTTCACAACTTCAAGCATATTGTGAAAAGAAAAAAATTGGCGAAGAATAGTAATTTCATGATTAATAGACTTAGGAGAATGACTATTTTTATTAGATAACAATATTTTTTTTAAATCATCTTTTGTACATTTAATTAGTTCTTTACCAGATGCAAATTCAATTAATTTTAAAGTATAAGTATAACTTGATATAGTATTAACGCTCATCTTTCTCTCAATTTTTAAATAGTCTAAAAACTCTATAATCCCTTTACTCATATCTACCCTACTTAAATATAACACAAATACTTGTTTTTATCAAATTGTTATTCTTTAGTTTACGTTTTTATGTTAAAATATTATTGAGGAGTTAATTATGGATTTACTACAAAATGAGTTAAGACCAAAAACGTTAAACGATGTAATAGGACAAAAACATCTAATAGGTAACGGGAAAATATTAAGTAATTTAGTTAAAAATAAAAAATTATTTAATGTAATTTTATATGGAAAAAGCGGTATTGGTAAAACTACTATTGCTTTATGTTTAGTAAATGATTTAGGCTTTAGGTATAGAATGCTTAATGCAACAATTAATAGTAAAAAGGATTTTGAAGTAGTTTTTGAAGAAGCAAAAATGTATGGAGAATTAGTTTTAATTGTAGATGAAATCCATAGAATGAATAAAGATAAACAAGATTTGTTATTAAGCTATATAGAAAGTGGTGTAATAATTTTAATTGGTTTAACTTCATCAAATCCATTTCATAGCATTAACCCCGCGATTAGAAGTAGATGCCAATTATTAGAACTTAAAGACATAGAAGAAAACGATATAATCGAAGCAATAACTAAAATAAGAAACATTTATAAGGATTTAAACATAGATGATAAAACAATAAAACACATCGCACATATTTCAAATGGAGATCTGCGCAGTGCATACAACTTAGTTGAGTTTTGTTATTATAGTTTTGGTCCATATTTTACAGTAGAAAACATTGAAGAAGTTAACTCAAACGCAAAGTTTTACTATGACAAAAACGAAGATGGGTATTATGATGTATTAAGCGCTTTTCAAAAAAGTATACGTGGTAGTGATGTAAATGCAGCACTGCATTATCTAGCTAGATTAATTGAAGTTGGCGATTTTGATATTTTATACAGGCGAATGCTTGTTATAGCATATGAAGATATAGGACTTGCTAACCCTAGTTTACCACCGAGAGTTTTATCAGCTATTGAAGCAAGTGAAAGATTAGGACTACCAGAATTATATAAACCTCTTGCATGCGTAGTAATTGATATGGCATTAAGTCCAAAAAGCAATTCAGTAGAAACCTCTATGAATAACGCTCGTGCTGAATTAAATAAAGGCGGAATAGATCGCGTCCCAAGACATATTACAACTACAAGTAAAGATTATAAATATCCTCATAACTATAAAAATCACTGGATAAAACAACAATACTTGCCGGACAATATTAAAAATAGTGTGTACTATATTCCAGGAGATAATAAATATGAAACTGAACTAAATAATTATCACAAGAAAAGAATACAAAATCAAAAATAAAATAGGTATTAATTACCTATTTTTAATGTGTCTTTAACAATAATGTTACAAATTAGGAAACCAGCAATTGCAGGGACATATACAACTGACCCAAGTTCCTTTATACTGCTTGGTTTTTCTTCACTATAAACTACTTTTACATATTTTTGTTCCAAGATTGATAACTCTTTTCTAATTTTTCTAGCTAATGGACAATATTTGGTTTTATCAAGTGTAGATATTTTTAAAAGTGTGCCATCTATTTTTTTAGCTGTTCCCATTGAAGAAATAATTTTAATATTAGAGTTATAACAATACTTTATTAAAGCAATCTTTGTATTTAATGTATCGCAAGCATCAATAACGTAATCAAAGTTATCATTAATATAATCGCGTACATTTTCTTTATCTAAAAATACATTAATAGTAGCAACTTGAACTGAAGGATTAATCATTAACGCACGTTTTCTTGCTTCTTCTACTTTTAAATTACCAATATTTGTACTATTAGAAATAATCTGTCTATTTAAATTAGTACTATCAATAACATCAGAATCAATAATAGTTATTTTTTTTACTCCTAGGCGAACTAAACCTTCTAGAGTGTACCCACCTACTCCACCTACACCAATTAAACAAATATTTAATGATGAAATATAACGAGCATTATCTTTTCCAATTAATTTTTCTAATCTATCTAAATTCACAAAACTCACCAATCCAAACAAAAACCCAAAGATACGACTGCCGTTTAAATAAATCTCGCCACAGACGAGGTGGTAGGCAACATAATGCCATTAGGATTCTTAGTAAAACTAAGCATTCAACACAGCACATTAATTATGCCCCCAAGAATATAAAATAGTCGGTTTATTTGTGACGACAATCATTATCTTCAGGTAATTTTATTATACCACAAAATCATAAAAAATATACTAAAAGCGTAAAGACTTTACAAATTATTTCTTATTGATATAACTAATAATTGTGTTTAAATTAACTCCTTTAGTACTATTCATAATATTTATATCAGCGCCTTTATAATAACTATTTAATAGTTTAATGAGTTCTTTCATCTCTTTTCTTTTTCCCATTTGTTTTTCTGTCACTTTGCAAGCACAATCAATAAACTTTAAATTATTATAATTTGCCCAAGAAATAATGTCTTTTTCTCTAACGTAATATAAAGGCCTGATTAATTCTAAAGGTTTGAAATTAACTGAAGAAAGTTTTGGCATCATAGTTTTAAACTCACCATTATAAATCATTGACATCAGTATTGTTTCAACAACATCATCAAAATGATGGCCAAGTGCAATTTTATTACAGCCTAACTTCTTTGCTTCACTATAAAGTGCTCCCCTTCTTTTCCTAGCACATAAATAACAAATATCTTTTTCCCCTTTAATCACGTCAAAAATATTACTATTAAAAATGTGAAGATTGATATCTAAAATATCAGCATTTTTTAAAATTAGCTCTTTATGATTTTCTTTATAGCCTGGGTCCATCAAAATAAAACATAATTCAAATTTCATTTTTCCGTGTATTTGAAGTTCTTCCATACATTTTGCGAGTAAAAATGAATCTTTTCCCCCACTTATACAAACAGCAATTTTATCGCCATCAGAAACAAGCTCATATTCTTCTATACTTTTAATAAAACTGCGCCATATCTCTTTCCTATATTTTTTTATTATACTATTTTGAATCTTCTGCTTCTCTTCTTTCATGTTTTTCCCTTTTTCTCAATTCCAACCTACCTACTTGTTCATCTTCATCGACAAGATCTAAAGCCCCAACATTAGAAGTATTATCAAACACATCATATAAAACATCTTCTACATCTCCACTTTCTTATCTGAGCATCTTGAGAAATAACTTCAGATTTTATTCCTTCATACAATTCGCTAATTTTTATTGGCTTATTATCAGCATTTTCTTTTAGTTCACTATCAGCAGAAGACTCAGCAAAGATTTCACTTAATCTTACAACTATAACATCTAGCATTTCTCTTTCAGTTTTTAACGCACTAATTTGTTCTTCAATATTAGGGTACCGTATAAAAAAATCATCATCTTCACTCAAGTCATCAGTATTATACTCTTCAAACTCAAACTTTTTTTCTGCTAAATTAAAAGATGCAATAATAATTTGTTTTTTACTATTTGCAACAAACCTTATTAAAGACTCTTTTAAATTAACAGAATTAATTATGCTTGAAATATTTCTTACATTACCAAATGCTACATCTAATTCCAAACATAAACAATCATTAATATTAGGAAAAATAAAATTAGATAAATAATCATAAAACATATTTTCTTTAGGCATATATTCTCCAATACAGAGCCTCATTGGTAAAAAAACTATTTTATTTTCTAAAACAATTTTATTAAATAACATAGCACAGCTGATTTTTTTCATTATAACCCCCTAAAATTTAATACCTAGTTCTTTAAGTTGTTTTTCACTAGCTTTGCTTGGAGCATTAGTCATTAGGCAAGATGCACTTTGAGTTTTTGGAAAAGCAACTACATCTTTTATATTATCTGTTCCACAAAGAATCATAGTAATTCTATCTAATCCTGGGGCAATACCGCCATGAGGAGGTGCGCCATATTTAAATGCTTCTAAAAGATATCCAAACTTTCTTTGTGCTTCTTCTTCGCTTATTCCTAACTTCTCAAAAACTTTACTTTGAATATTTCTATCATGAATTCTAATACTTCCACTTGCGAGTTCATAACCATTTAAGACAATATCATAACTTCTAGCATAACAATTTTCTGGGTCATCTAACATATTTACATCTTTAGGCATAGTAAATGGATGATGAGCAGAAACATATCTATTTTCTTCTTCACTCCACTCAAACATTGGAAAATCAGTGATCCATAAGAAATTATAAATATCTTTATTAATTATATCTAAATATTTTGCAACACTAAGTCTTAATGCCCCTAAAGCTTGCAATACTTGTTTTTTAGTTCCAGCAACTATAAAAACAATATCTCCATTTTTCAAATTAAGACTATTAATTAGAGATTCTTTCTCTTCTTCGCTTAAACTATTTGCAACATTTCCTGTAAAACCATTGTTGTATTTAACAAAGAACAAATTATCAACTTTAAAGTTTTTAAGCAATACTGCAAATTCATCTACTTTTTTTCTAGAAAATTGTGCTTCAGAGTTTCTACCAACTATTGCACCAATGAATTCTTTCTGTAACAAAGATAACTGATTATTTTTTAAAACACTAGATATGTCACTGATTAACATATCAAAACGTGTATCAGGTTTATCAGTTCCATAATTATTTATCGCTTCATCATATGTCATTCTTGGAAAAGGAAGAGGCAAATCTATATTTTTAACATCTTTTAAAATCTGCTTAAACATTCCTTCAACAGTACTAAATATATCTTCTTCGTTTACAAAAGACATTTCAATATCTATTTGTGCAAATTCTGGTTGTCTATCTGCTCTTAAATCTTCATCACGAAAACATCTCGCAATTTGATAGTATTTTTCAAAACCCGCAACCATAAGCAACTGCTTAAATAACTGAGGTGACTGAGGCAAAGCATAAAAACTACCATTTTGAATTCTAGATGGAACTAAATAATCTCTCGCTCCTTCTGGACTAGTAGCAGTCAAAATTGGAGTTTCTACTTCAACAAACCCTAAAGAATCCAAGTACTTTCTTGTACTTTGAGTAACTTTATGTCTAGTCATTAAATAATTTTGCAATTCTTCTTTTCTTAAATCTAAATATCTGTATTTTAGCCTTAATTCTTCGCTTACATTTTCACTTTTAATATCAAAAGGCAAAGGATTAGAAATATTTAAAATGTCAATATCAATAACTTCAATCTCAATTTCTCCACTAGGAATTTCCTTATTCGGACTACTCCTTTTAATAACCTTACCTTTTACTTTTAAAACATATTCGTTTTTAATTTCTAAAACTTTTTCATAGTTTTCATTATCACTATTTACTACCAACTGAACAATTCCGGATCTATCTCTTAAATCAATAAAAACCAAATTACCAAGTTTTCTTATCTTGCTTGCCCATCCATACACTTCAACAATTTCATCAGTATTATTCGAATTTAATTCTGCATTATTTATTTTTTTCATATTTTCCTCCTAATAATAAGTATTTAAATACTCAATAACCTCTTCTATTTTAACTTTATTTTGTTCTTTTGTTTTATTATCTTTTATAGTAACATAACCATTATTTATTTCATCTTCTCCGATTATAAAAACAAAACTAGGATTTAATTCATCTACAATCTTCCACTGACTTTTCATGTTTTTTTCTTCATAATTAATTTCAGTGATATATCCATTTTCTCTTAAGTCATTATTTAGTTTATATGGTAGATAATCATTCACCAAATTCATAATATAAACATCTATTGAATCTGATAATATACTATTATTATCTTTTTCAAGAATCGTTATAATTCTTTCAATTCCAAGTGCAAACCCTACAGCTGGGTTATCAGGACCATCTAGCACACTCACTAAGTTATCATATCTACCACCGCCACAAATAGTACTTGCTAACCCTAAATCATCAGTATCAGATACTATTTCAAAAACAGTATGAGTATAATAATCTAGTCCTCTAACTAACGTTGTATCAACTTCATAATTAACACCTAAAGTTTCTAAAGCACTTTTAACATCATTAAAATAATTTATACTTTCTTCATTCAAATAGTCAATTGTTTTAGGCGCGTTCTTTATATAATCTCGATTTCCATCATATTTACAATCAAGGATTCTTAAAGGATTTCTTTCAAATCTATCTTTACATAAATCGCAAAGATTTTCATAATCTTTTGAAATATAATCTTTTAAAATCTCTTTATATTTATTTCTACTATCATTATCTCCTAAAGTATTAATCTTAATTTTTAAATTCTTAATCCCAAGACCCCCTAGATATTTATAAGCCATATAGATTATATCAGCATCTAATTTAGCACTTTTTACACCAATAACTTCTACACCAAATTGAGTAAACTCTCTTAACCTTCCACTTTGAGGTCTTTCATATCTAAAACAAGAGCCAAAATAATAATATTTTTTTAATCTATTATAAGAATACTCCTTGTTTTCAATATAACTTCTAACCACACCAGCAGTAAACTCCGGTCTAAGCGTCATCTCCCTATTACCTTTATCAAAAAAGTCATAAGTTTCTTTATTTACAATATCAGTACTCTCTCCTACACCTCTTTTAAACAAACCACTTGTTTCAAACATAGGAACTTTAACAAACTCAAAATTATATAATTCCATAAAATCATGAGTATACATTTCAATATTTTTAAATATCTTTCCTTTTTGCCCAAATAAATCAATAGTTCCTTTAGGTTTTTGTATCATAGTTATCACTCCTAAACTAGAAATATTATAACATCTACGTATTAATAAGTAAATTAAATAAAAAATATATTTTAAAGCACTAACAAGTTTAAATATGATTAAATTCTTTAGGTTTCATACTAAGAATAATTATTTTTAGAAATCCGAGTACAAAGACGTGTGATAACATTATTTACTTTTTGTTCTATTTTTGCATTTTATAAACTAGATTAGATAGTGGATTTATATTTTTTGAATTATTTTGATTTTCTTGCATAGAATATTTATTAGATGATGTATCAGAATTGACATTTTCGTTAATTTGTGGTACATTATCAGTAGTTAAAGGAACTGACTTTTTATTTATAAGTGACATACTATTATTAGTATCAAGTACTTTGGTGTCAGTTCCTTTTTCTATGCTCAAATTTTCTAAACTTAAATCATAAAAAATATTATCATTTTGAGCTTTTCCTACTCTAGCAATATACCTAAACATATTATCATCTATTTTAACTTGACCTTGATAATTATCAAATCCTTGCTTAAATAATTTATTATTATATAGTAATTTTGATTACTTAACTTTTGAGCGTTTGTTCCATAAATATATTCTCGAGCAGATATTCGCCTAAATTGCACTTCTTTTCCATCTATTTTATCTATTATTTCCTTAAAATTATTATTACCATTTAATATATAATCGAAAGCTTTTTCGCGTAAAGTTTTTCGATTTTTTATATTATTAAATATATCTTTATTTGTTTTAACTTGCCAGTAACTACCAAATTTTTTGCTTGTTTCTATTGCATATTTTGTATCACCCAAACTATTAATTACCTGTTCAGTAGCCATTGTTCTATAAACCTCTCTCCATTTTGTTTCTAAATCTTGAACAAAATTTCTATATCTACCATTTTCTGTTAATGTATTTAATAGTCTTTTGATGCTTTCGTAAATTGTTTTAATAAGATGTACTGTATTTTGCGTAGTAAGACTATTGATAAATTCTTGATTACCAAATAATTGTCCAGAAATATCCGCTAAGACTTCACTATTCACATCACTAGTTCTATAAGTTTGTTTTAAACTTTCTAATGCTGTATTAAACTCTGGATTCTTACTAGCGAAATCTAACACTAATTTTTTCATATTGCTAGTTTCAATTCCATGTGTAACTTCATGAACTAATAAAAACTCTCCTGCGCGTGAAGAGTTAGGATTTATTTTTATCTCAATTTCACTATTATTTGAACTAATTTGAGCATTAACCGATACACCATTTTCGTTTTTAATTGTATCGTCAAAAACCACATTATAATCTTTGTCAGTTATCACTTTTTATATATTGATATCTATTTGGATTAACTAAGTTGCCTTCATCGTTCACAACAGGCACGTTTGTTTTGTTTAACAACATAGAGTTTACGCTGTTATTGTTTATATCTTGAACCGCATTAACATAATTAATTGCTTTATCAATATTATTTAATGTTTTCTTATCTTTTATTGTATTTTTTTATTATTTTCACTATTTGGCATAGAATAACTAAGTAATGTGTATCTAATTTGATTTTATTGTTAGTTAGTGATATATTATTTAGAGAAAGAGGCCCATTGGCGCCGTTATTAACGGAAGAGCCACTAATTATGGGTCTTTTTCTTTACTCTAATGCATTATTATTCAAATTACCTAAAATAAATATATTTTAAAGTACTAACATATATTTAAATATGATTAAAAGTATGTTTAAAAATAAGTTTTTTATATCAACATTTATACTACTTACAGGAGGATTCTTATCAAAGTTTTTAGGATTTATACTAAGAATAATAATATCTAGAAATCTAGGTACGGAAGGACTTGGATTATATAGTTTATTAATGCCAACATTTTCACTATTTATAGTCATTGCAACACTATCATTTCCAGTTGCAATAAGTAAACTCGTAGCAACTCCAAATAGAAGTAGTAAAAAAATAATATTTTCGATTATTCCTGTATCTATAATATTTAATATATTTACAATATTAATACTATTTTTAATATCAAAACCACTTGCAACTATTTTCTTAAAAGAAGAAAGACTAATTTACCCTATAATTTGTATTGGTTTTACTCTTCCATTTATAGGTCTATCGAGCATTATAAAAGGTTATTTTTGGGGTAAACAAAGAATGTTACCATATATACTATCAAATATAAGTGAGCAAATATTAAGATTATCTATTTTAATTATATGTATTCCAAAATGTATTGAGATAAGCATAGAACTAACAATTTCAGTAATAATCCTAGTAAATATATTAAGTGAAAGTTTTTCAATAATAGTAATGCTTTTAGGCCTACCAAAAGGTGTAAAAATTAAAAAAGAAGATATTAAACCAAACACACGTGAGATCAAAGATGTATTAAATATTAGTATTCCTTCAACTTCAAGCAAAATAATTGGAAGTTTAGCTCACTTCTTTGAACCAATAATTCTTACAAACATATTACTTTATGTCGGTTACACAAGTGACTATATAATTACAGAGTATGGTGTAATAAATGGTTATGTATTAGGGTTATTACTAATACCACAGTTTTTCACACAGTCAATATCCACTGCTTTAATACCTGAACTTTCAAAATACTTTTCATTAGGCAACAAGAAAAAATGTATAATTAGAATTAAACAAATAGTCGCATTAAGTTTACTAATAGGTTTAGTTTCAACAACAGTCATATGTCTATTTCCAAAATATTTTCTAAATATCATATATAACACTAACCTAGGTATAAACTATATAAAAGTTCTAGCCCCTTTTATGCTTATGTATTTTATTGATATGCCACTTTCAAATTCACTCCAAGCATTAGATAAATCTAAAGAAAGCATGTATATTACTGTAGGTAGTTCTGCAATAAAATTATTAGTAATAACTATATTTTCATTTTTTCAAATAGGAATGTATTCTCTTATAATATCAATCATTATAAGTTTAAGTTTTAGTACAATATGTTATATAAAGTCAATTAAAAAAGTTCTATATTAGAACCTCATTAAATCACTTTTCTTAATAACATAAGCTTTTTTATTTTTATAAAATGCATAAAAAACATCTTCTACTCTAACATTTTCATTTTTAATTAAATCTTTTAACCAAGTTTCACTCTTCTTAATATATTTTAAAGTGTCATGCTGTATAATCCCATCAAGAATAAGTGGAAAAGGATTATCACTTTTCATTTTCAAAAAGTTATATTTAAATACACTTAAATTACCATTATTTTCAAGTATTGCATATTCAACATCATTTATAGATTTAATATCTTTACTACGTAGATGCACTAATAAATCATCTAAAGTATATCTCTGTTTTACCATTTCTTTAAAATTAATCTTGCCTTGATTTATAATTAAAGATGGCTTACCCTCCATAATATTTCTAAACTTATTACATTTTAATGATACAAAAGCAGCACCCAGTTCAAATATAACTAAAATAAGTATAGGAATAACGGTCAAAGTTAAACTTTCTTCAATTTCTTCTATACTTATAGCAACAAGTTCAGCAATCAATATACTTACAACTAAATCAAGCACGCTTAATTGACCAACTTCTCTTTTGCCCATTATTCTAAATATAATTAAAATAAAAATATAGAAAAAAACCGTTCTATAAATAACTATTAATAAATCCATAAATATCACCTATAACTATTATGGTAATATTCATATTTTTTTAAACAATAAATATTATTAAATTAGAAAGAAGGTAAATTGATGCCAAACTATAAATATATTTTAAAAAGTTTCTCATATTTTTTAATATCAGTACTATTAACATTGATATTACTTAGCACACTAAATTATTTTAATATAATTAGTTATAAAGTAGTATATATCATATCTTTTATCAGTGTAATTGCATCAATGTTTTTTAGTGGATATTATTTAGCAAAACATAGTACAAAAAAAGGATATTTAATTGGACTTTTAATAGGATTAGCATTAGTATTATTTATGATGATCTTATCTTTAATAATTTATAAAATTAGTTGGATAAGTTTAATCTATTATCTAATTTTATTAGTATCTTGTATAACTGGAGGAATATTTGGAATAAATAAAAATAAAAATTAAGCATTAAACTTAATTTTCAATAAACTCATAAGAATTAATAACAATATATGAATTTTCATTAAATGGTTCATTAGTATAAGGATTTATAAAATTATCTAAACTCATTTTTTCATATAAAGTTTTTAATGTAGTATTCTCATAAGCGCATTTTTCTTCTTTTAAACAAGTTTTAAACGCACTTATAATTCTTTCAACTTCAAAATCATATTCTTCTTTTAACGAAGTATTTTTTAAATTGATAGTAGTTGCTACAATAATTATAATTAAAATACCAAATATTGTAATAATTAAAGCGATCTTCCTTTTATTCATTCTTTTCTCCATAGTACTTTGTTTTAAAATCATCCCTAAATTCAATTAATGTTTCATCTTCTATATGTATTCTAATGTCTTCAATTAGCTTTGTTAAAAATCTTATATTATGTATAGACAAAAGTCTAGATCCTAATGTTTCATCACTTACTATTAAATGCCTAATATATGCCTTGGTATGATTTTTACATGCGTAACAATCGCAGTCTTCTTCAATTGGGTTAAAGTCAGTCTTATATTTATTATTTCTTAAGTTAATTTTACCACCTCTAGTATAAGCATTACCATGTCTAGCAAGTCTAGTTGGACTAACACAATCAAATATATCAATTCCTCGCATTACCCCTTCTATTAAATCAATCGGGTCACCTACTCCCATTAAATACCTAATTTTATCCTTAGGCAGATATGGAACTGCATAATCAATGGCTTTATACATTATCTCTTTGCTCTCACCAACACTTACTCCACCTATACTATACCCATCAAAATCCAATTTAACAGTTTCAATCGCGCTTTTCTTTCTTAAATCTTCAAATTCGCCACCTTGAACTATACCAAATAAAGCTTGACTTTCACTCTTTTTATGTGCTAGTTTACCCCTTTTAGCCCACCTAATAGTTCTATCAATGCTATTAGACATATATTCATAAGAACAAGGATATGGAGGACATTCATCAAAACTCATAATAATATCAGACCCAAGTTTATTTTGTATCTCTATACTCTTCTCCGGACTTAAGAATAATTTTTCGCCGGATAAGTGACTTTTAAAGTACACACCATCTTCATGTATATCTTTTTTATTTGCCAAACTAAATACTTGGTATCCACCAGAATCAGTTAAAATAGGTCCGTTTTTATAATTCATAAATTCATGTAAACCGCCTGCTAGATTAACTATATCCTCTCCCGGTCTTAACCACAAATGATACGTATTAGATAATATTGTATCAGCATAAACACTTTTAAGATCTTCTGTACTTAAAGTTTTAACAGTTGCCTGAGTTCCAACTGGCATAAACATAGGAGTTTTATGTACTCCCCATTTTGTTTTATATTCACCTAATCTAGCATTAGTTTTACTATCACTTTTAATAACTTTAAATTGTAAATCCATAGTTTACTCACCAAGAATATAATACCAAAAATAAAATAATATTACAATTTATCATATACTATAATTTTTTTAATTCTAAACTTAATCTATGTAATAATCTTCTATTGGTATTTAACCTTCTAGTTCTACCCGGGACAGAATTTACTTCACAAACGTAATATTCTTTTCCATCATACAATATATCAACTGCACAGTACCATAGTCCAACAGCGTTAGCTGCATCTACAGCTAATTTTCTAACTTTTTCGTCTCTTTCTTTTAATCTTAATACTTTCGCGCCTAAACTATAATTTGTTCTAAAATCATTTTCATTTACTCTAATTGCTGAACCTTGATATAAACCATTAATTACATAACTTCTTAAATCTTTCCCCTTTGATGTATCAATAAACTCTTGAAACATACATATTCCTTTAAATTGTGACAAGGCCATATTAAAATCACTAGAATTATTTACTAAATATATATCTTTACCTTTAGAGCCAAATGAAGGTTTTATTACAAACTTCTTACTTCCCATTAATAATACAACATCTACATAATCAAAATCTTTTCTATTTACGCCACAAGAAAAATATATAGTCTTAGGTATTTTAATATTATTTTTAGTAAGTACTTGATAAGTTTTAAGTTTATTTCTCGAAATAGCCATAGACTCACTATTATTAAACACTTTTATTCCTAATAATTCAAATTGTCTTGCTAAATATAAGTCATATTTCTTAAAAAATACTATTTTAGGGAATTTTTTTATTTCTTCTTTATTTAAATAAATTTTATTAGTTGCCCCATCTGTTATAATACTAAAAGATGAATCTGATAAATATCTGACATCTATATTAAGTTTATTTTTAGCATAATTAACTAATGTATTTATTGTCCCTTTTTTTAATTTTTTTTCATACATTTCTTTGCTATAAATTACCCAAATATCCATATTATTCTCCTATATCTTTTTTAATTTCTTTTACCAATTGTTCATTTGGAATTATTATATCAGCGGTTTTGTTATTAAATCCTATTATTACAAAACCATTTTTATTTAATTCATCAAATACTTTATCATTTTTTACTTTATCTATAGCAGTGTCATATATTTTATTAAGGGTTACAAAAGCTTTATAATCAAATTCTTGTTGATTCTTATCATAATAAAGTGCATTTAAAATTTTCTTTATTAACTCAACTAGTTCAATAGAATTTAATCTAGTTTTAACATTTCTAACTTCGACTAATTTTTTATCTAAATAATTAACCCAAAGATATTTACTACTAATAGTTCTTTGATATTTACAATATTCTTCAAAATCCCAAATAAACTTATATTGCTTGTATATATTTTCTTCAAAATAACTTTCTTTTTCGCTTAATAAAGCCATTAATTTTTTGTGAGATTCAATAGGATTTGTTATGTCGTATTGATTAAAATTCATATGTATACCACAATTCTTTTCTGGAGATACTTGTATTAAGCCTTTAGAAAAAATCATTATTTCTTGTAAATTATTCCAAAACTCATAGATTTCTTCTACTTTTAAAGGGTCTAAAACTATTTCAAATGAATAATCCCCAATAATAGTACCGTCTTTAACAAAATATCCATTTTCGCCTACTAATTCTTTTATATTTGCAAGTAACTTTTTTGTAAACGAATATTTATCTCTTTCAAGAGTAACTGATACTTCTATTTCTAATCCTACTTCATCATAATCAATTTTATCTTTTAATTTTCTTTCATAACCAAACGCTGGTTTTATATCTAATACTTTATCAAATTTTGCTTCATAGTCAAATTTGTTCTTTTTAGTATTTCTGGATATTACTTTCTTACCTTTCTTATCTTTAAAAATAACTGATGTAAATTTAGATTTATTTTCTAAATAATTTATAACACCAAGTATGGCGTTTATTAAATTTGATACTTGTGATTTATCCTTATGAAAATTTCTATTCTTTTGTCCAATTTCTAGTTGAATTGATTTTACACCAGTATCTTTATGGATTCTAGAACATATAGTTTTATTATAGGATTTATATATTTTATCTACTGTGATTATTCCTAAATTATGTTTATTTAATTCCTTAATTATATCTTTCATGAGTATTCTATCATTATTTACATTTTTATAGTTATTTACACCTATATCTAAATCAGTAATTTCATTTATAGCTAAAGAATGAATATCAATAACATAATCAATATTATTACTTCTCACATATTTTTTTAAATATTCATAATAAAAATTATTTTCTTTATCATAGTTTGGGTCATAATCAATCTCTTTATTAATATACATAACATGGCAATTTGATAATTCCGAAATTACTCTTATTAAAGAATATGTCAAATAATCTTTGCTTTTATTTTCACCATTTTTTTCGTAAGTAAAAGTATGAGGCGCTGACAACAAAATATTATTTGTTCCTTTTTTACAGTTTATTTCCTCAAATTTTACTAAATTTTTATCTTTTCTATGACTTTTTAAAAGTTTTCTAAATTCTTTTAGCATTTTCACCATCTCCTATTTTATCTGTAATAAACATCGCATCACCAAAGCTAAAAAATCTGTAATTATTCTTT
>CALVVN010000013.1 GCA_944363865.1 uncultured Bacilli bacterium
TTAAAGTAGCAAGTGCAATTATTCATTATGATGAAACTAGTCCACACATGCATATTGTCGGTGTTCCAATTAAATATAAAAGTAAAAATGGTATGTCTAAGCAAGTTGGTAAATCTGATGTATTTACGAAAACAAAGTTAATTGAACTACAAGATAAAATGAGAACTTTATGTATTGTTAGTTTTAATAAAGAATATGGTTTAAATGCAATATTAAAAGATAAACAAAAAGGAAGAAATAAAGATATAAATGTTAAAGATATGGGAAACTATATTGAAATACAAGAAGAATTATCTAAAAATAAAGAACGATTAGAAATTGCTAATAAAAAATCACAAGAACTAGATAATAATTCTAATGAAGTTAAAGATATAGTTAGTAATTTAAAAACTACTTTTACTAACAAAGATAAATATGTTTTAAACAAAGATGATAAAGATAAAATTGATAAATTTATTCAGCAAGTAGATTCAACTAATAAAGAATATAAGAAAATGCAAAAACTATCTATTACTTTAAATGATGTAGATACTGAACTTCAAGAAAACAGGAAAAAGATTAAAATACTAACTGAAAATAATGATGCCTTAAATATTAAAGTTAAATCACTTGAAAAAAAGATAGATAAACAAGAAGATGAAATTGATGATCTTAAAGAGAAAAATTCTAAATTACAAAGCACCATTAATTTCTTTGAAAATCTATTTGATAGATTAGTTAAATTTATTAAAGATAAAATGTTTGGTAAGGAAAAAGAACGAGAAGATTATTGGAATTTTTCAAAAGATTTATATGCTCACAATATATTTAGTGATAAAACTATTAAATCAATTCAAGATGATTATGTTTGGAACAAAGAAAATGATAAAAGTAAAGAAAAAGATGATTACGAGATTGATATGTAATCATCTTTATTTTGAACCTAATTTTTTAATTAACTTTTTATGAACAGGTCTTATAAAATCACACATTGTATCATTATCTGCTTCTTCAAAAGGAATCCATTTAACTCCTTTTGATTCATCTTCTCTATATACTAATGGTATTTTATCATCTGCTTCCATTATATATAAAACATCTAAATGTAGATGAGCTGAAACATATTTTCCACGTTTTATATGACCTTTTACAGGTGCTGATTGAATCGAATATATATTTTCATCTAAAACTTTTACTTTTAATCCTGTTTCTTCTTCAACTTCACGAACTGCAACTGATAAAAAATCATCTTCTCCATCAGCGTGTCCTCCTGGATAAATCCAACCATCATTAATTATATGATAGACAACTACCATTTTATTTCTTTCTTTATTTACCACAAATGCTGATGCAGAAAAATGTCCAAAAATATTATCTCTAGTCAAAACATCATCAAAAGTATCAATAAATTTTAAAAATTGTTCTTTGTCTTTTTCTTCTTGCTCATTAAATGGTATATAATTTTCTATCTTTTGCCTTAGATTCATATTCATCCTCCTAAATAATTAAATCAACAAATATATTATATCATTCAAAAAGCAAAACCTCTATAGTTTTGCCATTGTTTTATTAATTATTTATGCATTTTGTATGCTCTTACTTTTGATAAATGAAAACCATTATCAATAACTTCTTTATATTTGAAAACATCTTCACGAGTTTCAGGGCTTTCAATAATTTCAAAAGTATTTGCTTGTTCTATTACACTTTCAGGTGCTTGAGATAATACTTCAGCAATTGATGGTTTAAACAATCCATAATATCCCCAAGTATGTAAGCATAAGAAATCATCAACTGTTTCTAGTTTATTTGGATCAACAACATCTCTCTTATCTTCATGACGATTCCAAATATAAGATTGATTTCTTAACTCTTGTAATGTAAATTCTCTTAATAAGTATTTCATTTCATCAATTGTTACAATTGGTTTTAATAGTTGATATAATTCTTTTAATCTATTATCATCAATCTCTGGTATTTCCAATTTTTTTGGTAAAGTTATAAAATTACTACCACCATATAATTTTTCCATAAAGTCCCTCCTGACGAGTATTTATTATATCATTTTTTAGAAAATAAGCAAGGTCTTTTCAACATTATTCAATATTAACATTGAATCGTGATTTAGCAATACACTTATTATCTTTGATTAAATAGCATTCTACATAATGATTTCCTTTAAACGATATACTTTCAAATCGTTTAAAACTTTGTGGATCATCTGCAAAAGAGTTTAAATTATTACCATAGTATATTTCTCCACGTAAACTATTATTTTCTATGGCATAATTACCATTATTTTTAATTTTCCATAACAAAATATATGGTTTAGGAATAGTTGTATCTATCGAAAAGCATAATTTTTCATCTCTATTTTGAGTTATACTAAATTTTTGATTATCAAAGCAATTAACATATGTAGAGTTTTTAAAGTTATCTTTTGAAATGTATCTTTGGCATTTTATTTCAAACTTTATTGGCATTAATTTATCAATACTATATATATTTTCGATAAACATTTCATTGTCTTCACATCTACTTCTTTGTTGAGAGTCGGTTGTAAAATAATCCGTTTTAAAAAACTTATTCCATTTTCTTTTTACATCTTCCTCATCATTATTTAAATAAGCATTTTCAATATCACTAATATGTTCATCCAATTTTTCTTTTAAGTTTTTTAATCTTTTTTTGTTTTTATCATCATTTATCAATTCCTGATTATTAGTAGGATTTTTAACAGAAGTATTAAAATTAATCCTATTGGAAATAGATTTTATTACATCTAGCAATAATTTATCTATATCTACATCTAATGTTATATTTGCTAATGCCTCATTTACAAGGATAGTTATTATAAAACCACCACATATATCCCAGTCTTTTCTAGTCTTAGAAAAATACTTTATCAATCGTGTGATTTTTCTTAGTTTGTCATCATACAAATTGTTTTGTTCGTGAAACCAATTATTTATACTTCTAGGATTCCTTTCTGTCCAATTCAAACCACAATGTTCATAATAATCATTTGAAACTCTATAAACAGCAAAATCTATATGATAATTATCTTGGTATTCAATTCTTATACAATTGTTTTTCTTTTTTGGATTTTCTTTAAAATAATAATTATATGGTTTTAAAAAATCTATTATTAAATCTTTCATTTCATCAGTAGATAAAGGTATTTTCTCTTTTTCAAATATTATCGCAACATCTATATCAAAGTCATCATATTCTGGCTCAATTGCAGTAGACATAGCAATACTTCCTTGTTCTAAGTTTTCATATAATTTATAATCGGTATTATTATCTTCATTATATTTATTTATTCCATCTTTTAATCTAGTTATATTTATATTTTTCTTTTCACGTAACTCAGTAACTTTATCATTTGGTAGTATAACTTCATTATAGTAAAAATTATTCATTAAATTTTTGATTTTATCCACATATATCACTTCCTAATTCTACATATTTTTCATTATCATTTTCATTGTAAATGCTAATCCCCCAGTTGTATTTGTTTTTTGATTTAGCCTTGTAATTGCAAACAATTATTTCTTTAATTCTATTATCATTTAATCTTCTAAACACTTCAAAAACTAAAGAACTTTGACATGCGCCTAATATATAAATTTTTTCAATATCTGTTTTGCTAATCTTATAAATAGTATCTGCAATTATTTCTGAATATTCTTCTAGCTGTTTTTCATAAACAATAGCATTTGTTCTAGCATCTTCTAGGTAAAACCTAAAAATATTAGCATTTCTAAATTGTTTTAAATCTTCATCATTAATTCTAGTTGTTGTTTCTATAGTAATAACTGCAACCTTACTATTATTGTTTTTTTGTTCACATTTTAGTTTTTCATTTAAAAATAATTTTTTTGTCTTTAATGGCAAAATTTTATCATCCTTTTGGTGGTATTCATAGTGAATTACAATATTTACTTTTCTATAATATTTTCCTGCTATAGCGATAAAAGGCAAAGGTGCAACGCCAAAATAAGAAATTTTATATGAAATATAATTACTAATTTTTTCTTTAATATTTTTTACGTAACTAGATATTATTGATTTAGAATTACTTTTTTTAATATTTTTACAATCATCAAGTATATTAATAGTAAGTGGATTTTTAATTTTGGTGATATAGTTCATATTATCTAAACCTATAATTGATAAAGTATGATTTTCTTTTGACTCCTTATAATACATAATTAAGCCAACAACAATTAATAAAATTCCAATTATTAAACATATACGTATATTATATTCGTCAACATTAATATCAAATATTTTACAAATAATTAATAATATAACATCTTGTGGAGAAATAATTCCAGCTGTTAAAAATACAAATCCTGTTTCTAAAAACTTTTTTGAAAACATTTTTTATCCTCCTTATAAATAAAAAAAGAATATCATAAGATATTCGCTATTATGATTATACCAGATTTTTACATATTTGTTTATAATTTTGTTTATTATTCTCTAAAAATATGCTATATTATTAGTAGTGAGTGATATTTATCATATCACTAGAGAAAGAGTTGTAGATATCTACGACACTCGCTCCATAGTGAAATGTGCTCGAACTTTTCGAGTTTTGATAAATAACTAATTCAGAAATGGATTAGTTTTTCTGTGTTCTAAACTTCCATAGAACTTAGAAGTGCAATTTATTAATAACAAATTTAAAGTCATTAAAAAAGAAAATAATTATCTTAA
>CALVVN010000014.1 GCA_944363865.1 uncultured Bacilli bacterium
CACTAAAATCCATACAAAAATTATTACAAGACACAGGTGCTTGCATTCCAATTATTGATTTAATATATGAAATAATTTACAACGATAAAGATAAAGAAGAAATGTTAAAATTTTTAATAGAAAAATAGGTAGAATTATGAAAAAGTTAAATAATACAATTAAAACTAACATTACAGCAATAATAGGAGTATTTTTAATAATATCTCCTTTTTTAGATTTATTTACATCCATTGGAATTAAGTACAACATTGACCAACTCACAATAGGAATAATAATCAGAGGATTATTTATGTTACTAATGATATATTATTCAATATTTTTAAAAGATAACAAAAAACAAACAATAATATTTTTATCAGTAATTTTTGCCTACATAGCATTATTTTTAACAAAAACAATTTTAACCAATGGAAACATAACGTATGAAACAACAGTAATTTTTAAAACATTTTATTTTATTATATTGTCAATAACATTTATAAATTTAAAAAAACCTATTGATACAAAATACTACATCGCATGTTTTACAACATACCTATTACTAGTTTTTATTCCCAACATTTTAAATATCGGATTTAATAGTTACGAAATAGCAAAAGTTGGTCAAGTTGGATGGTTTAATTCAGCAAATGAAATAAGCACGATTTTATCAATTTTAACACCGATACTTATAGCATATTTAATGACAAAGAAAAACAAAATCTTATCAGTCTTATATCTAATAATAATACTAATAACATTTTTTAGCATAGGTACCAAAGTACCAATATTATCGTTAGCAATCATATGTGGGTTTTATTTTTTATACAGTTTATATAAACTAATAAGAAAAAAAGACACCAAAAAAATTACTTTTATACTAACTGGCCTTCTTATAATAATAATTTCTACAGTAATATTATTACCTAAAACAAGTTTTTACAAAAATATAAAAATACACTTAGAATATTTAGAAGTTGGTAACATAGTTGAAATATTTACAGATACCGAACTAATCGATCACTTTTTATTAGGATCTAGATTAAAATTACTCAGTCAAAACATAAAAACATATAAAGAAAGCAGCACTGTAGAAATACTCTTAGGCATAGGAGCCGAACATAGGCAAAGTGAAATGGATTTCTTTGATATCTTCATAAATTATGGAATAATAGGGTTTGCATTAATAGCAACAATACTAATAATTTTAATTATCAGGCAGAAACCAAAATATACGGCAAATACAAAATTAAGTTTACTATTAGCAATTACAATAGCATTTCTTTCCGGACATGTTTTAGTATCACCAGCGGTTAGTATATTCATTCCATTATTATTATTTGACAAAAGTATGGTAAAATAAATATTGAGGAAGGCAAAATATGAAAAAAATCACGATAATTTCATTACACCTAAATTATGGTGGGATTGAAAAATACATATCAAGTTTATGTAAAATGTTACAAGACGACTACAAAATAAATTTGATAATAACATACAAAATGAATGAAAAACCATCATTTAATTTTAGCAATAAAATTGACATTAAATATTTAATAGATGGAAAACCAAACAAAGAAGAAATTAAACAAGCAATCAAACATAAAAACATAATAAAAATAATTAGTGAAGGTTTTAAATCAATAAAAATACTATTTTTAAAAAAAGTTAGAACAAAAAAAGCTATAAAAGAATTAGAATGCGATTACGTTATAACAACTAGATTATATGAAACAAAAATGGTAAATAAATATTTAAAAAACTCCAAAATAAAAAAGATAGCGACAGAGCATAATTATCCCACAAAAAAATACTTGAAAACATTATCTAAAAATTTAAAACACTACGACAAACTAATCGTTGTAAACGAAGAAATTGAAAGTTTATATAAAGAATACCTAGGAACAAAAGTAACAAACATACCAAACTTTATTGAACAAGAAAGTGAAGAACATTCAAAATTAAAAAATAAACAATTAATAGCAGTAGGAAGATTTGAACCAGAAAAAGGCTTTTTAGATTTAATAGATGTCATGAAACTAGTGACAAAAATAGACAAAGAAATAAAACTTACACTTATAGGTGATGGAAGCGAGAAAAAATTAATATTAGACAAAATTAATGAATGTGGATTAAAAGACAATATAAACTTAACAGGATATTTAAACTCAAAAGAAATAGAGTATCACATGTTAAACGCGAGCTTATATGTAATGACAAGCATAACTGAATCATTTGGCTTAGTGATATTAGAAGCAATGAATATGGGATTACCAATAATTTCATTTGACAGTGCATCAGGTCCCAAAGAATTATTAAAAAATGACAATGGAATATTAATAAAAAACAGAGACAAAAAAGAAATGGCTAACAAAATAATTGAACTATTAAATAACAAAAAAATATTAAAAGAATACCAACAAAAATCATTATCCAATATTAAAAACTACACATTAGAAAATACCAAAAAAAATTGGAATGAACTATTTAATGAATTAGATAAAAAAAGCAATAAAAAAGTTTTATTCATTTCAAGTACAGGAGGACACTTAAACGAATTACTAATGTTAAATAGCATGTTTTACAAATATAAATATCAATTAATTACAGAAAAAACAGATTCAAGTAAAAACTTAAAGAAAAAGTATGGACGTAAAAACACTCATTTTTTAATATATGGAACTAGGAAGAAAATGTTAATTTATCCATTCGTACTAATAATAAATACAATGATAAGCTTTATCTATTTTTTAAGATTTCGACCAAAATACATAGTAACAACCGGAGCACATACTGCTGGACCAATATGTTGTATTGGCAAAATATTCGGAAGTAAAATCATTTTTATTGAAACATTTGCAAACAGAAATACAAAATCAGCTACTGGAAAAATAGTTTATAAATTTGCAGATTTATTTATAGTACAGTGGAAAGAAATGAAAAAACAATACAAAGATTCCGTTTATGGGGGGTGGATATATTGATATTTATAACAGTAGGTTCACAGTTAACATTCGATAGACTACTAAAAGCAGTGGACAAAGAAATAGAAGCAGGAAACATAAAAGACCAGGTGATAGTTCAAGGTGGAAAAACAAAATTCAAGTCAAAAAATATGAAAATTATAAAATTTTTAGAACTAGATGAATTTGACAAATATATTAAAGATGCAGATTTAATAATTTCACATGGTGGAGTAGGAAGCATAATAGATGCATTAAAATACAATAAAACAGTAATTGCAACACCAAGATTAAAAAAATATAAAGAAGCTTTAAACGATCACCAAATACAAATAATAGAAAATTTTGGAATAGAAGGATATATAATACCTTTATTAGATTTAAAAGAACTAGATTTAGCTTTAGAAAAAGCCAAAACATTTAAACCTAAAAAATATAAAAGTAACACAAGCAACATGGTAAAACTGATTGAAGATTATATTGATAAGGAAGATTAATATGGAAAAAAAAGTTAGTATAATAATACCTGTTCATAACTCATCAAAATATTTGAAAAAATGCATTGATAGTGTACTCAAACAAACATATAAAAACATAGAAGTAATATGTATAGAAAACGGTAGTAAAGATAACAGTTTAAAAATCTTAAAACAATATTCAAAAGTAAAAACTTATTCATTAAAAGAAAGTGGAATTTCTTTAGCTAGAAACTATGGAATTGAAAAAGCAAAAGGAGATTACCTATATTTTTTAGATAGCGATGACTACATAAAAGAAAATTTAATAGAAAAATTAGTAAAAAAATTAGAAAAAGATAAATCAGATTTATGTTATGCAAAATATTATTCATTTTTTGAAGAAAAAAACAAAATAGAAAAAACAGAACTCTATACATTCGATATATTTAACAAAAAAGAAATAATAACAAATTTACATAACATAAACTTAGGAGCACCAAAATTATATAAAAAGGAAATTATAACTAATAACGATGTAACTTTTCCGTTAAATACAAAATATGAAGATGTTTATTTTGTTTTAAAATATATTTATTCTTCAAATAAAATTAGCATGGTAAATGAATATTTATACTACTATGTAATTCATAACAATAGCGAAACAACTACTATGGATTTAAGAGTATTTGACATACTAAAAATTATAAAACTATATGAAAAAATATATGACAAAGATGAAATAGAAAGTGTGACAGTAAAATTATTGACTACTTATAC
>CALVVN010000015.1 GCA_944363865.1 uncultured Bacilli bacterium
TTGGTAGTTTATGCTACTTTTACTATTTTTACTTTGTACACGCCATCGGGTGATGATACTTCTACAGTGCTACCTACTTTTTGATTTAAGATTGCAGCTGCAATTGGGCTTTCGTTAGATATTTTATTGTTAAATGGGTCAGCTTCTTGACTCCCTACAATTTTATATTCTTCTACATCATCTTCCCCATCATATTGTAATTGTACTGTACTTCCCACATTGACAATATTTTTATCAATATTCTCTTCGTTTATTATTGTAGCATTTTCTAAAGTGTATTCTAGCTCTCTTATTCTTGCTTCTAACGCTTCTTGATCACTACGTGCTTGATCATATTCAGAGTTTTCTGATAAATCCCCTAATGCACGAGCATCTTTTAATGTTTGCATAACTTCTTGCCTTTTGTCTATTTTTAAATAATTTAATTCATTTTCTAAATCTAAATATCCTTGACTTGTTAAGAATATTTCTTTCTTTTTCATGTCTTCAATCCCTTCCTTCATTGAGTTATAATGATACTACTTTTAATTAAAAAAGTCAATCTATTTTTACTCTCATAATGTCAAACACTTGTACTGGTTTAGGTGCTTTAATATATATTGTTTCTTGCGGGTGTTTTGCTGAGGCAACACTTTCGTTTTTATCATTTATGATTTCATTAATTTTAAAACTAAATGGTTCTGTGTTTGGTCCAAATATTTCTACTACATCACCTACTTTAAAATTGTTTCTCTGTTCTATCACCATAGTTTTATTTTTTTCATCATAGCCTTTTACATATCCCAAAAAGTCTTGATTGCTTACCTCTTCTCTCCCAGTAAAATATTGTTCATTAACACCCGGTGTCTTGTCATAGAAATGCACTGTGCTTTCTCTGTTAGCACATCTATCTAATACTTTTTTGTAATAATTTAACACTTCATCAGTAAGTGTGTTATTTATTGTATGCATTACTAACATTTTATATGCATTAACTACTGTTGCTATATAATAAACACTTCTCATTCTTCCTTCTATTTTTAGTGAATCAATTCCTATTTTGACCATTTCAGATATATACTGTGCCATATTTAAGTCTTTGCTGCATATTGAAAACTCAGGACTATATGATGTATTAAAACTAAATCTGCACACTTGGCTACATCCCCCTCTGTTAGAATCTCTTAATGTTACATAATTTGATAAAACGCATCTTCCACTATAACTAGTACACATTGCCCCGTGTATAAATACTTCTAGTTCTATATCGCATTTGTTTTTAATGTCTATTATGTCTTCTTTACTACATTCTCTTGCTAATACAACTCGTGATGCACCAAGTTGTTTCCAAAAGTTAACTGTTTGGTAATTCGTTGAACTTTCTTGAGTAGATATGTGCACTTCTGGCTTTAATTTTAATTCTTTTATTCTTTTTATTACTGCATAATCACTTACAATAAATGCATCTACACCTATTTTGTCTAGTTCTTTTAAGTAGTTATCTAAATTGTCTAAATCTTGATTGTGAAATAACATATTTACTGTTATATACACCTTTTTATTATATGCATGCGCAAATAAAATTGCTTCTTTTATTTCTTCTAAACTAAAATTATTCGCATTTGCCCTTAAACTATAATCATAACCACCTATATATACTGCATCAGCACCGTATCTAATTGCCCACTTTAACCTCTCTAAATCTCCTGCAGGGCTTAATATTTCACATTTATTCATCTTTTTTCACCTTGTATCCTATTTCATTAAGTAAAAAGTAATTTTCTGTATTTATTTTTAATTTATTATTCTTGTAATTATTGATTATTTCTTCAGTTTCCTCGTCACTCATATTATTTATATTTATTATGTAGAAGTCATAGTTTATATCTTCTTTATAGTCAACTGCATTAAAGATCTTGCCGTCGTATATTGTAGTGCTGCTACTCTCTTCTTTTATTATTAATTCGTGATTACTTACTTTTTCTTTTATTTTAAGATTTTTTTCATCAGACTGAATACCATAATTTTGAAAGTAATTTGTCACTAATTTTCTTTTTGAATATAAAAGCATATTTCTATTAATTAGAAAGTAATATAACTCTGAGTTTGTTTTATTTTTTATTTCTTTTAGCTCTTCTAAAGTTAATTCATTACTAACTACACATCTTTTAAATCCTAATTCGTTTAAATAGTTTATTGCTAAATAGTTATTTATTATATGATTTTGGTTAATAATTATTTTGTCTTTTGAAATTATGTTGGTTAAACCTAAATCTTCTATGAAATAACCTTCTACATTATCTATTTTTTCTATTATATTTTTTATATTTACTATGTCAATTTTATGTAAAAACTTGTTTATGATCACATATACTTTTAGTTTTTTAGATAATTCATTTATTTCTTCTACGCTGTAATAATAATCAAAACCTATTGAGTAATCTTTTAATGGTAGAATCACTCCATCAAAATTAAAAAAGTAACTTTTGTAATTACTTTTAGGTATTAAAAGATATTTCATATTTATCACTTCCTTTGGCAAACAGCAAGACCGTCTCCCTCATCAACTATTTCTATGTAGAATTCATTTTCTTGTGTCTTTAAATATTCTAAAAAATCTTCAATTTTAGAAACTAGTTGTTTAAGATTTTTACTTTGTATTGTTTGACTCTTACCAACTAATCCATGAAAGTTAATGTTATCAATGATAATAAAACCGTTGTTTAATAGATTTTTTTTATATTTTTCAAAAAAATGTGTATTTTGACCTTTTGCTGCATCTATTACAATTAAATTGTACTTTTCAACTATGTCAAGTTTTAGTGCATCATTAAATATTAAATCAATTTGTTCGTGCATTTCTAATGCTTTTATATTTTTTGTTGCCATCATAAATCTTTCGGCATCTTTTTCTATTGTAGTTACATGTACTTTATCGCTTACACTCGCCATTTGTACTGCACTATAACCTACGGCTGTTCCTATTTCTAATATTTTGTTTAAGTTAAAAAGTTTTATTCTTCTTTTTATGTAATCAATCGCACCATCTTGCATAATTGGTATGTTATTATTTATTGCATCTTTTTTCAGTTCTTCTATTGTCATTGTTCCTCCTTAAAAACATGTTAAATATTGATGTACATAGTTTACATGTTGTCTATAATTTTCTGAAAAATATGTTTTTGGGTTTTCACTACATACGTCCGCCATGAAATAGTAATAATCGCTTTCTTCTGGATATATTGCTGCTTTTATGCTTTCTTCTCCAGGATTGTTTCCAGGCCCAGGTGGAAAGCCCGCATACATGTATGTATTATACGGAGAATCTGTATTTTTGTCTTCCTCTGTGTAAGTAAGTTTCCATTCTCCTATGGCATAACCTAGTGTTGCACAGCTTTCAAACGCCATGTTTGCATCTAATCTATTATAGAATACACTTGCCACTAATGGTCTATCTTCATCCAATGTTGCTTCTTTTTCTATTATACTTGCTAATGTCATTATTTCATGAACACTATATTCGCTTTTCTCTATATCTTCTTTGTATTTATTTAATACTTTTTCGGTTTCATTTAACATTGTTTTTATCACATCATCTATTGTTCCTTTTGGATTTATAAAATATGTGTTTGGAAATAAATAACCTTCTAAACTATAATATATTTCTTCATCTAATACGTCTTCGGTAATAAACCAGTATTCTTCTATCAATGATTTTAGATATTCTTCATCAGAAAAAGTTTCTTCAATTTGTTCTTTGGTTATATCAGTATTAGTAGTTATTATCTCTATTAAATCAACCATTTCAAAACCTTCTTTGAAAGTTAGACTTACTTGTTCACCACTGCTATAATTTGTTCCACTTAGAACGTCTATAATTTCTATTGTACTCATTGAATCATTAAGTTTGTATGTGCCTGCTTTAAAAGTTATATCACTATTAACTAACTTTGTATATATTTTTGCAAATAGTTCACTTCTAATTAGTTTCTTATCTTCTAAATCTTGAAATACTTGATATGGTGTAACTCCTGAAGCGATTTCATATTCTATATCACTTTTACTCTTTCCAACTGGACTTAACATAAAAAAGAACAATGATATTATGAATAACACAAAAATTATGAGTAGCATTATTAGTGCTATTATCAATCTTTTAACATTTAGCTTTCTTTTTACCATTTTTAAAACCTCACTTTTGAAAATTGTTTAAGATACCTTTTAAAAATTCAAATTCTTTTTTAGTAACTTTTTTATATTTTCCATCTATATCTATTTTAATCGCATATGCATTAATTTCATCGTTTTTGTTTTTATCATCAGTATAAACTATTATGTTTTTGCCTATCTCACTACTTTGTGTTGCAAATATCACTCTGTATGTTTTTTTCTTTCCATTTTTATTTTTTAAAATTATAGTATTATTTTCCATGGTTACTCCTTTATCTTTTTATCCAATCTCAAGTATTGTTCGCTATTTCTCATCGATGTCATGGCCATAACAACAGCATTTGAATCAAAGTCATCTCTACTAAATTGTCCATTTGATAAATAACCTGTTATTCCACTTTTTGTTTTGTTGCCATTTATACCTATTATAGATTCGATTACACTGTTAAGTGATTTTCCATTTAAAACCCAATAAAACATTTTTGCTGAGATTTCCATCCCCTGGGATTTACCAACAAACCTGTCACAATCTTTAGTAAATATGTCAGCATATGTGACAATGAAATAACTGTTTCCGATTTTTTCATAACCCCCTTCTAAACTAATGAGAATATCATAATCTATTTCATTTTTTTGACAGTGATTTAACAATGCATTGTTTCTATTTTGAGCACCAATCAATATTTCTTCATTTATTGGTTTTGAACTTACTTTTGATGGAACACTTACACAACTAATTGTATAATCGATTATTTCCATTTTATTTAACGCTATCTCTATTGATCTTCTCTTTGACATATTTGTAGAACCTAATACTATATTCATTAATTTACCACCTTTAATTATTAATTTTATCCAAATATGAACTCAAAATAATAGTCGCACTTACTGCATCTATTACTTTTTTTCTTTTTTTACCTTTGGTTTCTTGTAGCATCTTATTAGCTTCAACAGTAGTCAATCTTTCGTCTACTAATATTATTTCACAATCAAAGTTTTCTTTTAACCTTTCAGTAAAACTTATAACTTCTTTACTTTTTACACTTTCGCTACCATTAAGCTTTAATGGGTTTCCTATTACTATATGTGTTATTTTATAATCTTCAATTATTTCTTTTAGCTTTGCAAAAATGTTTTCTTTTTTATTTAAAATACATAAAGGATATGCAAACGAATTTTTTTCATCACTTACACTAATACCCATATGTAGGCCATAATCTATCCCCAAATATCTCATTTTATATATTCTTTTAGCATTAATTCAATTAAACTATTTCTATCTAAAGATTGAATTTTTGTTCTACATTCTTTATAACTTGATATGTATCCTGGATCACCGCTTATTAAATACCCAACGACTTGTTTAATTGAATTGTATCCTCTTTCTTCTAAGTCTTCACATATTTCTCTTAATATTTCTTTTGCATTAGCATTTTGTATAATTTCTTCACTAAAAATAGTAGTATCGCTCATTAAATCACTTCCTTTGATAATTTTATCAAAAAAACGGTACACTTTCAACTTGTTTAATTGGTAAACCTGTGATAAAATATAATGTAGTTTTGGTTCCTTAGCTCAGTTGGTAGAGCAACAGACTCTTAATCTGTGGGTCCAGGGTTCGAGCCCCTGAGGGATCACCAAATAGCAATAAAGATAGAATTGATATTGTTCTATCATTTTATTTTTAAAAACTATCAATTGACTTTAATTTATCTTTTTGATACATTAATTATATATAATAGGAGGAATTTATGAAATCAAAAAAAATTATTATATTAGTTGTATCTATTGTTGTATTATTTTTAATTATAATCGGGGGATAT
>CALVVN010000016.1 GCA_944363865.1 uncultured Bacilli bacterium
ATTATTAATATAGAAATAATAATATCCATCAGTAGTATTTATTTTACTAGGTTTTAAATTATAATAGAATAAAATAGCGTTAATCATAGATATCCCTCACTAAATTTTATGAAAAATGTAAAATATTATGTGTTATAATAATGATTAAGAGGAATGTTTATGAGATATATTATTGAAATTGAAAAATTAGATCACCAAGGAAGAGGTATTGGTAAAATTGATGGCAAAATAGTTTTTGTACCTAATACTTATATAGGTGAAAAAGTAGAAATAGAAGTAATTAAAGATACAACAAAATTTATGGAGGGCAAAGTCGTTAAATTTTTAAAAAAGAGTAGCGACAGAGTAAAATTTTCCTGTCCATATTATAATGAATGTGGTGGGTGTAATATTGCTCATATTAAGTATGAAAAACAATTGCAATTTAAAGAAGATTTAGTTAAAAATATTTTTAAGAAGTATGTTAATATTGATATTAATCCTAAAATTTCTAAAAGTGATGAAGAACTGCATTATCGTAATAAAGTTGTTTTTCACGTAAAAAAAGATAAAATTGGATTTTATCAGGAAGAAACTAATACATTAGTTCCAATAGATAAATGCTTGCTACTAGATGAATTATTAAATAAAACTTTATGGGCACTTTCAATGAATATTGAATCTGCAGATTTAAAAAGTATGACTTTAAAGAGTAATGGAGAAAGCACTTTAGCAAAATTTGTAGGAAATACTAAACTGGATAATGATGAAACGATATTTTGGGGAAATAAGTCTGCATTAGATAAAAAGGCAACTGATGAATTAAAGGAAGATGCTATAGTCTTTAAATTAGGTAGATATAATTATGCTGTTAATGCTGATGCCTTTTTTCAAGTAAATACTAAACAAGCAGTTAAAATATATGACAAAGTAAGAAAACACATACAAGAATGTAGTGGTGATAAAATACTTGATTTATATTGTGGAATTGGATCTATATCAATTTATATAAGTGATTTGTGTAAAGAAGTAGTAGGAATTGAGATAAATAAAAGTGCAATAAAATGTGCAAATTATAATAAAAAGTTAAATAATATAAAAAATGTTAAATTTATAGCAGGAGATGTATCTGTTGCTATAAATAATAAAATGAAAGCAGATATCATAATTGTTGATCCTCCAAGAGGTGGACTTGATAATAAAACAATATCCACTATAAAAGAAATAAAACCTAATACAATTATATACGTATCTTGTAATCCATTAACTTTAGCAAGAGATATTAACAAATTATGTGATGAGTATGAGCTTGATAATATAGAATTATTTGATATGTTCCCTCAAACTTATCACTGTGAAGTAGTTACTATTTTAGAAAGAAAGTAAATTGAGGAGGATAAATTATTATGGCATTTAAAAAAATAAAAGAAGCAGAATCTGTATACCAGGATTATTTTGAAAGTGAATATAATACTAAAATTAGTGAGTTAATTGATGAGATTAATAATTTAGAATATAATCTTGAATGGCCCGAAGATAAAAAAGATTATTATTTATGGAGAACAAAATTAGCAAAAATTTTTCAATATTTTACTTCAAATTGTGAAATAGATTACGATTATCAAGAACCTGAAAATAGAGCACCTAATAAACTATCATATAGTATTTCCTATGAATATAATGGTATTCCAAAAGAACACAGTTTAGCGCAGTCTGTGACAAAATATGGTCCTATATTATGTGGAAAAGGAGTTTGTAAAGGTTTTTCTATGGCGTTTATTGATATTGCCGCTAAAATTGGAATTAGATGTGAATTAGTTGAAGGAGTACATAATTCATATGGCCATGGTTGGGTAGTTGTAAATGATCCGATTGATGGTTTAACAAAACATATAGATGTTTATAGTGGTATAACTAAAAAAGGAACTGTGAATCAATGGGATTACTTTATGTTAACAACTGAAGAATTATTAGAATTGCCTAATGATAATTATTCGAACTTTGAAGAATCATTGCAAGTAGCAAAAAATAGATTATCAGGATTTAATCCAATATCAAGAACAGATGGTCAAAGAATTAAAAATAGATAATTTGAACTATTCGTTCGCCGTATTCTAGGCATGTGGAGAGTGTGTGCTTATTGAAACTGCGTTAATCCTTATAAAATAAGGGAAAATTAACTGTTCAACATGGCTCAAAAAATGATGGAAAAGTAATAAAAAATAGATAATTTTACTAATTTTTGAAAAAATATTGTGATTGTTGTCTGTGGAGAATATGTTTTATCATACCCCCTTAAGTAGTATGCGTTGTATATTTGAATTTAGTATTTAGGAGTAGATTATAATGATAGATATAGATCTAATAGATGAAGCATTAAATTTCTATAATATTGATTTACAATATAGAGATAAATGTTATAATTGTGTAGAAGAAATAAATAAAAAAGAGAAATTAAGTTTAGCATTTTCAAAACTGTATAAAAAAATGTATATTGAAGAATTTACAAAAATAAAAGATTTATGGCAATATGAGAATATTGATGAATTGTTTGGTGTTAATATCAATCCTTTTGTAACTAATATAATGGTTCTATTAGGTTATAATTATCATAGAAAAAATATGCAACAATATAATTTTGATGCTACTCAAATTAATATTCATAAGAAAAGAGTCAAAGAGTGTTTTGAAAGTGATTTAAAAACTAGAAAAAAAAATGGAATCAGAATATCACAAATGTTATGGGCTATTTATTTTATTAGAATAAAAATAGTTGAAATAGGCAGTCTACAGTTTGAGTATGATTCTAATTCAGTAGTAAAAATTCATATTCCTAAAAATACTAATTTAAATATTTTTAAGGTTAAAGAATCGCTAAAAAAAGCAACCATTGAAATGAAAAAAATTTATTCAATTAAAAATTTTAAGTATATATGTAATTCATGGTTATTAAGTAAACAAATATATGAAATTATAGATAGAAATTCTAATATTTCAAAATTTTATGATTTGTTTGATGTTACTGAGGGAGAAGAATGCATTAATGATATTTTAAATTTTGTATATGGAATGGATCAATGCGAAGATTATTCTTTATTATCTGAAAATACGACATTGCAAAAAAAATTAAAATGCAATTATTGAATGAGAATAAATTTTATTTGGGAATGGGTGTCTTAAAATAAAAAGATGTATAAGGTTATTAATTTAAGGAGGTGTAATATTGAAAAATGAAGTTATAGAAAATAATAAAACAGAATTAGTAATATATGAATCACAAGATGGAAATATTAAATTGGATATTAATTTAGAAAATGAAACTGTTTGGTTATCTTTAGAACAAATGACAAGGTTATTTGGAAGAGATAAATCGGTAATTTCTAGGCATATAAAGAATATTTTTACTGAAGAAGAATTAAAAAGAGATGAGGTTGTTGCAAAATTTGCAACAACCGCTAAACATGGTGCAATAGATGGTAAAAGCCAAACCCATTTAGTAGATTATTACAATTTGGATGTAGTAATTAGTGTTGGTTATAGAGTTAAATCATTAGAAGGCGTAAGATTTAGAAAATGGGCAACTGCAAGAATTAAAGAATATATTATCAAAGGATATGCTATGGATGATGATAGACTTAAAAATCTTGGCGGTGGAAAATATTTTTATGAACTTTTGAATCGCATTAAAGATATAAGGTCAAGTGAAAAAGTATTATATAGGCAAGTTCTTGATTTATATGCTACTGCTATTGATTACAATCCTAAAGCCGAAGAAACAATTAAATTTTTTAAAATTGTCCAAAATAAATTTCATTATGCTGCTCATGGCAATACTGCAGCAGAAGTAATTTATAATCGTGTCGATTCAAATAAGCCTTTCATGGGACTTACTAATTTTAAAGGGGAATTACCTAGTATAAATGATATAGAAGTTGCTAAAAATTACTTAACTGAAGATGAACTATTGATGCTTAATAACTTAGTTTCAGGCTATTTTGACTTTGCTGAATTTCAGGCGATGAAACACAAACCAATGAAAATGAAAGATTATATTAATCAACTAGATAAAATACTAAATTCTTTAGAAGCTAATGTTTTAAATAATGCTGGAAGTATTAGCCATAAGAAAGCATTAGAAAAGGCAAAATTAGAATACGAAAAATATCAAATAAAGGAACTAAGTCCAATTGAAAAAGAATATTTAAATTCAATTAATAAAATTAATAAGATTGCAGAAAAATTAAACAATAATTAATTATAAATAATAGACATTATACCTATTTTTTTGTGTATTATGACATAGTCAGTTATAAACAAACATGTAAAAAGAACTATTCATAATATACAAACAAGTCATATAGAATCTGTATGTATATTGACTCAAAAATAAAAACATATGATATAATTTAATTAAGGTGAATAGATATGAATTATATAAAAGAAGCTAATAGCGAAATAAAAAAATATTTTTACATTTTAGAGCCAGATTTTCCCGAATGGTTAAATGAATACATTAATACAGAAAAATTGTTGTTGCAAAGGCACATAAGTATAACATGCGGAATTATATATTCAGATTTATTTGAGAGCGAGTTTTTTTTCTCAAGTTTAGACCATGCAATTGCGGTCGCATTAATAATTTGGCACTTCACACATGATAAAAAACAAACACTATCCGGTTTATTTCATGATATATCGACACCAGTATTTAAACATTGTATAGACTTTTTACATAGTGATTATATGAAACAAGAGTCAACAGAAGATTTAACTACAAATATTATAAAAAGTTCAAAAGATATAATGAAATTATTAAAAAGAGATAAAATTAAAGTCTCGGAAGTTGACGATTATCACAAATACACTATAGCTGATAATGATACGCCAAAACTTTCTGCAGACAGATTAGAATATTCACTATCAAATGCATTGTTTACTTATAAACTTTTGGACTTTAATAAAATAAAAGAAATATATAATGACATAGAAATACAAATCAATGAAGCAAAAGAAAAAGAATTGGGTTTCAAAACACAAAAAAATGCAAAAACATTTGTTGAAATAACAAGTCAATTATCAATTATATATAGAGAAGATAGAACTAGATATTCTATGCAATTAATAGCCGACATTTTAAAAAAACTTAAAGAGGAAAACACTATTACAATAGAAGATTTATGCAAATTAAAAGAAAAAGAAATAATAGATATAATAGAAAATTCAAAATACAAAGAAATATTTAATAAATGGAGAAAAGCTAAAAAAGTAAAAACATCAAAAGAAGAGCCTAAAAATGTATACTATGTTAGACATGGTGCGAAAGTAAGATACATTAACCCATTAATAAAAGGAAAAAGAAGTACAGAAACATGTGAAATATGCAAACAATTGATAGAAAAAAACTTATTATATGATATGGATAAATATGTATACTTAGATTTTAACATATAATAAAAAGGAGTTAATATGGCAAACGATGATAATTTAAGAAAAATAGAGAGATTTTTTAAGTACAATTTAGAAATAAAAAAATTATTAAATAAATTAATACCGACTGAAAAAGATTTTTATGATGAACAGTCAAAAATACAATACTTAGATAATTTATTTAATAGTTTAAAAGAAATAAGATGGTTAATGGACACAATAATGAAGGATTATTCAGTACCACAACAAGTGCATGACTCATTTGACTCTAAAATAAACGAAATTGAAAACCATATAATGACTAGGGATTTTTACAACGAATTAAATAAAGGCTTACTAGCTACATTACAATATTTAAAGAGCAATGTGACAGAAATGAGACCAGAATTTGTTGATTCAGTAAAAAAAGGATTTAAAGGCTATTGCCTATTTTATGGGCTAGACGTATTAAATCCAGAGACGTTAAATGAATATTTGCATTACATACATAGCTATGTAATAAACAATGAACAAACATATGAAGGTATTCCAATAATACAATCTAATAAAAGTAGTGATAATACTGGATGGGAAGGTATCAATTTAAGGGGTATACCAAACGAACTTAGCCAAAACCTTTTTGAACAAATATTAAGTAGTAACATACCGAGCGATAGAATAGACATATTAAGTTTACGAAACCAAATCATAATAATGGCAAGAGATTTAGGGCATGCAACAGTTATAGAAATAGAGATAGATGATAAAGACAATATATATATAAAATATTTTATACCTAAAAACAACAACATAGAATTAACTGCTAGATTAAAAGGAGTAAATGCAAATAATTCTGAATTTGCAACAGGAGATTTCAAATCAAATTCTGAATTGTTATCCGATGACATTTGTAAATTAATGAACGGAATACCAACAGACTTAGATAGAGTTATGACTAGTGATTTTAATTAAGGAGAATAGATATGAAAAAAAGAATATTAAAAATAATTGGAATTTTAATTGGAATATTACTAATAATTATAGTAGGAATAGCTATATGGGGAATAGTGCAGGAAAATAAGTTAGAAAAAGAGTTGACAAAGATCAGTGAGCTTGTAAATGCAGAAAATATTGATTTGGATTCAGTGTACGAAGTACTAAATCAAACAGTAACCAAAGGGGATTATGCTAAAGTAGAAAAAGCATTCAAAAATTATTTAAAAGACAATTTTGATACTACAATTAAGATTAGTGAAATCTTAAACGATGAACAACTATTAAATGTATTAACTGCAGAAAATTACTTGAACGATGGTAAAGATTTTTTAGCAACAAAAGAATATATAGAACAAACGAGAATCAATTTAACACAATATCAAAATGATTATAACGAATTTTTTACAGAAGAAAAAGCAAAGTCATATATAAATAAACAAGAGTTAGATGAATATTATGTAGACTTATATATGGAACAGTACGTTGGAGACATTGAAACAGATAATGATAGTGATGTAGTGGATGAGTCAATAGATGAAATATTGAACATTTTAAATATATATGAAGAAGTTATCAATTTATTAGCTAATAACAAAGATGAATGGCAAATAATTGATGAAAACATTGTATTTGACGATACAGAACTATCAAATGAATATGATGAATTAGTAAATAAATTATAAAATCTATTTTTTTATAAAATCAACTTAAATAATGAATGCAGAGAAATACAACTAGCACTAACACAAGTAATAATTATTCCATACTCAAATATTATAGATAAAAGGAAGTAAATATTGTATAATTTTAATAGTGATAAAAATGAAAAAAGATGGATTTGAAAAGTATTGCTTTTTGTTTATTATATTCATGATAGGTAGTTTTATAGGTTTTATATTAGAAAACCTATATACTATTCTTATAAAAGGACAATACGCATTAAGACAAGGTTTAATTTATGAACCACTAATACCTATATATGGTATTGGTGCTTTAACCTTGTATTTTTTATTAAATCATAGAGTTTTAAAAAAAAGTGATAAATACAAAATTATAAATGTTTTTTTAATAAGTTTTATTGCTGGCAGCGCTGTAGAATACATATGTTCATTAGCCCAGCAAAATATCTTCGGAACAATTTCTTGGGACTATTCTGAAAAATTATTTAATATAAACGGACGTATCAATTTATTTCACTCTGTCTTATGGGGGTTACTAGGTGTATTTTTCTATTATATTGTTTTGCCAATAATAAATAAGTTTCAAGTCAAAAGCAATGTAGTAAAATATGGAGTATTAATTTTAACAATGATTTTCATCCTTGATACTATAATTTCAGTAGCTTCTTGTTATAGACAAAAAGAACGTAGAGAAAATATAGCAGCAAATAATAAAATTGAGATGCTTTTAGATAAACATTACCCAGATGAATTTTTAAATAACATTTATAACAATGCAAAAGTAGTAGAAAAAAATAAATGAAAAAATTGTGATATATGTTTACTAATAAAATCAAAATGATAAAATATAAATATATATTGGGAGGATAATATGTCATACATAAAAGTTAAAAACTTAACAAAAGAATATTTAATGGGCGAAATAAAATTACTAGCAGTAGACAATGTATCATTTGACATTGAAGAAGGAGAGTTAACAGTAGTTTTAGGACCAAGTGGAGCAGGAAAAACAACAATATTAAATATACTGGGTGGAATGGACTCGCCTACAAGTGGAAATATAATAATAGATGGAAAAGATATTTCAAAATACAATGAAAAAAAATTGACATATTATAGAAGAAATGACATTGGTTTTGTTTTTCAATTTTATAATTTAGTGCAAAATTTGACTGCATTAGAAAACGTAGAATTAGCAAGTCAAATATGTAAAGACACTATATCAGCAAAAGAAGTGTTAGAAAAAGTAGGACTAAAAGACAGGATGAATAACTTTCCTAGTCAGCTTTCTGGAGGAGAACAACAAAGAGTTGCAATCGCAAGAGCTATAGCAAAAAAGCCAAAACTCTTACTTTGTGATGAACCCACAGGAGCCTTAGATTCAGTTACAGGGAAAAAAGTATTAGAAGTATTGCAAGATATCGGTAGAAAATATAAAATTACCGTTGTAATTATTACACATAACCAAATAATTTCACAAATGGCAGACAAAGTAATAAAGATGAAAAATGGGCAAATAAGCGATTTAATTATCAATAAAAATCCAAAAAATATTAAGGAGATTGATTGGTAATGAGCTTGTTATTTAAAAACAGTATAAAAAAAATATTTAAATCATTTGGAAGATTCATATCAATTTCTATAATAATAATGCTAGGAATTGGTTTTTTCCTTGGATTAAAAGAGGCAACGCCTGGCATGTTTTATACTGCTGATACATATTATGATGATAAAAAATTAATGGATTACAAAGTAACAAGCACATATGGACTTACTGAAGAAGATATTCTTTCTTTAAAAGAATTAAAAAACGTAGAAAAAGTTATTCCAACATACTCAATAGATGTATTATCAAATGGAAAATCAATAAGGTTACATGCGATTGAAGAAGATGTAAACAATGTAGAAATAGTTAGTGGAGTAATGCCTAATAATATAAATGAATGTTTAGCAGATGTAAATAATTATGAATTAGGTGAAACAATAGTTTTTGATGAAACAAGTGAATACTTAAACATAAATGGCTGTAAAGTGGTAGGAACAATCAAGTCTCCACTATACATATTTAGTAGTTACGGAATATCAAATGTTGGAGACGGAAAATTATCATCATTCATCTTTATAAATAAAGATGCTTTTAATTATGAATACTATACAGAAAGTTACATTATAGCTAAAGGAACGACTGAAACAAATTCGTATGAAGAAAGTTATAATGAAGTTTCAAACAAATTATATGAAGAACTTATAGAGTTAAAGCCAATCAGAGAATCTATAAGATATGAAGAAATAAAAAAAGAAGCTTATGACGAGATTGCAAAAATACAAAATGAGTTAAATGATGAAATAAGTGAAAATGAACAAAAACTAAATGATGCAAAAAAAGAATTAGATGACGCTCAAGAAACGTTAAATAAAACAAAAGAAGAAACTTCAGCTACAATTGAAGAAAATTACAATAAACTTGAGAATAGTAAAAAGTTAATAGAAGAACAATTAAATAGTTATAGCATAAACATAAATGAGATAGATGAAACGATATTAATGATAGAAGAAAACGTTAATACTTTAAAAGAACAACTAAACTATTTAGAACCAGTTTCAGAAGAATATAAATTAGTAGAAAACCAAATAACCAATTTAGAAACTCAAAAAAACACTTTGATTAATATACAAACTAATTTAAAAACAGTTGAAGACGGACTAGAAGAATTAGAACAACAAAAAAATAATTTTAATGCAAGAATAAATAAAGAACAAGCTAAAATTAATGATGGTTATGAAGAATATTATGCAGGTGTAACAGAATTAGAAAGCGCAAAGAAAGATGCGGAAGAAAAAATAAAAACAGCATTAAAAGAAGTAGAAGAGATAGAAAAACCAAAGTGGTACTTATTAGATAGAAACGATAGTACAGGTTATCAAAATTATAAAGATGATGCTGAAAAAGTAGAAGCGATTTCTAAAATATTACCAGTTTTCTTCATTTTAATCGCACTTTTAATGTGTTTAAATACATTAGCTAGATTAATTGAAGAAGAAAGAACAGAAATTGGGGTTTTACAATCTAATGGATTTGGAAAAGCAAAAATAATATCAAGTTATTTATACTATGTACTTTTTTCTTCAATAATTGGTATGATATTTGGAATTATATTATCTTACATGGTAATATCAAAACTAATATATGGTGTTTTCACTGCAAATTACTATTTACCAAGTTATCAAATAATTGTAGATCCATTCACATTAACTACAGTAGTAATTACAACATTATTACTAATGATAGTAGTTACTACATATACTTGTAACAAAGAATTAAAATGTAAACCAGCAGAACTACTTCGCCCTAAAGCCCCAAAATCAGGTAAAAAAATATTTATAGAAAAAATAAGTTTTATCTGGAAAAGATTTAGTTTTATGTCTAAGATAACTACAAGGAATCTATTTAGATACAAAAAAAGAATAATTATGACTATTCTTGGAGTATCTGGATGTACAGCACTATTACTTACAGGTTTTGGTTTAAATGATAGTATAAACATAATATCAAAAATACAATATGAAAATATAATAAAATATGACGAAATGGTAACATTAAAAAACAATATAACAAGTGTTGACGAAAAGATAGAAACATTGTTAGAAGAAAATAATATAAATGATTATACATTAATAAATCAAAACACATATACGTACACATATGATAACAAAGAAGAAACAGTATATTTAATTGTTCCAGAAAATAAAAGTGATATAAATAAATATATAGATTTGACAAGTATAAATGATGATGAAGAAGCCGGATTATCGGACAATGGAGTAGTAATAACAAGTCAAATGGCAGAACAATTAAATGTTACAATTGGAGAAAACATAAGTATAAGAAATAGTGATAACGAATTATTTCTATTAAGAGTTGATGATATAGTTTATAACTATGTTTCGCATTACATATACATAACCGCAAATTATTATCAATCAATATTTAATCAAGAAATAGAATATAACAATATATTGTTAAAAGGAAATATAGACGATTCAATTAATCTTGAAGAATATGATATATATTTAATTACAGAAACTAGTGAAATTGTTGATACATTTGACGACTTAATAAAAAATATAAACAAACTAATCGTTTTAATAATTGTTTGTGCTTCACATTTAGCATTTGCAGTCTTATATAATTTAACAATTATAAATGTTACAGAAAGAAAAAGAGAAATCGCGACATTTAAAGTCTTAGGTTTTAATAGTAAAGAAATATTTGTATTTATATATAGAGAAACATTTATGCTAACAGTAATTGGGTCACTATTAGGTTTGATATTAGGTGTGTTTTTACATAAATATGTAATATATACTGCGCAAACGGGAAACATATTGTTTTTATATAATATAGAATGGTACAGTTACCTATTATCACTAATTATAACAATAATATTATCTTTAATAGTCCAATTAATAATAAATAAAACTATTAAAAAAATAGATATGATAGATTCATTAAAATATACGGAGTAATAAATGCAAGAAAAAATATACAATTATTTACTGACAATTCCTAAAGGAAAAGTGACGACATATAAAGTTATAGCCAAACATCTCGGTAATGAAAAATTAGCAAGATATGTTGGAAACGTATTACACAGAAATCCAAGTGAAAACAAATATCCTTGTTATAAAGTTGTAAATAGTAAAGGAATGTTATCAAATAATTATGCTTTTGGTGGAATAAGCAAGCAAAGGGAAAAATTAATAAAAGATGGGGTTATAGTTATTAATAATCGTGTAAACTTAAAAAAATACCTATACATAAATTGTTCTAAAAACGAAAAATAAACATAATATAATTTTAAACAGAAAAAAACAATTGACAAACGAACATACGTGTTATAAAATTATTAATACTTTAGGAGGGTGTTATGAAAGAATTATATATTGACTTTGATGGAGTAATATTAGATACAATACCGCATTTATACAAAGCTGCAGACGAAGCAGGAAAAGAAAGGCATGACGTAGCGTTTTATGCTACATTTGATTTTAAAAAAATATTAAAAGATGAAAACATACTCAACGATAGCATAAATTGCATAAAGCAAATTATAGATTCAAAAAAATTTGACGTAAGTATTTTGACTCACATAAATTCATTACAGGAAGGGATAGACAAGGTAGAATACATTAGAAAATATTTTAAAGATATAACCATTATATTAGTGCCAAAACAAATATCAAAAACAAAAATGATACACACAGAAGGTTCAATATTAATTGATGATTATGCACATAATTTAAGAGAATGGGAAAGTGAAGGTGGAATAAGCGTCAGATTTTCACTTAAGAAAAATGGCAAAGGATTTTTAGTTATAGACAGACTTGATCAAATAATTGACATGTTTTAAAGGAGTAAAATGAAAGTAGATAAATTAGTAGTTGGAATATTAGAAACAAATTGTTACATAGTATCAAATAATAAAGAGTGCATTATAATAGATCCCGGGGATGATTTTGAATTAATAAAAAAATACATAGAAGATAATAACTTAAAAGCAAAAGGAATACTAATAACCCATTATCATTTTGATCACATACAGGCGTTAGAAAAATGTATTAATTATTACAAAGTGCCGGTAATAGACTATAAAAATAACATAAAAATACCTGGTTTTGATTTTGAAATAATTGAAACTAAAGGGCATCATTATACTTCGGTTTCTTATTATTTTAAGGAAATACAATCAATGTTTGTTGGAGATTTTATATTTAAAGAAAGCATAGGAAGAATAGATTTAGAAGGTGCGGACGAAAATGAAATGTTAAATAGTTTAAAAAAAATAGTACAATATCCAAATGAAGTAATTATATATCCCGGACATGGTGAACAAACCTACTTGAAGTATGAAAAAGAAAATAATCCATATTTAAAAGAGGTAAAATAAAATGATTGCAAGTGTATTAGTAGAATACAACTTAAAACATTTAGATAAAGTATTTGACTATAAAATACCTAATAAAATAGAAGAAGATTTAAAAGTAGGAAACAAAGTATTAGTCCCATTCGGAAATAAACAAATTGAAGGTTTTGTATTAAAAATACATAACAATTACGATAAAAATATTACTTATAAAGAAATAATAAATATAATAAAAAAAGATTTTGTAATAAACCAAGAATTATTAGAATTAGGAAGATGGATAAGTGAAAAAACAATTTCACCTTTGATTTTATGTTATCAAATAATGTTTCCCAAAGCATACAAGGCTAATCATAAGACAACGATAAATAAAAAGTATGAAATATACATTGAAATAAAAGATTTTAAAATACTTGAAAAATACTTGAAAACAAAAAAAGTAAATAAGCAACAACTAGAAATTATAAACATAATAAAAGATCAGAATAAGGTTTTAAAAAGTCAAATTAATTGTTCTAGTTTAAAAACATTGATAAAAAATAACATACTTAAAGAAATTAAAGAAGAAAAAAATAGACAAGTATATTTTAATAAAGAAGAAATTAAAAAAATAAATTTTACTGAAGATCAAAAAAAGGCATATTTAGAAATAACTAGGAGCGAAAACAAAAAAGTATTATTACATGGTGTGACAGGAAGTGGAAAAACAGAAATATACATAAAATTAATAAAAGACTGTTTAAATAAAAATAAAACAGCAATTTTTTTGGTGCCAGAAATTAGTTTAACACCTCAAATAATAACGAGATTAAACTATGAATTTAAAGATAATGTTGCCATTTTACATTCTAGATTAAGTGAAGGCGAAAAATATGATGAATATAGAAAAATACTAAAAGAAGAAGTGAAACTAGTTGTAGGTGCAAGGAGTGCAGTATTTGCACCACTAAAAAATATAGGACTGATAATTATAGATGAATGTAGCAGCGCATCATACAAACAAGAAAACACACCAAAATATAATGCAATAGATATTGCATTAGAAAGAAGAAATAATAACGATGCTTTAGTAGTGATGGGAAGTGCGACTCCACTATTAGAACAATATGCGAGAGGTTTAAAAAACATATTTAAATTAGTTAAACTTGATACAAGAATTAACAATAAGTTACCTCATGTAAGCATAATAAATATGGGAGATGAAATAAAAAAAAGAAATACTATATTAAGTCAAGAATTAAGAGACAAAATAAAAGATAGAATAGAAAAAAAAGAACAAACAATACTACTTCTAAATAGACGAGGATATTCAACATACATAAGTTGTTCTGCATGTGGATACGTGTATAAATGTCCAAACTGTGATATAAGTTTGATTTACCATAAAACTACAAATAATTTAAGATGTCATTACTGTGGATATTCAACCCAAATGAGTGAGAAATGTCCAAAGTGTTCAGAAAAAAGCTTATTAACGTTGGGAATGGGAACAGAAAAATTAGAAAATTACATACAAAAAGAGTTCCCAAACGCTAAAGTATTAAGAATGGATACCGACACTACTAGTAAAAAAGGAAGCCACGAAAAATTAATACAAAGTTTTAAAAACAGAGATTATGATATACTTGTTGGAACACAGATGATAAGCAAAGGATTAAACTTTCCATATGTGACACTTGTCGGAGTAATTAATGCCGACAATAGTTTGAATATACCGGACTTTAGAAGCAATGAAAAAACATTTGAAATGTTAATGCAAACAAGTGGAAGAAGTGGAAGAAATGAGTTACCTGGAGAAGTAATAATACAAACATTTAACCCTGATAATTATGTATTTAAATGCATAAAAGACAATAACTATGTACAGTTTTATAATTATGAAATGCAAATTAGAAAAACATTAAAATATCCACCTTACTACTACATGGCACAATTAAAAATAAGTGGTTTAAAATATGAAACAGTAAGAGATGAAAGCAAAAAAATAAAACAATTCTTAGAAACTAATTTAAGTAAAAACTTCATAATATTAGGCCCATCAACATCAAATATTTTAAGGCTAAATAACAAATATTATTTTAATATAATAATAAAATATAAAAAAGAAGAAAACATATATGAAGTATTAAAAAAAATTGTTAACAATTATATAAAAGATCAAGTAAGTATAGATATAAATATGAACCCTTTAACAACAATATAATTATTGCATAATTATTACGCTTAAAATTATAAATACATAAAATTGATTGAATTTTTTTACTTATATATATATAATTGAGTTATGAAAGGTAAAGCAAATAAGAAATGGGTATAAAAATGCTGCGCCTAATACTATAAAAGAAATAATAGGAAATAAAAAACGTACCTGTCTAATATCACCTGATTTATTTGATGATTTTCATAAGTATGCTATTATGGACGATTTAGAGAGGATACTTGACTTTGGTTTATATTTGCCTGAAAGTAGTTTAGGGATTAATTCTAAGGAAACCATTAGAGGTGTTTTGAATTTTCATCAAGTGAAACGTGAAAAAGTTTTGAGGCTTGTTGATGAATCTTATAGAAGTTTTTAGTAGAGACTAGTTTAACTGGGCTCGTTGTTTTTATAATACAGTAATGGTATAATTGAATTAAATATAATAATGTGAAGGAGAAAAGTTTACGAATAGAGAAAAAATATTTAGAATTTTTTCGTTCGTGTTTATGATTTTAACTTTTATAGGTGCAGGATATGTATTACTTAATAAAGGACAAGTAAGCGCGGGATATGCTGTGATTCCTAGTTTGATTTGTGTAATTTTTTCTCAGTTGTGTGTTTATGAGAAGTTTAGAAAATAGGAGGTATATTATGAAATATGAGGTTAAAAAAGCAACGCAATAGGACATCGATGTATTAAAAAAAAATAAATTATAGAGTATCATTATGCTAAAGATTTATCAGAAAAAGAGTATGAAAAAATTAATAATTATGTCATTGAACAAGTTCCATTACAACTTTCAAGTTATAAAATCATATGTATTAATAATGAAAAAGTAGGATGTTTACTTGTTGTGAATAAAGACGATGGAGTACTATTAGATGAAATATTTATAGAAGAAGATTATAGAAATAAAGGTGTTGGAACAGATATAATAACTTCTATAATTTTTGAAAATGATATTGTTTATCTATGGGTTTATAAACTAAATACTAAAGCAATTTCTTTGTACAAGAAACTAGGATTTACTATAATTCAAGAAACTGATAGCAGGTATTATATGAAACATGTTAATTAATATTGTAATATTCCTTAAATAAAAGTTATTTAGATGAAGTTAAATAATAAAAGACAAATGGAGAAAAATGTTTTCAAAAAGGAAATATCAACAGGTTGATTACGATTTAATTAGGAGCGATTAGAAATCCTTATAAATAAAGTTTTTTCTCGTTTTTATATCTTGCACGTTTTAATATAAATTTACTAAAAAATAGAGAAAAAATAAGTAAAAATGTTAAAATATTACTATTTTTATAGTAAGAATTATAAAAGTGATTACGACAGTTAAGAACATATAAAATTTGTATTGAAAATTATATAATTGAAAGGAGCTGAAAGTATGAATGAAATAGAAAATATTAATGATTTATTGATATATAGAAATAAAGATGGCAATATAATGGTAGATGCTATATTTAAAGATGAAACATTATGGCTTACACAAAAATCTATGGCCAAAGTTTTTGGTTGTTCTACTGATAATATTAGTTTACATCTTAAAAATATTTTTGAAAGTGAAGAATTAAATAAAAATTCAGTTACCGAGAAATTCTCGGCAACTGCTTCTGATGGAAAAAAACTATCTTACAAATTTTTATAATTTAGATGCTATAATTGCTGTTGGTTATCGTGTAAATTCAAAAAAAGCAACAGAATTTAGAATATGGGCAACAAAAATATTAAATGAATATATGACAAAGGGTTTTGCTTTAAATGACGAAAGATTTATCAAAGGTAATAAGTATGATGCTAAATATTTTGATGAATTATTAGAACGAATTAAAACAATTCGAGTAAGTGAAAGATTGGCTTATCAAAAAATAACTGATTTATTTATTGCAACATCTACTGATTATAATCCTAAATCAGAAGAAGCTTATACATTCTTTAAAATAGTTCAAAACAAATTACATTATGCTATTTCAGGTCATACTGCAGCAGAGTTAATTTATGAAAGAGCAAATTCTAATAAAGATAATATGGGTTTAACCACTTGGCTAAGTTGTACCAAATGACACGAAATGAAAAAATAGTAAAATTGCTTTATTTTAAAGGAAAACTTGACAACAAACATATAATGCTAAATGAATTAAAAAGTAAAAAGAATGATAGTAACTTTACTATTATAGTATCAATTATTAAAAATGGGAGGGAGAACAATGAATGAACATGGCAATATAATTATTTATAAAGATAAAAATGGTAATGATAATATAGAGGTTAAATTGCAAGATAATACTGTATGGTTAAATCAAGAACAACTAGTGAAATTATATAATTCAAGCAAATCCAATATATCAGAGCATATAAAGCATATATTTGAAGAGGAAGAATTAGATGAATTATCAACTGTTCGGAAATTCCGAACAGTTGCCTCAAACGGAAAAACATATAATATGAATTATTATAATCTTGATATGATTGTAGCTATAGGGTTTAGAGTTAAATCTAATATTGGCACAAATTTTAGAAAATGGGCAAATGAAAGATTAACCGAATATATGA
>CALVVN010000017.1 GCA_944363865.1 uncultured Bacilli bacterium
TCCTACTTTTTTCGTTGTAAAAATTTTTACAAAAAGTATCAAAAAAGACTTGATAAAATTAGTAAGAATTGATATTATTGTTATTGTAAAGGAGGTAAACGAACTATGGAAAACAACAAAGGACAAACAATATTCTTATCAGTAATAGGAATTGCAACATTATTAGTAGCAATAGTAGGAGCAACATTTGCATGGTTCTCAACAACAATCAGTGGAACTGGAGCAACTGCTAATATTACTACTGCATCAATTAGTGCATTAACTCTTAACGGAACTCAAGTTGAAGGAGAAAATGTATTACCTGGTTGGGAAAGTGATGATGCAAATTTCACAGTAGCTGGTACTGTAACAGGAAGCGTATCAGTTCCATACACATGTAAAATCAATAAAACAGGCGAAGTTACTGATTTAGAGTTCCGTGTTAGTGCTGATGGTGCTGATGATAGTTCGGCTGGATCTTGGACTGCTATTGGAACAAATACACAAGTTGTAACAGGAAATATAACAGCTAGTAATCCTTCAGATACATATCAAATTGCTGTTAGATTCAAAGAAACTGGTGAAGATCAAAATACACAACAAGGAAAATCAGCTACAGCAACTGTTACATGTGAAATTACTGGCGGAACTGTTTACTATAACAATACTAAGCCTGGTGGAACAACAACTAAACCAACAGGAAACTAATATAAAACAACACATAGTTGGATTACAAAAACTTAAGTAGGCTTGCCTACTTTTTTCGTTTTTTATAAATAAAAATATTGAAGTTAAATAAAAATAATGATAATATATAAAGTAGGAGAATAGATATGAGAGAAAATGAAAATAATAATAAGAAAATATATATACTTATTGCATTATCATTATGTACTTTTATAATAATGACAATAGGTTCAACATTTTCGTTTTTTACATCTTACATAAGAGGTAATGAAAAAGGCGGAAAAGTAAAACTTGAGACTGTTAATTTAGTGTTAGCATATTCATCAAAAAAAGATATTACAAAGGCAGATGCGTTACCTGGTTGGGAAGATGAAATGATCTTTGAAATTAAAAATATTACTGAAGGAGAAAATGTGCCTGGAAGTTATTCTATTAATTGGGAAATCGAAAAAAATGAAATAATGAATGATGATTTGGTGTATAATATAAAATGTGTGACTACTAGAGATGGAGAAGAAGTTATTGAAAGTGAATATAACCAAGTGGTTAACATTGAAAATGAATTAAATATGCCTTATACTTCTTCTAAAATTGGTGAAGGTATAATTAATTCGGGAGATACTCAAACATGTACAGTTAAAGTAAAATTTAAAGAAACTGGTGCTAATCAAAATGACAATCAAGGCAAATGTTTTTCTGGAAAAATAGTTGTTTTAGGAAATGAACTAAATTATGAAGGTGAATAGTATGGCATTAAAACAGAATAAGTTTTTACAAGTTATAAACAGTATATTAAAGTGGTTATCAACATTAGTGTTAGTATTATTAATAATAATAGGACTGGTATTGATTGGAATATTTGTAAGTGGAAAGGTAGCACAGTCTAAAGGCGAAAATCCACCAATCAGTTTATATACAATAATTAGTCCTAGTATGACACCAAATATAAATGTTTATGATGTAGTTGTTGTTAAAAGTACTGATACTTCTACTTTAAAAGTAGGTGATGTAATTTCTTTTTATTCAAATAACGTATATTTTGATGGAACTCCAATAACACATAGAATTGTAGAAAAATATAATACAGAAGAAGGAATAAGCTATAGAACTAAAGGCGATGCAAATGCTGTAGTAGATAATGATTACGTGTATGAGCAAAATATAATTGGTAAAGTAATATTTAAACTACCAGCGTTAGGGAGAATACAATTTTTCTTAGCAAGTCAAGGTGGTTGGTTTATAGCAATACTTATTCCAGCACTTGCAGTCATATCATATGATATAGTTAAAATAGCAAAACTAATTACCATAAAAAATAAAATTAATAAAATTAAAAAACAAGGAAAAGAAACAGATAAAGACGAAGAATAATGATTTACATTTAAAAACATAAAATATGTCCAAATAATGACATATTTTTTATATTTTGGTATAATTATTATGATAAGGTGGTGATAAAATGAAAAAAAGTATAATAGCAATATTTTTTCTTTTATCATTGTTTTTATTTACACCAAAAGTTTTAGCAGATAAAATTGGAATAGTAAATGATAGTGTAGGCATCAATTTTAGAAGCGAGCCTAACACAGGAGATAACGTCATAAGTAAAATAAAATATAATACACAAGTAACAATAATAAGTGATGAAAAATATAGTGGTGCAGGATGTTCAGATGGATGGTATAGGATAAGTTTAAACAATAAAGAAGGCTATGTGTGCAGCACATACATAAGCATAATACAAGATGATTCTGGAAGTGTAAGTGGTGGATATTTTGCAAAAGTAAACACATCAAGTTATATAAGCGTTAGAAGTTTACCTACTGGTAGTTCCGCAAGATTAGATAAAATAATTACTGGAACACCAGTCGTAATAATATCTACTCATCCTAAAGCAAGCGGATGCTCTAGTAACTGGTTATACGTATCGTATCATGATGGAAAAAAAGGATATGTATGTAGTTCATATATAAGTACATATGAAGAACTAACACTACAAAGTAGCGAATACACTGAAGAAGAAAAAGCATATGCCGAAAACCTATTAAAGTTAGGTTTCCATGAAAGTTATATACCATATTTAATGAGAATGCATAGAGATCATCCAAATTGGAACTTTGTTCCAGAAAACAATGGATTAAATTGGTCTGATGTTGTAAGTGGCGAACAAGGAAACAATAAAATAGAAAGTACAACAACGACTGAATTAGAATATTATATTGCTGATGGTGCAGTTGGAACCGAAGGTGGAAATTGGTATATGACCAATAGTGCAGTAGATGCATACTTTTTAGACCCAAGAAACTTTTTAAGTGATGTCTTTATATTTATGTTTGAAGATTTAGCTTACAACAAACAATATCATACAGAAGAAGTTTTAAAGACATTTTTTGGTTCATCATATTTAGCAAGTGATGAGTATGTAGCATACTTTATGGAAGCTGCAAAAAAATATAATGTAAGCCCATTACATCTAGCAGCAAGAGTATATAAAGAAGGTGGCGCGAATGAAGATTATGGCGCTATTACTGGGACATACACTGGATACTATGGGACTTGTTTATTAACAGGATATTATAACTACTATAACATCGGCGCAAATAGTTCATGGATGGAAGGACTAAAATATGCTGCAGGAGTTGAATGTGGTGGTTCAAATACATTTGGAAGACCATGGAAATCTAGAAAAGACGCAATAATTGGAGGCGCACAATTCATAGCAACAAATTACATAGGTGGTGGACAAAATACTCTTTATTATCAAAAGTTTAATACTGCTTCAGCGCCATATTATACTAACGAATTTATGTCTAACATAATGGCACCAACTCAAGAAGGCGAAAGCATGTATGACACAATAGTAGAACTAGGGCTATTAGATAACTCATATACATTTGAAATACCAGTATATAATAACATGCCTGAATCAACGGGGTTGCCAAATATTGCAAACACAGACACATCATTAAAAAACATAAAGATAAGCGATAAGGATATTGCTAATTTTGACCCAGATGTTACAGAATACAATTTTTACGTGACAAAAGATACGGAAACAGTTAACATTAATGCAGAAACAAATGCCGATACATCTACGGTAAAATATGATGAAACAGTAAAATTGGAAAATGAAAAAACAACAATAAGTCTAATCGTAACAGCTCAAAGTGGACATCAAAGAACATACACAATACATATAATTAAAGTAGATTCAGTAACTACATTAGATGATATACTTTCTAAATTAAGTGTTAAAGTAACAGATAATTATATGAAAAATATTAGTATAAATACAACAGCTAATTCACTTATATTAAATATTAGACAAGCAGATCCGAATGCAAATATAATATACAAAAATGCAGCAGGTACGACAATATCTACTAATTCTACATTCGCAACAGGTCAAACATTAGAAATAACTAGTTCAAATGGAGAAAGCAAAACATTTTTGATAGTTGTAACTGGAGATACAAATGGAGATGGTGATATTACAATACTAGATTTATTAAGAGTACAAAAGCATCTATTAAACTCTAGCAAACTTAACGAAAGTTATTTACAAGCAGCAGATACTAATGCGGATAATACTGTTACAATACTGGATTTATTAAGAGTACAAAAACATTTACTTAACGAGATAAAGTTATAGAAAGGAGACGAGGAAATGAAAAAAATATTAATCATATTATTTGGAATAATATTAACTTTTACCGGAACATTAAAGCTAGAAGCAGCAAGTGGAACAATCAAAGTAACAAGTTCAGCCAGTACAGTGGTTGTAGGAAATACTTTTAAAGTCACTGTAACAATTTCTTCTTCTGAAGCATTAGGAAGTTGGCAGTACACAATAAGTTATGATTCTAATAAAGTAAAATTACAAAGTGGAGAATCAAATGTAGTAGACTATGGTAATGGTAGTACTAAGTCTAAAAGTTACACATATACGTTTAAAGCATTAAGGTCAGGAAGTGCAAATATAGGTGTAAAATCTTATCGTGCTTATGCATGGGATGAAAGTTTGATATCATTAAGCGCGGGTTCTAAAACAGTAAAACTAATAACACAGGAAGACTTAATTGCATCTTATTCAAAAGATAACACATTAAAATCATTAACTGTAGGAAACTATGAATTAATACCTGAGTTTGATAAAGAAACTTTAGAATATTCAGTATCAGTTCCTAGCAATATAGAAAAAATAACTTTGGAAGCAGCTGTTAATGACAATGCAGCAACATTAACTGGTACTGGTGAAAAAGAAGTCAGCGAAGGCGACAATATTTTTGAAATAATAGTAACTGCTGAAAATGGAAGTCAAAAAACATATAAAGTAAATGTTAAAGTGGAGGATCCTAATCCAATACAAGTTGAGACTACTGATGGAAAAACTGGTACAATTGTAAAAAGAGCATCTACACTCACTAAACCCAATACATTTAGCGAAACAAATATTACAATAAACGGTGAAACAATTCCAGCATTTAAAAGTGAAATTACTAACATAACTTTAGTTGGACTAAAAATAGAAGGAGAAGAAAACATAAATCTCTATATTTATGATGAATCAAAAAACACATACACAAAATATACTGAAATCAGCTTTAACAATATAATTATTTTGCCACTTGAATACGATGATTATCCAGAAAACTATAATCCATATGAGATAACATTAAACGAAGAAACTTATACTGGATACAAATTAGAAGAAAACAGTCAATTTGCTTTAATTTATGGATTAAATATAGAAAATGGAGAAGAAAACTTATATAAAATTGATTTAGAAGATAATACAATAATAAGATACTCAGATGAAGAAGCAAATTATTACAAAACTAATATAAAAAATCTACAGTTCATAATAATTGTACTAGGTGCTGAAAGTATATTATTATTAATCATTTTGATATGTGTATTAGCGAGTAAAAACAAAAGTAAAAAGTTATACAAGAAAATAATAAAAGAGTATGAAGATAATAGACATAGTAAAGAAGAAAATAAAAAACTAAAAAAAAGTGAAAACTCAGAAGAAAAAGATGAAAAAAAAGAAGAAATAAAAATTGAAAAAGTAGAGATAAAAGAAATTGAAAAAAAGAAAAAGAAGAAGTTATCTGATACACAAAAACTAAATAATCTATAACGGCATATAACATGTCGTTTTTAATTTACAAAAATATAGTAATATGATATTATAAATTACAATTTAAAACTGATGGGGGAAAAATGAATATTACTAGAGAAATAGTTAAAAGCGTAATAGAAATTATTGCATTAATTTTCATTACAATTATTACTTATCCAGTTATGAATATAATAAGCACTAGTCAAGGTGCAGATGTTGCAAAATATTATGAAACGTACAATCAAAAAACATTAACATTTTATGTTGAAAAGATGGCTAACTTAAACAATTTAATTCCAGTTAAAGATGAACAAGTTATAGAAATAATGGATTACTCATATGTAAATATAGTAAACAATACGGATGAAAATAAGGATTATTATTTCCTTTTAAGTGTAGATAAAAACTCTACATTGAATGTTGAATACTTAAAATTAAATATAAATGGAAAAATAATTAAATTAAGTGATAGATGTTACAATGAGAGCGACTATTTAACATACTATTTAATAGATGATTCAGAAATAGAAAAAGAAAATATAAAGCGTAATAAAATATATATATATTTGGATTATGAAACACCTAATGAAGCACAAAACAAAGAGATGAAACTTAATTTTTATGTTTTAGATAAAATAAATATAATAAATGGTTGAAAAAAATTATAAATTGATATAAAATAGTATATAGATAATAAAGACTGGTGGTGTAAAGTGAATTTGCGTGCGTTAATAAAAAGAGAAATTCTTATTGCAATATTATCAATTGTTTTAGTTATACTAGGAATAATTTCTTTTTCACTTGCAGTTTTTATGGATGTTGAAGAGGGCCAAACAAATGTAATAAGTTTTGGAAATATTGATATGTCTTTTTGCGCAGATGCAACATGTGAAACTACGGTAGAAAATTTAGGTAACATAATAGGTACAGAGAAAAACGAAGCAGGAGAATCTGTTCCAGTTAAAGTATATCCTATGACAAATGAAGAAGGACTTGCTACAACTCCATATAAATTTATTTTAAGCAATACAGGAGATTATGATTTATATGTAACTATTAAATTAGAGCCTGATACTGATTTTATATTGAGTACTGAATTTCCAGATTATAGTGATTATACAGAAACAGCATATACTAATATAATGGTAGCTTTTGGAGAAGATGGATTATCTCCAACAACGAGATTATATTCTGAATTAACTGACTACAAAATTACGGAAAATGTATTAATACCAACTGGTGAAAGAAAAATATTCAATTTATATGCATGGGTAAAAGAAGATGCTCCTAATACCGCACAAGGAACATATTTTGTAACAGAAATAAGCGCAATAGGAGAAATGATACCAAATAGTTAGGTGATACAATGGATAAAAATGAAGTTTATAATAAAGTTAAAGAATTTAAAAATAAATATCCGAGAACGATTGCTTGGAGATTAAAGAAAAACTCTAAAGTTGTACAAATGCATTTAAATCCAGGTGAAAAAGTTTTATATGCTTTTTGTGGACAAAAAAATGCAAATGTTTTAGATATTATTACTACTTGTGTAGTAGCAGTTACCAATAAAAGATTAATTATTGGTCAGAAGAGGGTAGTATTTGGATACTTTTATTATTCAATTACTCCAGACTTGTATAATGATTTACAAATTAGAAATGGACTTATTTGGGGTAATTTAATAATAGATACGGTTAAAGAAGTAATACATTTATCAAATTTAGATCCAAGAGGATTATTAGAAATAGAAACAAAAGTAACAGAATTCATGATGCAAGAAAAAAGGAAGTATAATAACCAGAATTAAAAAGTAACTTGTTATATAAAACAGGTTACTTTTTTTCTCTTAGTTTTTTGGCTTTGCCTATTAATTTTACAATTTCATCTTGTAGTTTTTTATTTACAACAGCTAAATCATCGTTTTCTTTAACCCTAAAAGGTTTGCCAATGACCATTGCTAAATCATTACTCCTAAATTGATATTTCCCATAAATACCACAAGGTACGATGAGCGCATTTGTTTTTTGTGCCATACTAACGGCTCCAAACTTAAAAGGTTGAATAATTTTATTAGTTTTATTTCTAGTACCTTCTGGAAAAATTCCAATAGCTCCACCATTTTTCAAATGTTCTAGCGCTGCATTAGTAGCATTATCATCCTTAATTTGTCTATTAACTGGAATACATCCAGCCATCTTAAAAAACCAACTTACTTTTTTATCATCAAAGTATTCTTTTTTAGCCATATATTTTACTACTCGTTTAGTACTTATTAATGGCAAACATTGATCCATCAAATGTATATGATTAGCGCATATAACTATTGGTCCTTCACTTGGAATGTTTTCCTTACCAATAATTTTAGGGTTGTAGTAAGCAATAAAAATAGGTTTTAATATGGATTTAAGAAACCTAAACCCTAGCATGTTATCATTTTTTTTCATTTTTTCTCCTCACAATCTCTTTTTCAATAACAGTCATTAAATTGTTATTATATTTTACAATATCATCATCAATATTTAGAGGTTTTAAAAAAGTTATTGACACACTTTTTCTAAAAAACTTATATTTTCCACTTATGACAAATGGAACAATTACGGATTTAGTATCAATAGATAACTTTGTCGCACCATATTTAAATGGTAACAAATTATTTTCTGACCTATTAATAGTTCCTTCTGGAAATATAGCAATTACTTTATTATTATTAAGACAATCTTTTGCGTTTTTCATAGCATCAGGATTTTTTTTACTTCTATCTACTGGTATAGTACCGGAATTGCCAAAAAACCAAGCGCCAATTTTTGATTTATATAATTCTTTTTTAACTAAAAAGTGTGGTATTCTATTTGGTATTGAAATTAACAATAAGCAATCAAAAATATGAGTATGTGTTCCTGCTAAAATAACGCCACCACTTTTAGGAATATTTTCAGTTCCATAAAACTCAGCACACAAAACATATTTAGAAACAAACCTAATTAAAGGTCTTAAGATTTTTAAAATAATTATTTTTTCTTTCATAGCCTACTAATATTATAATATATGTAGATAATATTTTCAAATAACCAATTTAGGATATAAACATATAATACATTGAAAGAGAGGGATAATATTGAAAAAAATATTAATAATTTTAGGCGTAATACTTTCAAGCATGTTATTGTCTGGCTGTGAAGAAGAAAAAGAACTAACTACTATTACAGTAGCCGAAGTTACTCACTCAGTTTTTTATGCACCATGGTATGTTGCAATTAACGAAGGATATTTTGAAGAAGAAGGTTTAGATATAGAAGTAGTGCTAACTCCAGGAGCAGACAAAGTAGGAAGTGCTGTATTGTCAGGCGATGCTCAAATAGGGTTAAGTGGGCTCGAAGCAACATTATACGTTTACAATAATCAAGCAGATGACTATTTAGTTTCTTTTGGTGCACTAACGAAAAGGGACGGACAATTTTTATTTGGCGATTGTAGCTTAAAAGATAATTTTAAAATTGAAGATTTAAAAGGGAAAAGTGTTTTAGTTGGTAGAGCAGGTGGAATGCCAGCAATGGTATTTAACTATGGTCTATATAAAAATGGATTAACAGACAAAGATGTTATATTAGATACTTCGGTTGAGTTTGCATCATTAAGTGGTGCTTATATAGGTAAACAAGCAGATTTTGTAAACTTATTTGAGCCAACGGCATTATCGCTAGAAAAAGAAGGGTATGGATGCGTATTAGCATCGGTTGGTTTAATGAGTGGAGAAGTTCCATATACAGTATTTCATACAAAGAAAAGTTACTTAGAAGAAAATAGTGAAATAATAAAAAAATTCACAAAAGCAATAGACAAAGGAATTAATTATGTTATGGATCACAGTGATGAAGAAGTTGCAAAAAGCATATTAAATAGTTTCAGCGATACAAGTTTAGAAGACTTAACCGAGATAGTAAAAAGATATAGAGAAGCAGACTCATGGTGGAATAACACATATATAAGCGAAGAGGCATATAATAATCTTTTAGAATTAATGAAATATAATAATGCACTAGAGGAAGAAATAGAATACAATACTATTGTAAACAATGAGTACAATGGACACACTAGTACAAATTAAAAACCTCAGTAAAACTTATGAAAGTATTGATGGAAAAGTAAATGCAATAAAAGATGTAACATTTGATATTTATAAAAATGAGTTTTTAACCATAATAGGCTCATCAGGATGTGGTAAAAGTACAATATTAAATATACTTGATCAGTTAGATAAAGAATATCAAGGCACTATAGAATTTAACGAAGACATTAATATAGGTTATATGTTACAAGAAGACGCTTTATTTGAGTGGTTAACAGTAGAAGAAAATGCTTTATTAGGGTTAAAAATATTAAAAAAATTAAATGATGAAACGAGAAAATATACTATAAGTCTATTAGATAAGTATGGATTAAAAGATTTTAAAGACAAATATCCTAAAAGTTTATCTGGTGGTATGAGACAAAGAGTAGTATGCATTTAATATAGACACGAGTAATAATTAAGTAAAAGCTACTTATAACCACCCAAAATAAACGAAATGAGGTAAAAATATGTTATTAGAAAGTAATACAAAAAAAGTAATTAATTTAATATATCAATTTGATAATTTAAGTGATATTGATAAAGTAAGATTAGCAATATATTTATTAGAAAATAAAAATTTTAATGTAGATTTTAATGTAAGAGATATGATTATTTTATTAAAACAAACTTTAAGTATATTAGATCCAAATTATACTAAAGTAATAACTAATTTTAGTAAATATAAACATTTATTATTCTTTTCAGCCAAGTATTTAGAACTTACTGAAAAAGAAAAAAAGCATTTCTCTATTGAAATGATATTTAATATTTATGAAACCGATTTTAAGGATAAACTTATTAACGATGAAATAAATAATAATCTATTAGTTTATGATTATTGTTATTCTCTACTTAACAATGAGTAAAAAAATACCTAGTAGGCATTATTGCTTCCTAGGTGTTTTTTTTATAACTCTTGTATATCCATCAGGATTTTGTGTTTGTAAATTTTGCGTAATCTGTTCATAGTTAATTTGTTGAGAATTAACATTTGAATATTGACTGATAGTTTGTTTAGTTGCCTCAAATTCAATTTTTGCTTTGCTATCAAAATCTAATAAGCATGAACTGATAATATTACCATTACCAAAAACAATGTACCAATTATCACCAACAAATGTAATTGCACCTTTAGGTATTGAAATACTTTCAAAATCAGTTGTGTTATTATATGAATTAATAGCATTAATTTTATTGATTTTATTAACAATATTTGCATCAGGTTTTTCAGTTACTATTATTTTATTTCTTGGTCTATCATATACTGCCTCTACATCCTTTGGTTTAATATCTCTAACTTTTAATTTTCTACTTTTGCTATAAGCCATACAAATAAGTGAATAGTCGCCATAGTCAGTTGAGAATGTATCAGATGGATCATCTACTTCTTGTAGATTATCAGTATTGTTAGCAAAATCATTCCAATCTTCACTTTCAGTATCCATTGGATCGCTACCAATTTTATCTGTTACAGCTCTATCAACATTAGATTCAGTATGACTTAAAGCATAACTTTGTGTGACTACAACAAAATCAATCTTATTTTGTTCATCATTGTTTTTTTGAGATGTTTCTACTATGTCAGCACATGCTTTTTTAAATGTTTCTATGATTTCTAATTTTTCATTTTCGTAGTTACCTTCATAACCACATTCACCTTCATCATAAATAGTTCTTAATTGATTAATATAAACACCATTACCATTTCTGAATCCTGCAGCTCTACCCATAAAATTGCCAAACGAATCAGTTATTTTAATAACAAATCCATTTTTATCTAAAGCACAATAATGTAAGAAATCATTATCATTTCCATCTATTCTAAAACAAGCACTAGTATTAATTCCAGCCAATAAAATTGTTTCATCTTGTGAATCATAAACTGAATATGTATAATTATTTGTTTTTCCACTTACATAAGGTACAGTAGATTTATCTCTTTTTGTCATTTCACAAACCAATTCTTTTGCCATTCTAACAATTTCTTGTGCATCTTCGCTTGTATATTCTCTGTACTTACATAATTTTGTAATTACTTCATTTCCAAGAATAGCAATTGATTCCTCATCAGCACATTCACTTAATTCGCTTAATGCTAATACATCTTCATATTTGTTAATGTCATAATTAAACATTTTCGATAATCTTGCGATTTCTTTCATATAATCAAACGAATGTAAAATTGACTCTTTATCAATATAGTATAGTGAATAACTTCCATGGCGTTTTATAAAAAGCAACATCCAAAATAATCCATTTTCAATTGCATATTTTGTTAAAATATCATATGCCTCATCATCAATAAGACTACTTGGCTCAATAAAATCATCACTATAAGTACAACCATCAATAAAATCTTCTAAATCAAAATTTCCAATAGTATCTCTATCAAATTCAAAATACTCATCATTAAATGGTAAATCTGCTGAAATACTATATAATTCATCGCCACTAATTTCATCTTTTATTTCTAATTTCTTCGCTTTAAAAATTATTTGCTGTTTTATTTTGTCATAGATTTTTAATTTTTTCTGATATTCATCATATCTACTTATTGATTCTTCATCAAATGATGGTCCCTCATAATAATATTTATCATTATAAAAATCATATTTAATAATATCTAAATATTTAACTAATTCTAGGTCAGTATACTTTATATATTTATTATTTAATCTATTTATTAATTTGCTTGCTTCTTCAAATCTTTTATAATTATTCCATCCTTTTGGTGCTTTTATAAAAGAATCCAATTTAGCATAACCATTAATTAAAAAATTATTTATCATACACCAAATAATATCTTTATCTATAATTTCGCTATATTGCTTAACAACATTTTTTACAAAACTATAAATTCCTGCATCTTTATTTTGATACATTTCTTTAAATGCTTCTTTATGTTTATGTTCCACTAGTTTTTTTAGAATAATAGGATGGTCTTTTTTTGGAATAAAATAATCTTTTATATCTTCAAAATATTCTTCTAATTTTTTCTTTTTATAATTTTCCTTACTAATAGCCACATATAATGCTGATAGTTTTGCAATTTGATCACGAGCATAATCGATGTTGCCTAACATCATATTACTATGCATTATTGAATGATATTGTTCCATTGCTTGAATTAATAGATTATATTTTTCATCTAATGCATCTTTCATTTTTTCTAAAAAACTTAATTCCTCTACAGCATCATCAAAATCCTCATTATTTTTTAGTTCAATACAAATCTTACCAAAAATATTTGCATAATCATCCATATTCTCATTTCTATGCTCATTCCATTTTGTTTCGGCACAAACTTGTAATATAGAGTTTAAACTACTAATAGTAGGAGTAGTCTGAATCGCTTTAGTATATAATTCAGTAGCTCGTTTAATATATTTTTCAATATTTTTCTTTTTGTTTCCGGGTTCATCATCAAATAAATCTGTAAAATTATCATCATCTTTATCAAATATTTCGAATTCATCTATTACATACTTCATTGCATCATAGTCGGCAAAGGTAGTTAAAGGTTTTCTTTTCAAATCTCTTTGAGAAAAATTATGTCCATTTGAAATTAAATATTTAAAAACTTTAGGATGATTTTGTGCATCAGTTGATGACCATCGTAATGTTTCTTTATTATTTTTAATGGAATTTAAAACAATATCAGGATTATTTGTTAAAGCAGAACAACTATATAGAGATAGTTGATAACCAACTTTAATTGTTTCATCTATCAAATCATCATAATCTTCTTTTATCATAGAATCCCAATTAACATAATTAGCTGAATTTGAATTTTGCCTAATCGAATTCAATGCTATACCATAATTTCTTTTTAAGAAATCAGGACTATTTGATGATAAAATATATTTTTTATTTGTCGCAATATCTAAAACTTTTTGAGATAATTCAGGTGTAAAACTTCTTATATAGTTAGCACTATATATATTTCTTTCTAGTGCAACTTTTATACAATCAGGATTATCAAGAAGAAAATTTGGAGTTTCTTCATTGAAAATATTATTACTATTTAAAAATGCTTCTACAATCAATTTTTCTTGTTCAGGGGTTAATTTAAAATCATTTGGTATTTTTCCCTTTACAATAGCTCTTATCATTGTTAGTGTATCTCTACTAAATAATCCATTATGACCAATAATGATATTTTTATTTTCTAATATAAAATCAAATAATTTCATCATTTCATTATTACTCATTTCCATTATTTTCACCATTTTTATCTTTTTTTAGTTTATTATTTTTTGTAAGAAGCAATCTCTTTATACCACTTGATGAAACTTCCTCTTGTGGTATTTTTTGTTCTTCAGATACTTTATAAGTATTTGTGCTTGAAGTTTTACTACCAAACATTCTATCAAACCATAATATCCATTCTTCATCCGTCATATCATCATAAGCAAAAAGTGATGAATAAGGTCTTGGTGTATATACTATTTCTTGATAGTCAAAATAAGGTGCTTTTTTAAGTGCTTTAAGCATTGACTTGGCACGACTTATAGTTTTTTGTAATTCACCAAATATAACATATTCTTTTTCAGTTTGTTCGTTATAGTATCCACTACTTAAATTTACTGATGCAATATCCCAAGCACTACCAAGTATAGAGATATCACTACAAGTACCATAATTTGTTTTAAATCCAAACGATTCTATATAGTCCATGAATTTCTCGTTTCCACAATCATAAAAAACACAATCATCTTTTCCTCTGCGGTCAAACTCGATTATATATTTAACATTTGGCTTATCCAGTTTTTCTACTGCTTTTGTTGCTCCTATACAACCTTTTTCTTCATCCTCTGTAAACAAAACATAAGGTCTGAATTTTTCAAGTAATTGAATAATTGCATATATCCCACAACGATCATCGCCACCTAATCCATCAAATAAATTATAAATTTTATCTTCATTTCTATTATATCGTAAATTTTTTGGTGGCTCATCAAAGACAGTGTCCATATGTGCAACTACTAAAACAGGAATGTCTCCCTCTGCATAAATAAAACCATCATCAGAAATAGGTGACATATTTTTTTGTTTTAAATAATTATATAAAACTACCTTTAATTCGGCTTGTGTTAATTTTAAAAGATATGCTAGATTTTCCATAGTTTTTCCCCCTTAACGTTCAGTTATGATAACATAAAATTGAAAATTTTACAACTTTTGCCCTTATTTTTAAAGAAAACTATTAAAAAATTATCAAAAAAAATAATATGAATTAAATTCATACTATTCTTATTATGTCAAATGACAGCATGACAGCACATTTTGGGTTGGTACCTCATAATTTTTCCTGTCACTCCTGTCATTATTTTTCTTTTGTAATAAATTCATATTTTCTTTGTAATTCTTTTAAAAACTTTTCTATTGCTACTGCTTTATTTAAAACATCTTCATTTATGTTTTCTTGTTCTTTTAAATATTTATGTATAACTGAAAAATATTCTTCTATATCCATTCCTAAATGTCTTTTTTGTTCTATAAAATGTTGCATATGTTCAAATTCAGTTTTATATTGTTCACGCATTTTATCATATTTCTCGTAGGATACAATAATGTTTTCTTCTCCATATTCTATAGTTACATCAGAATAACCCACTAATTTAGCAGTTTGTTCAAATGGTAAATCTAAATACTTTTCAAAACCTTTTAATGTTAATATAGCAGGTTTAACTCTTATGCCTCGTTCTATATTATTTATTTCAGTATGACTAATATCACATAATTCTGCTAGTTTACGTGCTGAAAGACCTTTTTTTAGTCTTGCATCTTTAACTAACATAGCAATATCATTGTTTATTTCTAATTCATTATTTTTCTTCTTAAACATATCCATTCTCCCAACGACATATTAAGTATAACACACTTTTTTAAAAAAATAAAGTATTTTTTGGAAACTAGTTGACAAAGTT
>CALVVN010000018.1 GCA_944363865.1 uncultured Bacilli bacterium
ATGAAATTACTATTTGATGAAATAGGAAAAAATAATACAGTTACTAGTAAAGAAATAACAAAATATTCTAAAATCACTAGTAGCAGTGGAAATAATGAATTCTTAAATAACTTTAACCTATGGAAAAATAGTGTAATAGCAGATGCCAAGAAAGAAGCGTTTTATGAGAAAAATAGTAAAAAGACTTTATATATTTTATATGGCGTATTAGGGTTTATTGTAGCATATTTAGACATTATTGTTTTAGAAAGTGCAATAGCGTTTTTTGTAGTAGGAATTGTTTCACTAGTATACTTAATATATATTGTTACTATAAGAAAGAGAACAGTAAAAGGAAACGAACATTATGTAAGATGGAAAGCATTTAAAAACTTTTTATTAGATTTTGGTAGATTTGAAGAAAAAGATTTACCAGAAATTATATTATGGGAAAAATATTTAGTATATGCAACGGTATTAGGTGTTGCTGATAAAGTAAGTAAAGCTATGCAAGTTAAATTAGATAGTATGCCAAACGCTAGTTATACTGCTGGCGACTTTGTATTTGATTATTACTTATATACTTCTTTAAGTAGAGATTTAAATAGAACAATTAGTAGAAGCTATAGTAGTGCCGTGAGTGCTGTGAACGCTGCTAAAAGTAGATCTTCTAGTGGTGGAGGATTTGGTGGTGGATTCTCTGGAGGCGGTGGCTTCGGAGGAGGTGGCGGCGGTGGCCGTGGTTTCTAACCAAATAGATAGAATAAAAATATTTACAAAAGAGTTAAGTTATATTAAAAACGATAAATATAAAAACTATTTAAAAGAAATTATACCTTTAATACCTGAATATTTTTTCCATGTAGGAGCGAGTTCAACGGGAAAATATCATCCAGCTTTTTCTAATGGAGAAGGTGGGCTATTAAGACACACAAAATTAGCTATTAGAATTGCATATGAACTACTAGAAAATCAATCGCTAAATCCATTTACAAACGATGAAAAAGATGCTATATTAGTTGCACTTCTTTTACATGATTCAATAAAATATGGTTTTGAAAAAGAAGAATATACTAGATTTGACCACCCAATACTAGCGAGTGAGTTTGTTAAAAACAATAGATTTAATTTGAGTGATGAGTCGGTAGAATTAATTAGTGATTTAATAATAACGCATATGGGGCCTTGGACTACTAATAAGTTTGGTGAAAAAATATTAGATGAACCAGTAAGCAAATTACAAAAATTCGTTCATATGTGTGATTATTTATCTAGTAAAAAGTTTTTAAGTGTAGAGTTTCTAAATGATGATATAAAATACTAGGAGGTTTAAATGCAAGATAAAATCCGTAATTTTTCTATAATCGCACATATAGATCATGGAAAAAGTACATTAGCTGACAGAATATTAGAAAAATGTAATGCTATAAGCGAACGAGAAATGAAAGAGCAACTACTTGATAATATGGACTTAGAGCGTGAACGTGGGATAACAATAAAATTAAATGCTGTGGAACTTAAATATAAAGGGTATACATTACATTTAATAGATACACCCGGACACGTGGATTTTTCATACGAAGTTAGTAGAAGTTTAGCCGCTTGTGAAGGTGCGATATTAGTTGTAGATGCTACACAAGGGGTAGAAGCTCAAACACTTGCAAACTTACACTTAGCGTTAGATAATGACTTAACAATTATACCAGTAATAAACAAGATAGATTTACCAAATGCTGACGTTTGTAAAGTTAAAAAGGAACTATCAGATTTAGGACTCTTTAACGAAGAAGAAATAATTTGCACTAGTGGGAAAACTGGAGAAGGTGTTATAGAACTATTAGATGCTGTAGTAGAGAGAATACCTGCTCCTAAAAGTACAAGCAATAAGTTTCGTGCATTAATTTTTGATAGTTATTACGATGCATATAAAGGTGTAGTTACATTAATAAAAGTAGTAGATGGCAGCGTAAAAATAAAAGAGAAAATCAAAATGATTTCAACTGGTGCAGTATATGAAGTAGTAGAACTAGGGAAAAATACACCTAAAGAAATAAAAAAAGAAGAACTATCAGCAGGAGAAGTAGGATTTCTAATAGGAAGTATAAAAAGCATAGGAGACGTTAAAGTAGGAGATACAATTTGTAAGGAAAACGACCAAGTAGAAGCACTACCCGGTTACAAGCCAATGAAACCAATGGTATATTCAGGGCTCTATCCAGTAGACAGTAAAGATTATAATGCATTAAAAGAAGCCCTATCCAAACTAAAACTTAGTGATGCTGCACTAATATACGAGCCTGAAACTAGCAGTGCATTAGGTTTTGGATTTAGATGTGGTTTTTTAGGACTATTACATATGGAAATAGTAGAAGAACGATTAGAAAGAGAGTTTAACTTACAATTAATTTTAACAAGTCCAAGTGTAGTGTATGAAGTATATTTAAACGATGGAAACCTAGTAAGCGTTGATAATCCATCAAAAATGACAAATAAAGAACAAATAAATAAGATAACTGAACCATACGTAAGAGCAAGTATATATGTTCCGAATGAATACGTTGGAGCCGTAATGGAATTATGCCAAGACAAACGTGGAACTTATAAAGGAATGGAATACATAAATGAAAAAAGAGTATGTATATATTATGAATTACCACTTTTAGAAATAGTATATGATTTTTTTGATAAACTTAAAAGCAGTACAAAAGGTTATGCATCATTTGATTACGAAATAATAGGATTTCAAGAAAGCAATTTAGTAAAAATGGATATACTTTTAAATGGAGAAATAGTAGATGCTTTAAGTGTCATAGTACATAAAGATTTTGCGTACAAAAGAGGTAAATTAATATGTGAAAACTTGAAAACAATAATACCGAGACAAATGTTTCAAGTTCCTATTCAAGCAGTAATAGGTTCAAAAGTAATTGCAAGGGAAGATATACCTGCGATGAAAAAAAATGTGCTCGCTAAATGTTATGGTGGAGACGTGTCTAGAAAAAGAAAATTATTAGAAAAACAAAAAGAAGGTAAAAAAAGAATGAAACAAGTGGGAAGTGTTAATGTTCCACAAGAGGCATTTTTGACAGTACTTTCAATGGATAAAAAAAGTTAAAATGTATTATTACTATACATTTTTTCTTTTATAAAATTAGTAATTTTGGTATACTTAATTTGATGCAGTATGAATATTAGTTATAATGGTAAAAACTACGAAATTAAAGTAATTAGAAAAAGCATAAAACATACATATATAAGAGTAAAAGAAGATTTAATAATTTATGTAACGACAAATTATTTTACATCAGATAGTTATATAAAAAAATTAGTTCAAGAAAACCTTATAAATATTTATAAGATGATAGATAGACAAACTAAAAAGCAAGAGAAGAACAATAATTATTACTTATTAGGCAAAAAATATAATATAATAATTTGTAACATATTTAAAAAAGCAGTTATAGATGATGATAATATATTTGTAAAAAACATAAGAATGCTTGATCAGTTTACTAGAGAAAAGGCAAAAGAAATATTTTCAAATAGATTAGTTGAATGTTATGAGAAAATGGGTAAAGTTACGCCATTTCCAAAATTAATAGTTAAAAAAATGAAACAAAAATGGGGATACTGTAATAAAAGAGATAAACTTATAACATTAAACTTAGAATTAATAAAATATAATATAGATGAAATAGATTATGTAATAGTACATGAATTATGTCACTTCATTTATTTCAACCATTCAAAACAATTTTGGGAATGCGTGAGTGAATACAAACCAAATTATAAAGCAAATAGAAAAATATTAAGGGAGGAATAAAATGTTAATTGAAAGTATCAATAATGAAAAAGCGAAATACTGGAGAAAGATTAGAACAAACAAATATATAAACGAATATAAAGAATATATTGTTGAAGGAGAACATTTAGTAGAAGAAGCTATAAAAAGTGGTAAAGCAAAGACCTTAATAGTTTTAGAAGGGTATAATTATGAAAGTAAATTAGAAACATATATAGTGAATGAAAAAGTAATGACATCAATAAGTTTATTAAAGACAATTCCTAAAATAATGTGTGTAGTTAAATTAGAAAATATAGTGAGTGATTACGGGAAAAAAATAGTTATACTAGACGATGTACAAGATCCAGGAAATGTAGGGACACTAATAAGGACTGCATATGCTTTTAATTTTAGTGCTGTAGTATTAAGCCCTAATAGTGCCAATTTATATAACGATAAAGTTATAAGAGCAAGTCAAGGAATGATATTTCATTTAAATATAATAAATGAAGATATAAATAGTATTATACCTAAACTCAAAAACAAAGGATTTAAAATATATTCGACATTAATGAATGGAAGAATCACGCCTGAAGAAATAAATGATGAAAAGTTTGCATTTATATTAGGAAATGAAGGCTCTGGAATACGTGAAGAAATAAAAAAAATGTGTGATAGTTCCATAAAAATACCAATTAATAAAAATTGTGAGAGTTTGAACGTTGCAATTACTGGTGCTATAATAATGTATATAAAGAGGTAATATTATGAATTATGTATATATAGGCGTTATAGTTAATACACATGCTTTAAAGGGTGAAGTTAGAGTTATTAGTAATTTTGACAAAAAAGAAAAAGTATTTCAAATAGGTAAAACGTTATATATAGGAGACTTAAAAAGTAAAGAGACCATAGAAACGTATAGAAAGCATAAAAACTATGATATGGTTAAATTCAAAGGTATAGATTATATAAATGACGTACTTAAATATAAAGGGAAAAAAGTATACGTATTAAGAGATGATTTAGAACTTAATAAAGACGAATATTTAGAATCAGATCTTATCGGATTAGATGCAATATTTAAAGAAAAAGTACTAGGGACAATAACTAACATAATAGATAATAATGGGTACAAATTAATAGAAATAAAAGAAAGTTTAATACCGCTAAATGATAATTTTATAGAAAAAGTTGATTTAGAAAGTAGAAAAATATTTTTTAAAAATATAGAGGAGTTATTATGAGAATAGATGTTTTAACCCTTTTTCCAGAAATGTTTGAATGCCTAATAAGTACAAGTATTATAAAACGCGCGATTTTAAATAAAAAAGTCACAATAAACTTAGTAAATATAAGAGATTATAGTGAATACAATAATAACCAAGTAGATGATACACCTTTTGGAGGTGGTAATGGAATGGTACTGATGTGTGACCCAGTATTTAAAGCATTAGAAAGTGTTAAAACTGATGAAAGTTACACTATAATTATGACCCCGCGTGGTAATATATATAAACAAGGTACGGCAAAAAAATACAAAGAAATTAAACATTTAATAATAATATGCGGACATTACGAAGGATTTGACGAGAGAATATACAATTTAGTAGATGAAGAAATAAGTATAGGAGATTTTATATTAACTGGAGGAGAAATACCTGCTATGAGTGTAATAGATTCAGTTGTTAGATTAATACCAGGAGTTATAACTGAAGGAAGTTTAGAAAGCGAAAGTTTTGAAAACAACTTATTAGATTACCCAGTTTATACTAAACCAAGAATATATAATGGTATGGAAGTACCAGAAGTATTATTAAGTGGAAACCATTCAAAAATAAAAGAATATAGAGAAAAAGAAAGACTTAGAATAACAAAAGAAAAAAGACCTGATTTATTAGAGAGGTAACTTATGAAATATGTATTAAAAGAAACAAAAACAGAAAGTGGAACATATACGTTTGAAAAGGAATTAGAAGGATTCATAATACACGCGAAAAAAGATAAAAGTGCAGATGATATTGATATTAAAGAAGTAATAATAACTGATGCCGAATTAATAGATAAACATATAAAACGCATATTTGATAAAAAAATAAATGAAATATCAAAAATGATATTATTAATATTAAATAGTGACGATTCAACGGATGATGATGCTTCAATGGTTTTAGATGAAACTAGTAAGTTTAAATCTATTATAATTAATAAATATAAAAAGTATATAAGCGATAAACTATATAAAACTTATATGAAAAAAGTCATTATAATGGAAGAAGAATTTAAAAGAAGCTATATGTATAACAAATATTACTTAGAAAATGAAATAGTAAGGGGTAGAAGTAGATAAATAATGTTGTTTATGACAATTAAATATGTTAGAATATTTAAACGGAGGGAAGTATGAAGAAAGAATTTGAAGTAAAATTAAGTAGAACTGAATGGGAAAAATGTCTAGATGAGGCATTAAAAAATAAAATTAAAGATTTAAAAATTGATGGTTTTAGAAAAGGAACAGTGCCTAAAGATATCTATTTAAAGAAATTTGGAATAGAAAGTTTATTTATGGATGCAGCAGATGCAGCTTTACCTATGTTATATCGTAAACTTATGGATGAAAACAAAGATTTAGAGCCAGCAGTTATGCCAACTGTTGATATAAAAACTATAAATGAAAGTGAAATTGTTGTAACATTTAATGTAGTAAGTAAACCTGAAGTAAAATTAGGTAAATACAAAGACTTAAAGATAAAGAAAGAAGAGGCAAAAGTAACTGAAGAAGAAATAGAACATGAGTTAGGCCACTTAAGAGAACAATTTATTGAAATAAGAACAAAAGAAGATGGGCGAGTAGAAGACGGAAATGAAGTTAGAATTGATTTTGAAGGATTTAAAGACAACGTTCCATTTGAAGGCGGAAAAAGCGAAAACTATAGATTAGTAATTGGTAGTCACTCATTTATTCCAGGATTTGAAGAAGGAATAATTGGAATGAAAGTAGGAGAAGAAAAAGAATTAAATCTAAGATTTCCAGAAGACTACCATGCTGAAGATTTAAAAGGAAAAGATGTTGTATTTAAAGTAAAAGTTAACGAAATAAACGAAAGAGTATACCCAGAAATGAACGATGAATTCTTTAAAGATTTAGCAATTCCTGAAGTTGACACTGAAGAAAAGCTTAGAAACTTTTTAAAAGAAAACATTAAGACACATAAAGAATCACACATTGAAGGAGAATACGTTGAAAAATGTTTAGAAACTGCAACAAAAAATGCTACATTTGAAGTACCAGAAGAAATGGTTACTGAAGAAGTAAATAGAATGTATAATGAATTTGCAGAACAAATAAAAATGCAAGGAATAGAAATTAGTCAATATTTACAAATGTTAAAAATGGATGAAACTAAATTAAAAGAAAACTTTAAAGAAGAAGCAACAAAAAGAGTAAGTTATAGATTAGTAATTGAAGCAGTTGTTAAATCAGAAAAGTTTGATATAACAGAAGAAGAACTAAATAAACACATTTCAAATTTAGCAAAAAGATATGGCGCTGAAGAAAGTGAATTTTTAACTCAAGTTGGTGGTCGTGACTTTGTTAAATATGACTTAGAATTTAAAAAAGCTATTGAATTAATTACAAAATAAATATTATTAAATTTTATGTGATAGTAGTGGTACTTAAAGCGTTTAGTTGATGCTGCGTGTTCAAGTGCCGAGAATTAAAATTATAAAACCTTGTTTCTTGAAAATAAAACAAGGTTTTTATAGTGTGCCGTGCATGGCATATATCTAGTTGGTGAAAGTCCAATACACGCGTAGGTATCAATGAAGTGTTAGGGAAGCACAAAGCATCAGTCGCGAGGCTTGGGG
>CALVVN010000019.1 GCA_944363865.1 uncultured Bacilli bacterium
TTATAATTCCTTTATATCACCCAGTTGCCCAAATAAAAAAGGAAGAACAATTAACACAATATAAAAGAATATGGAAATATATAGATTTAAAAATACAAAATAATAATGAAGAAGGTGTAAAAAATGATTGAAAATAATGATAAGTGGTTGCATAAAAGCGTAATCAACTGGTATCCTGGCCATATGGCCAAAACAAAGCGTCAAATTAAAGAAATAATTAATATTGTAGATATAGTTTTGCATGTAGTAGACGCTAGAATACCTTATTCTTCATATATTAAGGATATTAATAATTTTATTGGAAACAAACCTCAAATTATTTTTATGAGTAAATATGATTTGTGTGATAGAAATGAAACTGATAAATGGGTTAAATATTATGAAGAAAAAGGATATAGGGTATTATGTTGTAATTCTAAAGTTGGAAATGAATACTTAAAAGTATTTCCTATAATTGATGAATTAATGAAAGATTTAAATGATAAAAGAGTAAAGAAAGGACTCCTTCCTAAAAAAGCGAGTGTTATGGTTTTAGGTGTTACAAATGTTGGCAAAAGTACTTTGATAAATAGACTCGTTAATAAAAAAGTGAGTGAAGTAGGTAATAAACCAGGTGTTACTAAAACAATTAATAAAATTCGTATTAATGAGAGAATTGATTTGATTGATACTCCTGGGATTTTGTGGCCTAAGATTGATGAAGAAGAAGTTGCATATAATTTGGCATCTATGTCTATAATTAAAGAGGAAGTTTTGCCATTAGATGAAATAGCAATTTATATTTTAAAAACTTTGTCTAATTATTATAAAGATATATATATAAAAATGTATGGTGATATACTTTATGAAGAAGATAATATAATTAATATATATGAAAACATTAGCAAGGTAAGAAATATTCCTTTTTATCAGGGTGAAGCTAATTACGAACGGATTAATAATTTAATTATTAATGATATAAAAAGCGAAAAAATAAAAGGAATAACATTTGACAAATATAATAATATGTGTTAATATAACGTCAAATTTTAAAGGGGGTATATTTTATGGTACATCACAAAGACTTTTTTTTGGATTTTGATAGTCTAATTCAAAAAGAATTAAGCGAGTTAGCTAGAGAATATGGTTTGCATAATAACGTGTTAAGAAAAGTTGGAACTTTTTATCTTTATCAACCAAGTTCAATAGGAAATGCAAGAAAAGTTATTGAATACTTATATAGTATATTTCTTGATTATGGGTATAATGGAGAAGATTTTTCTAAATATATTAGGTGTTATTCCGAACTTGTTTGTTGTAAGCCTGCAGAATTGGAAAGAAAAATAGTTATTTTAAATTCTCAAGGTTTGCTAGAAACTATTTTATTTAATAAACCATACAGTTTATTAGATAATCAAAAACTATCTTCTTTAGATATATATGCAATTAGTAAAAGTTTAAAAAAAGAGGGATTAGAAGTTACTTATGATTCATTGTACGCAAAAGAATATACAAGTTTACAATTGGAAAAATTAAGAGAATTATATCCGTTGAAAGCTTTGAAATATAAACTTTTTATGGGATTATTTGAAAACAAACGTAAACATTTAAGAGAGCAAAATAACGCACTCTTATCATTTAACAAAAGAGACGAAGCGAACCAAGCATCAAGTTGGAAAGTTTATGAATAGTTTCTTTTTTTTGTTATATTTTTTTAAATTGTAGTATAATGGTTGTATGAATGATTTATTATTTTATGAGAAAAATTTATTTAAACAAAGCATTACGTTGATAGCTGGCATTGATGAAGTTGGTAGAGGCCCTTTAGTTGGCCCAGTTGTTGCTGCTGCGGTGATTTTGCCTAAAGGTTTTTATGATAATCGTATTAATGATTCTAAGAAAATTAGCGAAAAAAAGAGAGATGAATTATATGAAGTTATAATGTCTAATGCTGTTAGTATAGGAATAGGAGTAATTTCTAATGAAAGAATTGATGAAATTAATATTTATGAAGCAACAAAAGAGGCAATGAAGGAAGCTATAAATAATTTGAGTATCAAACCCCAATATTTATTAATTGATGCGATGAAAATTGATATTGATATACCATATTTATCGATTGTTAAAGGCGATGCTAAAAGTCAAAGTATAGCTGCGGCTAGTATAGTTGCTAAAGTCACACGAGACAAGATGATGTATAATTTAGATGAAATATATCCAATGTATGATTTTAAAAATAACAAAGGTTACGGTACTAAAAAGCATATTGAAGCGATTAATAAATATGGTATAATACCTGAACATAGGAAAAGTTTTAAACCAGTAAGTGATAAAATATAATTAATAATATATTATAAGTTTAGAAAAATGTTTTTTATTTAAAAATCATATTTTTATACTTAAATAAAGTTTTATTTTTATTAAAAATTATTATAGTTACTTTAGTTTCGAATAAATTAACAAAATTAAACAAAAAACCTAGTAATTTAATTTATTAATTTGTTTTTAGAAAAGTTGACACAAATAACTAAATCGTTTATAATTCTATTTGAAAAACGGAGAAAGAGAAAAGTAATTATTGAAAGAGTTTACAAGAGAGTTGGGATGGTGGAAACCAATAAATATCGCAATAATGAATAACACTCTAGAGTTGCTTATTTGAAATAGTAGTAAAGTAAGCCGTGTAAAAGCGTTAAATCAAAAGAGAGATTATTAAAAAATAATAAAACGGGTGGTACCGCGGAATTAATGTATTTCGTCCCTTATAACTATGTAAGGAATGAAATACATTTTTATTTTAAAGGAGGAAAAAACATGAGTAAGTTTACAAAAGAAATGGTAGAAGATTATGCTGACAAACTATTAATAGGATTGACTGAAGAAGAATGTCAAATGGTACTTAATGAATTTGATGTAATTGATCAAAACATAGATGTAATAAATCAAATGCCAAACATTGATTCAGTCGAGCCAATGTCATTTTGTTTGGATGACTTAGAAGTAGATTTAAGAGAAGATGAAATAGAAGAAAGCACAAGTATAGAAGAACTACTACAAAACTGTGATGAAACAAGTGATAGAGAAGTAGAAGTAATAAAGGTGGTGGGATAAGTGAAATATTTAGAAAAAAGTATAACTGAAATACATGAAGCACTATTAAACAAAACAGTAACTTCAGAACAACTTATAAAAGAATCACTAGAAAAATCTCATGAAATTCAAAAAAAATATAATGCATTTGTAACAATATTAGATAATGCCAAACCTACTGAAGTTACAAATGAACTCATATCAGGAATACCTTTTGGTGTAAAAGACAATTACAGTACAAAAGATGTATTAAGTACAGGCTCAAGTAATACACTAAAAGATTACATTCCATTTTTTACTGCGACAAGCATAGACAATTTATTTAAAAAAGGTGCCGTTATGGTCAATAAAACAGTACTTGATGAATTTGGAATGGGCGGAACCGGAACAACAGGACACACAGGAATAGTAAAAAATCCATGGAATCCACTACATATGTGTGCAGGTTCATCAGCAGGTTCTGCCTGCGCTGTTGCAGCAGGTGTTTATCCATACGCTACTGGAAGTGACACAGGGGATTCAATTAGAAAACCAGCTGCTTATTGTGGAATAGTAGGGTATAAACCAACATATGGAATGATTTCTAGATACGGATTATTTCCATTTGCTAGCAGTTTAGATCATTGTGGAGTTTTAACTAGAAATGTAGAAGATGCAGCAATAGTAGTAAATGCAATGAAAGGCAAAGATAAAAATGACATGACAACTTGGGACTCAAGTAAGATTGACTTAACAAAATCACTTTATGAAAACGTAAAAGGGAAAAAACTAGCATACATAAAAGAATTATGTAATGTAGAATACCATAAAAATGCAGATGAAACATTAAAAAAACATTTAGAAAATTTTAAAAATACA
>CALVVN010000020.1 GCA_944363865.1 uncultured Bacilli bacterium
GTAGTGTATGCCATATATTTGAAAAAATATTAAAACTTAAAAGTTTAATGTTAACGGAATCTGGCAAGGAAGAAGCAAAATCAAGGCATCAAATTATTGTAGATTTTTTATATCATTTATTTGATGAAGAAAATGTTCCTGAATGGAGAAGATATTTAGAGAATTATCTTAAATAGGGTTTGGGATTTTCCTATACGTGAAAATTTACAGGGGTAAGTTTTCAATGCTGGCTGTCGATAAAATTTGATTTTGTCCATACACATTTTTAGTCATATATTAATTCTTTTAATACAATTTCTTCAGCCATATTTTTATAATTATTCATTTGAGATACCCATTCTAATTGATTGTTTTCTTTTAACTTTTCAGTTAAATTTTTATCATTTTTAATATAACAAATTATTAAAAATTCTGTTTTTTCTTGTGCTTTATTACCAACTGAAAAAAGAAGTTTATTAGTTATTAAAAGTTTATTATAAAAATGTTTTTATTCTTTTTCAGATAGTCTAATTTTAATAGGTTGTATAATTTTATACAAAATAAAAACTTACAAACTTTATATGTTCGTAAGTTGTCTTCAAATGGAGGACCCGGCCGGAGTCGAACCGGCGATCGGGGAGTTGCAGTCCCATGCCTTAGCCTCTTGGCTACGGGTCCATGTATTTATATTTTATGATATAAGTCATTAGTTGTCAACTGTCACCCCCCTATTTGAGTCTATATCGTTTGAAAATAATTCTACATAATTGTAAAAATTTTTAAATGTATTTTAGGTTGCGGATTATGTATTTATCGTGCTATAATGAATAAAGAGAGGTGGCTTTTATGAAACTCAAATTTAGGGCCAGTGTTAAAGATGTAGTTATTTTTATTATTTTTTGTATATTTTTACTTTTTTTGGTTGCTATAGCTATATTAAACTTACATTATTTTTCTAATTATGGATATTTTTATGGGTTAAATCCGTTTCCTGCATTTAGCAGTGAATTTATTGTTACGACATTGGTTTTTTACTTACTTGCTTTAGTAGGTGTTTTTATGAGTGTTTCATCATATTTCTTTGAACGTGAAAAAGGCTTTGGTTATACTTCTAAAAAGAAAGACGATTCTAATGGAGGATGGGCAAAATGGATGGAAGAAGCCGATATGAAAAAAGCCTATGATATTAAGCAAATTGAATTATCTAAAAGTGAATATGACCATTCAGGTGTTCCAATAATTATTGCGGGGAAAAAACAACATGGTACTAAACTTCAAAAATGTAAAGCCTGGGTAGATGATGGAGAAAATCATACTTTAATTATGGGGGCTAGTGGTAGTGGTAAAACTTGGGCGATACTTGATTCATTGGTTAAAATATTAGGCAGACGTGGAGAAAGTATGATTATAACTGATCCTAAAGGTGAGATTTATGAAAACAATGCTAATATGCTTAGGGAAAAAGGTTATAAAGTTATAATTTTAAATTTCCGTGATCCAAAATATGGTGCTTGTTGGAATCCTTTTAGTTATCCTTATAGATTATGGAAAGAGGGAAATTATGATAAAAGTCAAGAGTTACTAGAAGACTTAGGCAATAATATTCTAATTGATCCAAATAATAAAGCTGAACCATTTTGGGAAAATAATGCTGCCGATTATTTTACTGGATTAGCTTTAGGCTTGTTTGAGGATGCGACAGATGAAAGCCAAGTTAACTTAAATAGTATTAATCTTATGCATAGTATGGGCGAAGATAGAATAGGTGCTACTAGGTATATAAATGAATATTTTAAATTTAAAGATCCTTTAAGTGGCGCGTACGTAAGTGCTAGTTCAACGATTAATGCTCCTGCAGATACTAAAGGTGGCGTTACATCTGTATTTAAGCAAAAGATTAGAATTTTCTCTTCTCGTGAGGAATTATCTAAAATGTTAAGTAGAAGCGACTTTGATTTAAGGGATATCGGAAGAGAAAAAACTGCTTTATTTATAAAGATACACGATGAAAAGACTACTTATCATGCATTAGCTACTATTTTAGTAAAACAAATATACGAAAGTTTAATTGAAGTAGCGCAGACGGAAGATGGTAATAAATTAAAGATAAGAACTAATTTTTTATTAGATGAGTTTGCTAATATGCCTGCTTTAAAAGATGTCGAAAGTATGGTAACCGCAAGTCGTAGTAGGCGTATAAGGTTTACTTTTGTTATCCAAAACTTTAGTCAGTTAAATAAAGTTTATGGAAAAGAAGTTGCTGAAACAATTAAAGGTAACTGCGGTAATATGATTTATCTTATGACTACTGAATACCAGGCTTTGGAAGAGTTTAGCAAATTATGTGGAGATGTTCAGCCAAAGGCGGATAAAGATAAACCTTTACCACCAGTTAGACCACTTGTGTCTGTTAGTGATTTACAACAAATGAAAAAATTTGAAATTATCGTTAAAAGATTTAGAAATCAACCATTTAAAACTAAATTAGTACCTTCATTTGAAATAGATTGGGGAGAAGAATATGGTAAAAGTGGGTATCCTGAAACTCAACTAATAGATGTTAAGGTTTTTGATTTAAAAGAGTTTGTTGATAAAAAACGTGAGGAAAATGGAATGGGGAAACCTTTTGCGCCAAATTCAATGAATTTTGCACCACAATTTCCTTTTGGTGAAAGAACTTTTGGAGCACCCAAAGAGATGGATAGTTCTAAATCTTCAATAAACGTTGATGATTTGGTTAAAAGAATTGATGCAAAAATAGCAGAACTAGAAGAAGAAGAACGAAAAGAAAATGAACTTAAAAAGCAAGAAATTAATTCTATTTCTGTTACTAATCAAAACCAAAATGTATCTAAATCAATTGATGATAAGGTATTGGATAAACAAGTGGAACAAGAAGAAAAAAAATTGATGGAAAAACCCAAAATTAATAAGCCAAATATAAATGTTGATGAGGATAGTATTGTTATAAATGACAATATTATTGATGATGATTTTTTTGATGATTTTTTTGATGATGAAGTTTAAAATGGGGTAATAATATGGATAATATTAAAGAAATTGTTAATAAAGTAGTTGAAGTTTTTCAACCTAATTTTTCAAAAGTTAGTAAGGAATTTAACGGTGCTAAACAAGTTTTAATAAAAGTTTTTGTAATTGTTGTTCCTATAATAATTTTAATAATAATAGTTAATTTAATAATTACTGGTATTAGAAATGGCAATTGTTATGAAATTAGAAAAGAATTAAGTGATTATGTAGATTCGTATGCTATGAGTAATAATCTTTATCCTACTATAAATGGCGATAGTGTATCTATAGATTTGGATAGTGTGAAAAAGGTAACGTTTAATGATCAAGTTTGTCGCGGAAGCGTAAAAATTACTAAAGTAAATGATGAATATATTAAAACATTTTATTTAGAAGATTGTAGTTATTGTTCTGTTAAAGAATTCAAAAAAGAAAAAAATAAATATGATGAAAAATTAAATGCTGAAGTAGTAGTGTATATAAATTATTATAATGTTACAAATAATAATTCGAGATGGAGTGATTATATACCATTCGAAGATATAAGTACAGAAGAAACAGATGGCGTTTTGCTTCCTTTAAATGAAGATAATTTGCCAGAAATTAGTGAAGAAGCTATTATAACAGAGATAATAAAAGAAGATAAAGTATTTTATACTTATAGAGATAAGAGATGGTTATGGTATAAAAATGATAATGATGATTATAGTGACTTTAGTAGTGAACAACCCGAGGGTTATTCTCTTAAAGACACTAGGACAGAAATAAGAACTGACTATTCTGAGTGGAGTATAGATTATCCAGAAGAAAAGGAATATAGATATATTTTTAATAGAACTGGTTATAGATGGTACAAAGAGGATGAAGATGGTAATATTATTTGGTGGAATAATGGTGAGTATTATCCTGAAGAGCCTGGTGAAGAATTTTATAGAGATAGGGATAGTACTGTAACTATGTATAGATATTACGATCTTATGTGGAGATGGTATAATGGAGAAGCTAGGGGGTATGATTCTAGAGAATCATCAGAACCAAGATCTAGTGCATATAAGTATAGAGATGAAGCATTATCGAGTTATACTGATTGGTCTAGTTACAGAACTACTTCTAGTTTGAATTCAAATAATTCTTGGTATAGAGAAGAAAAGACGAATGTTCATTCTAGATATATGATTAAATATAAAATAAGGTCATTCTTAGTTTTAGATGAACCACTTGAAAGAAGTGAATTTGAATCAACAGTTGGCAGAACTTTAGAAGAAATGTATGAAGATGAAACTATTGATTTGGAAATAACATTTAAATATAAATATTGAATAGTGAATAACTATTCTTTTTTAATTATCTTTAAATATATTTTGAACATAAAATATAATGGGTGAATAAAAATGATAAAGGAAAAATATTTTAATATAAAAAATAAAAGAAATATCATAATTATTGATGTTCAAGATAAATATGAATATAGTAAATGGCATTTGCCTAATTCAATAAATATTCCCTATGATGAATTAATCAATAATTATAGATTATATTTAAATAAAAATAATATTTATTATATTTACTGTAAAAGCGGTAAATTAAGCAAGAGATTAGTAGTAGTTTTAAATTATTTGGGGTATAATACTATTATGTTAGAAAGTTAGTGATATAATGGATTTATTTTCTAAAATTGAAGAGTTCATAATGAATATAATAAGTTTATTAGGTGTTTGGGGTCCAATACTTGGGTGTGTTTTTATAGTGATTGAATCAATAGTGCCAATATTACCTCTTGCAGTATTTATAACTTTTAACTTTATGAGTTTTGGACATCTTATTGGATTTATAATATCTTGGATTTTTACGTTAATAGGCTGTGTTATATCATTCTTTATTTTTAGAAAAGGTTTTTATAAGAAATTTAAAAGGTTTACTGATTCAAAAGGCAAATTAAAGAATTTTATGAAGTCCATTAGTAATATAACGTTAGGACAATTAGTAGTTTTAACTGCTGTTCCATTTACTCCTGCTTTTGCAGTAAATATAGCTGCAGGGTTAAGCAACATTAGTTTTAAAAAATATTTTGTTGGTATTTTTTTAGGTAAAATATCTTTGGTGTACTTCTGGGGATATATAGGAACAAGTTTAATTGAAAGTTTAAAAAATCCAATCATTCTAATAAGAATATTTTTTCTTGTATTAGTTATGTATATAATTTCACAATTTGTTAATAAAAAAGTCAATTTGGAATAGACATAAATATTTGTTTGGTGTACAATGTATATGGGTGAATTATACATGAATTTGGAATATATTGTTATTGCATTATTGTTTTTAATTTTGATATTTATAGTAATTACTTTTTTTAAAGTTAAAAGGGTAAATGAGAGTGATATACTTGAAAAGTTAATGAGAATTGAAAATGAAATGATAAAAGAAATAGGTGACTTTAAGTTTGACTTTTCTAAAATCGTAAATAATGATTTTGAAAGTCTGCGCGCTGAAATAGAGAAAAAACTAATACAAATTAATGATAGAGTTAACGAGCGTATAGATGTCAATTTTGAAAAAACTAATAAGACTTTTAATAGTGTATTAGAAAGATTAGCTAAAATAGATGAGGCACAAAAAAAGATTGATAACCTAAGCAACGATATAGTGAGTTTACAAGGGATTTTAACTGATAAAAAGAGCCGTGGTATTTTTGGAGAAGTTAATTTAAAACATGTGTTAGCAAGTGTATTTGGTGAGAAAAATGATAGAATATATAGATTACAATATACATTAAGCAATAAACATATCAGCGATGCTATTGTTTTTGGTCCAGAACCTTTAGGAAATATTTGTATAGATTCTAAGTTTCCTTTGGAAAATTATAGGAATATGTTAGAAAAAGGTATAACTTCTGAAGAAAAATTAAAACGTGAGAAAGTATTCAGAGATGATGTTAAAAAACATATTGATGCAATTAGTGAAAAGTACATTATTAATGGTGAAACTAGTAATCAAGCGATTATGTTCTTGCCTGCTGAAGCTATTTTTGCAGAGATTAATGCTTATCATACTAATTTAATTAGTTATGCTCAAAGTAAGAATGTTTGGATTAGTAGTCCAACAACATTAATTAGTTTGTTAACTATAATTCAAGCGGTTTTAATGGGATTAGAAAGAGATAAATATACAAGTGTTATTCATGAAGAGTTAAATAAATTGGGAGAAGAGTTTGGTAAATACAGACTTAGATGGGATAAACTATCTAGAAGTATTGATACTGTGAGTAAAGATGTAAAAGATATACACATCACTACAGAGAAAATAACTAAGAGATTTGATTCAATAAGTCATGTTGAAATAGAAAATGATAATGAATTATTAGAGTAATTATGTTATAGTATTTTTAGTAGGAGGTGAATTACTTTGATAGTAATAGTAGTGATAGTTTTATGTGTTCTATTTTGTTCAATTAAGGAAATTAATGAATATGAAAGAGGAGTGAAGTTTACATTTGGTAAGTTCACAAAAATAATGAATCCAGGATGGAATTTGGTTATACCTATTTTTCAATCATTTAAAAAAGTAGATATTAGAACAAAAGCAGTTGATGTTCCTGAACAAGAAGCAATAACAAAGGATAATGTTTCTATTAAGATTAATGCTGTTTTGTATTATGAAATATTTGATGCTTCTAAATCAATTTTAGCAGTTGAAAACTTTAATTATGCTGTTAGTCAATTAGCACAGACAACGATGAGAAATATTGTTGGTACGGTAAGTTTGGATGAATTGTTAACAGAAAGAGAAAAAATAAGTGAAAAGATATGCGAAATTGTCGATGCGGCTACTGACCCATGGGGAATTAAAGTCGCCAATGTTGAACTTAAAGATATAAGTTTACCTGAAGAAATGAAACGAGTTATTGCTAAAATTGCAGAAGCAGAACGTGAAAAGCAAGCTGTTATAACTAAGGCAGCTGGCGAGGTTGAAGCGAGTAAAAACTTGGCTTTGGCGGCTGAAACAATGGCTAAGGCTCCGGGTGCATTACATTTAAGAACTTTATCCACTATAAATGACTTAAGTAGTGATCAATCAAATACTATTATATTTGCAGTCCCTATTGAGGTATTAAGGGCATTAGAAGGAATTAATAAAAAATAATCCCTTTTTGTTTGTATATGAATAAAAAATGTCAAATTATGTAAAATAAAAAATTGTTGTTTTTGAAATTAGTTTATGCTAAAATTATTATAGGAAAATAAGGGAAGTGGCAATGTGGATACTAATTATGAAGCAGTTAAAAGTTTAATAGAGATTTTAGTTAAAAAAGCAGGCTATGATGTTGATAAAAATTATTCTGAAAATGAATTAAAGAAAACTAAGGAAACAATTATTAAATTAGAAAATGATAAAGAATTAGAGAGAAATATTAAAAATGAATTAATTGCTAATTTAAAAATAAGACAAGTCAACTGGGAAAACAACGCTGAGGTTATTGGAAAGTCTTTGCTTAATTGTTTTAAAGATAAAAAATCATACTCTGAAGTTAGAGGGAAAGTAGAATTTTTGTCTAATTTAGCAAAAAAAGATGAAGATGGTAAAAACGGTCAATCTTTAATGAGTTATATTTATTCTAAATTAAAAGACTTAGAAAATAAATATAACGAACTAAATACTAAAATAGAGGAAAATAATTACTTAAACTTAGAAGAAAAAGATTTAGATATTAAATTAAGAGATTATTTAGTAAATAGTATAGACAATTATCAGAATGAAATGTCATTATGTGAAGATGAATTAAGAAGACTTAAAGATGTAAAATATAAAGAAGAAACTTTAAAAGAAAAATTATTAGTTTATGTTGCCAATGTAAAAAAAGATATAGAAGCGTTAGAGATATTAAAAAAATCTTCTTTGGACAAAGGAATTACACTAGAAGTTTGGGAGAAAATTGAAAATATTGAATTAAGTATAAAATCTAAATTAGAAAGAGTTTTAAAAACGCTTAGAAAATCTGAAAATTTTTTGAACTCTGTTCAGGAAGATCAAAATAGATGTAATGCAAAAAAAGCAATGTTATCTAAAGAAATCGAGAGAAGCAATAATAAATTAAAACGTGTTAACGAGAGAATTAATGAAAATGATTATTTGGATTATGCTAGTAAAATTAGAGATTTAAATAAAAAAGAAATAATTAGAATTGAGTTGAATGAACTTAAAAATAAAAAAGATATTATATATGTAAATGTTGATAAAGTCAAGGAAGAATTAGTTAGAGAGTGGTCTAAAAGAGAAAACGAAACAGGAGGAAGCACTGAAAAAGTTGATTTGAAACTTATGACTAAAGTTGATGATAATAAACCTAAAATAGAAAAAATTGTAAAAGAGGAAAATATAGAAGTAAAGGAAGAAATAAAAAAAGCTGAAATAGTTGATCAAATACCTAAAAATATTATGACAACTAATAAAATAGAATTAGATTGGTAAAAAGGAGTTGAGGAAAATGAATTATAAAGCATTGGAAGATTTAATTAATATATTAGTAAAAAAGTCAGGAACGGATTTAAGCGTACAGGTTGTTGGAAATGAGGTTGCTAGGTTAGAAGACAAAAAAAAGAAATTAATTAAGGAAAAATCAAAGTTAGATGCTAAATTGGAAAAAAGCAACTATGTTTTACAGATTGATAAAGATAAAGATTCAAATGAAAAAAGTTATTTGGAAAAAATGATTAAATTGTTGAATCAAGAGAAAGATGAATACACTACAGAACTTGAAGGCTTTAGTCGTGTTTTAGAGAGTGGGGATGCTTATTTTAAATCACTTGAAAATGAGATAAAGAAATTAAACAAACTTGCTAAAAAGCTTATGATTAAAAATGAGATGAAACCATCTGATGAAGTTAAAGCTGAATATGATAGTACTTTAGAAAATATAAAATCAAAAGAAAAGGAACTAAATAGAAAGAAATATTTAGAAGAAGAAATCATCAGAGTTGATGATGAAATTAATGCTAATTCGCTTAGATTACGTGAAATTGAAAAGAAAATAGAAGAAAGTACTTATATGGATGATTTATCTTTTAATAAAGATAGATTGATGTTAGAAAATTGTAAGAAGGAAATTGAGATTGTAGATTCTTCTATTGAAATGTGGAAGAATAGTGCTGAAGTTCTTGGTGGAAAGATTCTTGATGCTTTTAAAAGTGATAAAGATGTCGATGAAGTTAAAGAAGAAATTGATACTTTAGTAAAAATGGCAAATTGTGAGTTAAAATGCACACAAGAAGAGATTAATGGTTCTAATATATTTGAAATAATTGATAATTATGAAAAATTAAGTGTTAATCTAAAAGGAAAAATTAGTAGTTATAACTATGATAACGAAGAAGAAAAGAATAGAATTGTAGTTAAGCAAAATTATCATAAAGAGAAAATTAGTAAATATAAGGATAATTTAGAAGGTATAAATGCTAGAAAGGCAGAAGTATTAAATCTAATTAGTGTTAGTAAAAATTTAAGTGAAGATGTTAAACAAGCAAGAATGCTGAATGAAAATCAATTATCATTATTAGAATCAAGATTGTATAATGCTAATACTTTAGATGTTAATGAAGAAGAACTTAAAGATATTGATACTTTGATTGGTGAGATTAAGGTTGATATTGAAAACTATAAATATCTTGAAAATGAATACATTGATGATATTTATGCTTATAAAGAAGAACTTAAAAATCTTGATATTAATTACTCAACTTTACAAAATGAAATTGGTAAAGAAGAAAAGATTTTGGAAATACTTAATAGTGAGATTTCTAACAATGATATATGTGAAAATAAAATTGGCAAACTTGCAGATAGTGTATTATTAATAGAATATAATGAAAGATTGAGATCACTTAAAAATCAACAACAATATCTTTATGTAGATTCTAAAGTTATTAAAGAAGAAATCTATAATTTATGGAAACGTTCTAGTTCATCTGATAGAGAAGAGATTATTGAACCTAAAAATGAAGAGTTAGAAGAAAAAGAAGAACCTGTTGAAATAGAAGAAAAAATAGAGAATGAAGAAAGTTCAGATAATCAAAATGAAGTTGAAGTTTTAGATGATTTTGAATTTACAGATTTGAGTGAAGAATAATTAAAAAATCTATGTCAATCTGATGTGAACCCCATTTAGGAGACATCATAAAAAGAACTATTCTTTTAATAAAAAATCAAGGGCGAACGAAGTGAGTTCATCTAGACCCTTGATTTTTTATTATTTAATTATAATATTTATTCAAATAAAGCTTGTCTTTATTTGTTATCAATTAATAAATTAATCATGTATAAAACATCTTCTGCATATTCTACAATATTTGAATCAGGTTCTCCCATATCTGGACATATATGATTATATAATTTATAATCATATCCACCATTATCTTTTAAATACTTTATTACTGTTTCTAATTTATATTTTAATTCATCATTATTTATCATTTTTCTTATATCCTTTCTTTTTATTAACTTTCTTTCCTTTAATTCTAGTTGTATTATAAAATTCTATCCATTCTTCAACTAATTCTATGTAATTTTCTAAAGATGTGATATCATT
>CALVVN010000021.1 GCA_944363865.1 uncultured Bacilli bacterium
GGAAAATAATAGTAGTCGCTGATAATGGAATGAATACTCAGGAAAATAAATACTTAATAGTTGATAAAGGAAATGGATACATAGTTTCAAAAAGTGTAAAAAAGAGTTGGACTAAAATGGGACCTTGGGCATTAGATGATACTGATTATATTGAAATTAAAAATTCATTAGGTGAAGTTGTATTTAAATATAAATCTAGAATTAATGAAATAGAATTAACTTATAAAAATCCTGATGGAACAAAATTGAAAAAGAATGTAAAAGAAAAAGAAATTATTTACTGGAGTAAAAAACATTACGAAAAAGAGATACATCAAAATAAAAAGTTTATAGAATATTTAGAAGCGTGTAAAGAAAATCCCGATAAGTTAAAAGACAAACAAAGAAAATCACAAGAGTTTATTGAAGTAATAGACATCGACAAAAAAACGGGAGAAGTTATTAAGACTAAAAAAGTAGTTGTATTTTTAGAAGAAAAGTTAAAAAAATATAAAGAGACATTAGGCTTTTATTCTATTGTCACTTCTGAAATAGACGAAGACGACAAGGACATAATAAATAGATATCACGGATTATCAAGAATAGAGGATTCTTTTAGAATAATAAAAAGTGATTTAGAAGGAAGACCTATATATGTATGGACAGAAGAACACATAAAAGCACATTTCCTTATTTGTTTTATAGCACTTACTATAATAAGGATTATACAGTATAAAATATTAAAATATGAAAACAAATCTACATTAAATGTAGATGGTTGGGAACAAGGTATCACAGCTGAGAGAATAAAACAAGCATTAAATAATTTTAAAGCTTGTTCTGATAAAAATGGAACATGCTTAATAAGCACGCCAGATAGAGAAATCGAAAAAATAGTTAAATCTTTAGGTATAAAAATGCCAAATTTAACAACAATTGATAAGATAAATAAGTTCAAAAGCACATTAAACAAAGACATTTTTATGTGACTTAAATAGAATACAATGTTAAAAGTATCATAAACCCTTATAAATACAGGGAAAAATGGTACTTTTTTAATTGTTTAACTGAAAAAGTCGGGTGTTATAATACAAAATTGCTATATAGCCTTTAATATTTTAGAACATTTTTGTAAAATAGGTGTGTTAATAATTTTCATTAAAAAACACTTTTAAAGCTATTTTTTTTATGTTATACTTAATTAGTAATGTAAAAGTTTTTGGGGTGATATTGTGAATAAAAGAATACTTTTATTAATCATCTTTGCTTTAATAGGATGTTATGTTTCTACTTATAATGTTAGAGCAATGGAAGATTTAGTGAAATTTCAAACAATTTCAAGTTGTGGAAATGGGGAATCATGCCTTTTAATTTGTTCGTACTCTGATAATTCTAAGCCTATAGAAATTTACTATATGCTTGAAACTAGACAATGGCAAATTTCTTGGAATAAAAATGCTAAAGGTAGTAAAACTGGCACTTTAACTTTAAGTTCAAGTGAACTAGTGAATTACTCAAAAATTTATGATCAAAATGGTATTTTAGATAGGTTAGTTGAATCGGGGACATGCCCTGAATATGCTCATGTTGATACCGAACTTTGGAGAAATGAAATATGTTTTGATATGGATGGTAAGTGGTGCTCTGAAAATATTGGGAATCAACCGCTAAATGTGTTTACTCAGTTTAGTGATTGCTCAGATGGTGAATGTAGTAAAACATATGATATATTTGAAGATATTAGAAATTATTCTGAAAAAGTAAAATTTGTTGCAAATGGAATTACTTTGAATGAATTAGATTATGATAACATTGCTCCTAGTATGCAATCTAGTATTGAATCACTATGCGAATCACTAAATTCAAAAGAACTTACTATGGAAAAATTGGCAGACACTAATTTTTCTCAAGACTTTTTACTAGGGTATTCTGGAGATTTTATGAAAAATTGGATTTCATACACTGGCCTACAAGACGATGTAAGAAAATCATATTTATTGGTAATAGATGAATTAAAAAATTATTGCAATGATAGTGCTAGAGAAAAATTAGAAAACGGAGATATAACAGAAGAAGAATACGACGCTTTTCTTAATAATAGTAATGAGGCAATTTTACATTATTCAAATAGTTCTAAATCGGATGTTGAAAATACAATGAATGACTCTTTGACAGGAGAGGCAACAGGAGGAACATGTCAAACAGATGGTTACGAGGGAACATGTGCATATTATTTAGGCCATGTCTCACAAAATAATAAAAATTGCCCAATATATTGGATAAATCTTGTTTACCAAATCATTAAATATTCAGTGGTAGCCTTTTTAGTAGTACTAATTATGATAGATTTCATCAAAGAAACAATAAATCCTAGTGATGATGCTAGTTCAGTTATTAAGAGAAATGTCATAAGATTGTGTGTAGTAATTGCAATATTTATAACACCAACTCTGATTGAAAATATCTATTATTTATTAACTGGAAAAACAGGTATTTTGTGTGGTATTAAATAAGGAGGAATTATGGAATTATTAATTAAAGGTTTAGCTGGTGGATGGATCCTTGATGTAATAAGAAAGACCTGTATCGTTGTTGATGCTTTTATTTATACCTTAGCTGGGTGGCTTTTTAATGTATTCTTTGATTTGTGTAGTTATGATTTAAAAACAAATTTGACAAGTATAGAAGAAATAATTAATAGAACAATGGTATTTGTTGGTATAATTGCCTTGTTTGTTTTAGTGAAATCATTTTTAGAAATTATGGTAGATCCAGATAAAATGAATGCTGACGGAGAAAAAATAGTACATAGAACAATTTTATCGCTTATTTTACTCGTTATTTTCCCTTTTATTTTTGACGTTATGGAAGGTTTTCAACAGGCTGTTGTAAATAGCGATGCAATACCGAGATTAATACTTCCCGAAGACATGATGAATGATGCCACTCAAGAAGATGGATATATCTTTACAATGAATAATTTAGGAAATATTTATATGAACAACGTATTTTTGCTATTTTTTAAGTATGAAGATCCAAGTTTGCTAGACAATGTTTTGGATATAATTAAAATTGCCACCAGTCTTGTACCCGGAGTCGGATCGATTTCTGGAATTTATAATGTTTTTGATGCTATTGAAGGCGCCATTTTTGATGATCCTTTGTCAGCTATTGAAGCGGTTCAACGCGGTGCGTCTATTTTAGCATTACAACCTTATACAAATAGTTCGCATGTTGACTATCATTTTCCAATTATTTCAACAATTGTAGGTTTAGTTTTTTGTTACTATTTTGTGCAGATAGCTATAGCGACAGGCGTTAGAATTTTTAAACTACTTTTTTTGCAAATAATTGCCCCTTTTCCAATTATATTAAATATAAATCCTAAAACTGAACAAATATTCAAAAGTTATCTAAATTATTTAGGAAAAATATATGTGGATTTATTTGTTAGAATGCTAGTAGTTATGCTAGTTTATACTTTGATGTTGACTATGATAGATACTATAGATTCTAACGTTAGTGGAAATTTGGTTTTAAGCATAGTTATAATTATAGCAATGTTAAAATTTGCAAAGGATTTTCCAAACATAATTTCC
>CALVVN010000022.1 GCA_944363865.1 uncultured Bacilli bacterium
CCACCGCTCAACATTAAAAGAGCTTTACCCATAGTACCGATAGGATAACCATTCATCCCAGCATAACGTTCATGATATAAATATACAGCTTCTCGCCTGATTTCAACATTCATCAAAACATCCGGGTTATGTACATCCACTTTTACATTATTAAGGTTTTTTAAAACGTATGCACCAACCATTTTACTTACTTCATTACTCTTAATTGGATAATTTTTATCACTTCTATTAGTTTCTATTTTAAATGAATTAAAATCAACATTTTTTAGAATATTATAAACCGACTTACAAATATTAGAAATATCAAAGTCAAGAGTTTTATAAGCTATAACTAATTCATGAATGCCAAAAACCCCTTGTATTTTAGACAAAACCAAATCTACATCACTAGTATATATAAACATTCTATAGTAATCTTTTTCAATTCTATAATTAACATCACTTAGTTTACTTTCAATAGATTTAACCAGTAAATTAATGAAATAATTTCTATTATCTTTTTTTGTAGTAAGTTCTCCGTATTTTATTAAAATAAGTTTTTCCATATAACACCTACTTTTTTAAAAGCAACTCGTCGTATACTTTAAAAAATATTCTAATAAATTCACTAATTTCCAGTTTAGTTGTAAAATGACTTAAACTAATTCTAATACTAGTAGTATTAATACTTTTATCATCAGTAACAGCTTTTAAAACCGTACTTGCATCCATGCTTGAACATGCACTGTTAGTTGAAATATAAACTTCGTGTTTTTCTAATGCCCTAACAAAAGTCTCACTTCTAATATTTTTTAAACTCAAATTCACAATATGTGGAACACATAAATTATTAGAATTGATGTGTATTCTATCATCTTTTAAACCATTTATCAACAGTTCATTCAATTTAGATACTTTTTTAATATTACTTTCAATGTTTTCATTCATTATTCTCATAGCTTTAGAAAGACTAACTATTAATGGTAACGGTGGAGTTCCTCCCCTAAACTTTGCATTTTCAGTAAGTCCCCAAATTAAGGGTTCTATTTCTATTTTATTAGATTTATACAAAATACCTATACCTTTAGGAGCATAAATCTTATGACCAGAAAAACTTGCTAAATCAACATCAGTAAGATTAATTTTCATTTTACCTAAAGCTTGAGTCATATCAGAGTGGAAAATAACCTTATCATTCTTTTTATTTATTACTTGTCTAATTGTTTTTAAAGGTGCTTTGTATCCTACTTCACTATTAACTGCACAAATGCTAACAAGGATTGTATCATCTCTTACCAAACTTTCTAAATCCTTAAGATCTACTTGTCCTAGAGAATTAAGTTTTACATAACTAACTTCAAAACCACACATCTCTAAGTATTTAAGTGTATCTAAAACACTTTTATGTTCCAAAGGGCTACTTATAATATGTTTACCTCTTTTACAATGTTTAAACGCTACGCCTTTTAAAGCTGTGCTATTACTTTCACTCGCGCCACTAGTATAAACAATTTCATTAACATTACAATTTAATATTTCACTAATTTGTCTAGTTGCTTTCATCAAAAGTTCTTTACTTTTAACACCTAAATTATGAATACTATTAGCATTTCCAATAAAATCTTTAGTGACGTGAACATAACTATCCAACACCTCGTTAATAACTGGAGTTGTAGCAGAATAATCCAAATAAATCATAATTACACCTCTTGAATAACAGTCAAAATAACTGGTTTACTTTCCGTTTTCTTATAAAGCATTGTACCAATACTTTCTCTAATTTCATTACGTATCTTAGTATAATCAGCATACTTTTCATTAGTATTATTTTTAATAATTTCTTCACTTTTTACTTTAATTTCTTCAATCAAATCAAGATTATCTTTAACATAAATGAATCCTCTAGTTAAAACTTCAGGTCCAACTATAATATTTTTACTCTTTTTATCCATAGTCGCACTTATCAGCACAACACCATTATTTCCTAACATTTCTCTATCTTTTAAAACAAGTTCCCCTACATCACTGATGCTTTTACCATCTATTAAAATATCAGAAACATCAATGTGTTCAAAATCATCAACAAGCCTGCCATCTACTAAATGAATTACATCTCCATTCTCTTTAAGTAAAATATTATCTTTTTTAACACCTACATTATAAGCTAAATTACCATTTTCAACTTGATAACGATATTCACCTTTAATGGGAATATAATATTTAGGATTAAAAAGTTTAATAATTAACATTATATCTTCACTTGAAGCATGTAGTCTAACACTATTATCTCTAGGAACAGATTCAATATTCGCACCTATAATAGCAATATCATTTTTAATTTTAACTTCAGTAAGTTCATAAGCATCATAGCTAGGCTCTGCAAAAACTACTGTATCAGATTCTTTCAAAGTAATAAACTTATCATAACCACTTACTATTCTATTCAAATTATAAAAAGGCATTTCCCTATCATTACTTACTAAAATAATTGAATTTTCATCCTTTAAATTAGTTAAATCACCAATTAATCCTTCATCTGCTTTTAAATACCCTTCTTTAATAGCCATGTTAATAATTAACTGCATTTTCTTACCCATTATAACAACTTTTCTATTCTTACCTTTTAACGAATCAAAAATCTCTCCAATAGTATGCAAATGCAAACTCAATATTGAAAATATAATTCTACCTTGATTCTTATCAATAACACTTCTAAAAAACTTATCAAGTTTATGTCTAGGACTTGTAAAACCTTTCTTTTCAGCAAAAACACTTTCACACATAAGTGCAAGCACGCCCTGTTTGCCAATATAAGCAAGTTTACCTAAATCCATATCATAACAACCCGTCATTGTTGGATCAATAACGAAATCGGCCATATAAATAATCGCACCATCCTTAGTATTAATACTATATCCCACACTTTCTGGTGCAGAATGACTAACACTAAAAGGAAACACACTAAAATTACCAAAAGTAATCTTCTTATGTGGTTTAATTACGTGCATATTTTTAATAAAAACATTCTCTTCTTTGCATTCAATATCAATAATTTTACTAGTGTAATTTGTTGCATATACATTAACATCAGGAATAGTTTTGATTAATTCAGTTAAAGCCCCCATATTTTCATAATGTGCATGGCTAATAAAAACACCAACTATTCTTTCTTTATTTTTAACTAAATAAGAAAAATCTGGTATTATATAGTCAACACCATACATATTATCACTAGCATATTTTATTCCAACATCAAATACAAGAATATTTCCATCTATATTTATAGTATAAATATTCTTCCCGTTTTCGTTTAGTCCACCTAAACTCATCAATTTTATATTACTCATAATTCATCTCCTTAAAAAAGTTCACGTGCCAAATAATTATATCACAAAACGCACAGAAATAAAAGCAAATTGATTTTTTGCCCTAAATATGGTATAATTTAGACATTACAAAGGGGGGTTGTAATATGGAAGTTATTAATTTATCTAAAAATCAGTTTGCAAACTTATCTAGATTTGAATTACCCGCCTCAGTTTTTAATACTGAAGCACAAATGTATGAAATTCAAATGAAAAGAAAAGATTATATTTTAAAAAGATTGTATAATGATGAAGGTCCTATATTTGCAAATAAGTTATATACCCTTGAAATGCTAAATGCAAATAAAGACTATATTCCAGATACTTTCGTTATACCAGAACATCTTGTAAGTGTTCAACAAAAGTTAATTGGATTTACAACACCTAGAATTACTGGTATTAATTTACAACAAATATTAGATGACCCTAAAATAGATAAAAAAGAAAAAATATATTTATTAAAAAGAATTGGCGAGATACTAGAAAACATGAAAAATGTAAGAAGATACTCACCACTTAAAGATTTTTATATAAACGATTTACACGAATCCAATTTCGTAGTTAACACACAGAAAAAACAACTACATGTTGTCGATACAGATAGTTGTAAAATTGCAAAAAATCTTGCCTTTTGTTCAAGATATTTATCACCATTTTCTTTATTTAGTAAATTAGACAAAAGCAAGTATCACGTTATAGATACATTAAATGCAGGCGGATACATAGAACCTAGTGAAGACAGTGACTTATATTGTTATACTATAATGATATTAAACTTTTTGTACGACGACAATATAAATAGTGCTAGTTTACCTGAGTTTTACGAGTATTTAACATATTTGTCAGATATTGGTATAGATAAAGAACTAATTGACATATTTTCAAACTTAATAACATTTAAACCAAATAAAAATCCAATGCACTTACTTGACTCACTAAGTTATGAACAAATGGGAAAAGCACAAAAACCAGTATATTCATTAAAATTAAAAAATTAACTTAATAAATTAGTAAGCGTATATATACTTATACCTTTACCATTTATATGACTTATTGTACTACTAAGTTCATCAATGACATATTTGTTTTCTTTTATAATATAAATATTTCCTTTTTCTAGTGTACTTTTAACATTTAAAAGTACATTTTTATTATAAACAAAATCAGTTTTAACTGAATTAACATTTTCTTTACTACAATAACTAATTACATCTTCGCCATTATAAATACAATAAGTATTATTACCAAGTTCATCTATAATTTTATAAAACGTCTCAAAATCATCTTCATTCGTCCCACCATATAAAATATCATTACCATCATCTAATAATTTGGCAAATAATTCCTCATTCTCTTTCAAAACTTCACCAGATACAACATAGCCAAAATTAACACCTTTTGCTTTTGCAATTCCATTTATTTCACTAACCAGTTTAGCATCATCAACTAAAATTAATAAACTAACTGCATTTTTACTTTCATTACCTTTTATAATATATTCATCTATATATTCACTTTTATTAACTGAACATAAATCTTCTTCAAAAACAAATAATTCTTCACTATAACCAAAACCTTTCATATTTGAATAACTTTTATCTTCATCTACAATCAACCCACTTACACCAAGAATTATTCCATCTTCGGTTGTATAACCCTCAACACACGCACGATTAGTTTCATCAGCATAAAGTGAAATCTTTTCCATCAATGGATCGTTATCATTGACAAGTTTAACAACTTTTTCAGTATAATAAAAACTAAAAATAACGAATACAAAAAGGCCAATATATTCAAACGTTTTTTTCATCAATACACCTCATTTAAATATATGACCTTTATCGGTTTTTAAACCATAATATTTCTAATTATTTTGATTTATTCTATTACTAGCACACATTATTTCTTAATTGGTTTATTTAAATATAATCATCTATTTTTTAGGATTAATAGTTTCAATACCACCCATATAAGGTATCAAAGCATCAGGAACTTTTATACTTCCATCACTTTGGTAATTATTTTCAACTAAAGCAATTAAACCTCTAGGAGTTGCAAGAACAGTATTATTGAGCGTTGCAACATATTTATTACCACTATTAGTTTTCATTCTAATACTTAATCTACGAGCTTGAGCTTCACCTAAAGTTGAACAAGACCCAACTTCAAAATACTTTTGTTGTCTAGGACTCCAAGCTTCAATATCACATGATTTTACTTTTAAGTTTGCTAAATCACCACTACAACACTCAAGAGTTCTAACTGGCACATCTAAACTTCTAAAAAACTCAACAGTAAAGCTCCACATTTTATTATACCAATCCATTGCATCTTCTGGTTTACATAGGACAACCATTTCCTGTTTCTCAAATTGATGTACCCTGTAAATACCTCTTTCTTCAATTCCATGCGCCCCTACTTCTTTTCTAAAACAAGGAGAATATGACGTTAAAGTAATAGGTAGTTCTTCTTCTTTTACAATTTGTCCTTTAAACTTACCAATCATAGAATGTTCACTCGTACCAATTAAATACAAATCTTCCCCTTCTATTTTATACATCATATTGTCCATTTCTTCAAAACTCATGACACCAGTAACAACGTCACTTCTAATCATAAAAGGTGGCACACAATATATAAACCCCTTACTAACCATAAAATCTCTAGCATAACTTATCAAAGCAGAATGAAGTCTTGCAACATCACCCATCAAATAATAAAAACCGTTTCCACTCACACGACCAGCACTATCTTTATCAAGTCCATTTATACTTTCAAAAATATCAGCATGATAAGGTATTTCATATTCTGGAACTATAGGTTCGCCAAACTTTTCAATTTCTACATTTTCAGTATCATCTTTTCCAATAGGCACGCTTGCATCAATTATTTGAGGTATTTCCATCATTTTGTTTTTAATTAAAACTTCAAGCTCCTCTTCTATTTTTTCAAGTTCTTCAATATCATCATCAATTTTTGATATTTCTAATCTAACTGCACCTACTTCATCTTTTTTACCTTCACGCATAAGTGCGCCTATACTATCACTTAGTTTATTTTTTTCACTCCTAAAATTATCCGCTTTACTTTTAGTCTCCCTAAATCTTAAATCAAGTTCATAGATTTCATCAACCAATGGAATCTTATCATCCTGAAACTTTTTCTTAATATTGTCTTTTACCAAATCCCTATTTTCTCTAATTAAATTAATATCAATCATTCTTTCACCCTTTCTTTAAATAAAAAAGAATGGTTTAAGGAGTGCAAACGCACGGTACCATCCTTTCTTTATCTTAATTCAAATAACGGTATTAACCGGTAGTAGTTTCCTACACTGCTCTAAGGAAGAAATTAATAATCGTATTATTAGTTTTCACCAATCACTAACTCTCTACAAATACAAAATATTAATCATGCCCTTTTCTCTGCATTTATGAATTAAATACTAACATAATAATTATATAAAGTCAAATAGAACATTGACAAACATTTGTTTATAAAGTAAAATAACATTTGTGAGGTGTCCTATGTTTAATAAAATAAAACCACAATTTTTTACTAGTGACAAAATAAATAACAATATTGATTAATGTCACATTAATAAAAGCGCAAATCATTGAAACTATGGCACAATTTTTCTAATCAACAATAATTATAGTAAAGGAGGCAGTATGTTCAAATTAGTATCAAAATATAGCCCAAGTGGCGATCAACCACAAGCTATTCTAAAACTTATAGAAGGAATAAAAGAAGGCAAAAAAGAACAAGTTTTATTGGGGGCAACTGGAACTGGTAAAACTTTCACAATAGCTAATGTAATAAAAGAAACCAATAAACCAACACTAGTACTTGCCCATAATAAGACATTAGCTGGACAACTATATAGTGAATTTAAAGAATTATTTCCTGAAAACCGAGTATTATATTTTGTTTCATATTATGATTATTATCAACCAGAAGCATACGTTCCTAGCAAAGATTTATATATTGAAAAAGATGCTAGCATAAATGATGAGATTGATGAATTAAGGCATGCAGCCACAAGTAGTTTATTAAACCGAAGAGATTGCATAGTCGTTGCCAGCGTTTCTTGCATATATGGTATTGGTGAAGTTGAAGAATACAAAAACAAGGTGTTGACACTTTTAACAGGAGACACAGTTGACAGAGATGAAATATTAGAAAAATTAGTAAACATGCTTTACGAAAGAAGTGTAAATGACTTTACAAGAGGAACATTTAGAGTTAAAGGCGACACTATAGAAATAATACCAGTATACGAAAAAAAGAACGGAATAAGAATAGAACTTTTTGGAGATGAAGTAGATAAAATATATGAGTTTGATACATTGACAGGCGTCATAATAAACGAGAAAAAAAGTGTAAGTATATTCCCCGCTTCTCACTTTGTAACAAGTGAAGAAAAATTAACAGAAGCAATAAAAAGAATAGAAAAAGAACTTGAAGAGAGATTAAAAGAACTAGATGAAGCTGGAAAACTAGTTGAAAAAGAGCGATTAAAGCAAAGAACAATGTATGATATAGAAATGTTAAAAGAGACTGGATTTTGCCATGGTGTTGAAAACTATTCAAGACACCTAGCACTTAGAGATGAAGGAGAAACACCAACTACCCTAATAGACTTTTTTCCAAAAGATTTTTTATTAGTTGTTGATGAATCACATGTCACACTTCCTCAAGTCCGTGGAATGTATAATGGAGATAGACAGAGAAAACAAACATTAGTAGACTATGGTTTTCGCTTGCCAAGTGCAAGAGACAATAGACCACTAAAGTTTGAAGAATTTGAAAACAAAATAAACCAAGCAATATATGTTTCTGCAACACCTGGAGACTATGAATTAGATAAGACAAATGGAGAAATAGTTGAACAAATAATTAGACCAACCGGATTATTAGACCCGACAATAGAAGTAAAACCAACTAAAGGACAAATTGATGATATAATTAATGAAATAAAACTAAGAACAGAAAAAAACGAAAGAATCTTAATTACTACTTTAACCATAAGAATGGCAGAAGAATTAACAAACTATTTAAAAGACATGGGAATAAAGGCGTTATATTTACATAACGAAATAAAAACATTAGAAAGACTAAACATAATAAGAAATCTAAGACTAGGTAAAATCGACGTCATTGTTGGAATTAACTTACTAAGAGAAGGAATAGATATCCCAGAAGTATCATTAATATGTATTATGGATGCAGACAAACAAGGTTTTCTAAGAAGTGATAGAAGCCTAATACAAACCATAGGAAGATGTGCTAGAAACAAAAATGGCCACGTAATAATGTACGCAGACACAATAAGTGAAGCTATGAAAATTGCCATTGAAGAAACAAAAAGAAGAAGAACAATACAAGAAAAATATAACATTGAACATAACATCATACCACAAACTATAATTAAAGATATTAGGGATAATGTCACAAATGTAGAAGAAACAAAAAAGAAACCAAATAAAAAAGAACAAAGAAAGAATAAACAAGAGTTAATAAAAGAACTAGAACTTGAGATGCGCAAAGCTGCTAAAGAACTTGATTTTGAACGAGCAATGGAATTAAGAGATGCTATGTTCGAGTTAAGTGTAAACGAAGATTAATACTTAACCTTGTTTAAATACAAACCACATGGAGAAGCAGGTTTACCTAAAATAGACCTGTTTTTTGTTTGAAAAATCTCATTTATAGATAAACTAACTCTATTTTCATTTATATCAATTAAAAGCCCAACGATATTCCTAATCATATATCGTAAAAAACCTGAAGACTTAAACTTTAAAATTAAAATATTATTTTTAACTACAAAAGAAATACTAATATTTCTAATATAACTATCATACTCGCCAGAAGTAAAACTCTGAAAATCATGCTCTCCAGAAATCAACCTAGTAGCACTTCTTAATTTAATCAAATCAAATTTCTTGTTATACTGTAAAACAAAATTACACATACAAGGGTTATATTTCCCCATATTAATCATATAAATATATTCCTTTTCTTTTACACTATATCTAGCATGAACTTCATCACTAACTGAAAAAATATCATCAACAAAAACATCATCATCAATTAATTTATTCAAACTATTTTTAAGTAAATCTAAATCTTTAACCTTATCAGAATCAAAATGAAAATAATACTCATTTGCATGAACGCCCCTATCT
>CALVVN010000023.1 GCA_944363865.1 uncultured Bacilli bacterium
AACAGGTAGTATTTTGATTATCCCATATAATACTATTCTAATAGGTGGTACAAAAACACAATTTTAAAAAATTATCTTTGTAATATTTATTTATTAAAACATTAAAAAAGGTACAAAAAAATGTACCTAATATCAGTTAAATTTATCTTCATTTATTTATAAATAATGTACCTAAAAAATATAAAAAATAATAAAAATCGTGTACTTTGCGTGTGTGATTTGTCAGCAGGTTAAGTAGGTATGACAAAAGCACGCCAGTGGCGAGTTTTCTTTTATTTTTCAAGGAATTTTGAAAAATTCATTGTCGGACACTTTTCTTTTTGTATGACATTTGTTAGTACAATTTTTGCACCAAAAAAGGGCTTTTTTAGCCCTTGTCATACATTTGTTAGTACAAATTTAGCTGTTTTTGGCAATAAAATGTACATTAAATTTTGTATAAAATCAAAAATTCAATCAAAAATAAAGTACCCAAATTCTATTGTTTAACAACCATATTATTAATATTTCCCTTATCATTTTAAATTGTTTAATTCTCTATAAATTTGTTTCTATTATCAATTTCATATAGTAAAAAACTATTTTAAATGCCATGTTTTATTATTAAATAATACAACATACGGTTTTTCAATATAGTTAGCAAATTCATCTATAGCACGAAAAATTTTTTTTATAAAATAAAATTTTTCAAGTTCTTGTTTATTTATTCTAGAATCAGTTAGAAAGTTTATTATTAATTTATCATTAATTTTAACATCAATTTTTTCTATATATTGATATTGCCTTATTCCTTTTATGTTATACCCTAAATATGCTAATCTTTCTTTAGTCGTATCTAACTTATCAGCAAATCTCAATATAGTTACAATCGGTGTTTTAAGATATCTAAAATTACTGTGATACTTTATTGACATTAAAATATCATTATTGTACTTTGAATTAATATTTTTATCAGCAAAATATTTTTTTACTATTTCATAGCCATTTTTAGCATGATCTTTTTTTCCATATAAACATCCTAAGTCATGTAGAAATGCTGTTGCCATTGTAACATCCATTAATTCTTTATCACAATCTAGTTGTACAAGAACATTTTCAACTATGTTAACGACATTTCTTATATGAGATAGACCATGATGAGCCCAAAGATTCCTAGAACATTCCAAACTATCAATTTGGTTATAAATTTCTAATAAATCTTTATCATTACTTATAAATTCATACATACTAAACTTCATATTTAATTATTTAGCAAATCTAAATAAAAGCATAAAAATATGCTCCTATTAGTCACTAATTCGTACATTAACACCATCTATATTTTTATATACTCTTTTTGCATTTTTTGATACTTTGTTCATAATTTCATCTTCCAAATCAAAGCCTAACATTTCTGACAACCCCATTAAATAGATGGCTACATCAGCGAGTTCCTCTCCCAAATCATCTTTCTTTTTTCTATAAGCATCGTGAGCTTCCGCTACCTCTCCATATAGTAAACAAAATTCCTTGTTAACATCAGTTGTATTAAAACCTTTATTAACTTTATTTTGCCAAATATCCTTCTGTATTTGTTTCATGTCCATTATTTTGTACCTCCTTAAAATTATTGTAATATTTTATTACTCTATTTAAATTATATAACAAAAATTCATCTAATTCAATAGGTTCCAAAAATTTATCATTAACTACTGTAACAACAGGATATAATATATCATTAATCTCAATATACCCACAATTGTTTTTAATATGTTTATAAGCAAATATGTCCTGTCCATAAACCTGTTCCATAGTTGCCTCTGAAACAAAATGACCACCATTTGCATATCTATCTAAATTTCGTTGTTTTCGAACATCCAATTCAGAAGTCAAATTTATAATTATTGTATTATTACAATTCGGTAATATATTCAAAATTAAACCTATGCTTCTCTTGTAAACATCCTTGTCAATTTCTTCTTCATATGCATAATCAAAACCTCTTGAAAATTGGATTATATTATTATTTTTTTGTAATTTTAAAACAGCTTTTTCCAAAATTAAATCCCACAATATTGGTCTAATAATATCATGACCTGTTCCATTCATAGCAAGTCTACTATAGTGTTTTATATTATTAAAATCAGATAAATACTCATTATAAATATCTTTCATAAATGTTATTTTTGATTCAATTTTTTTAAACTTTTCAATATCGTTGATGTTTGCTACATCATCCATCATAAATACTTCTAACAGTGGGGATAAATCATCTATATCCGTAAATATATTATAGTTTTTCTTAAGAAAATTAATAAAAGTTGTCTTACCTGCACAGGAATTTCCAATAACAATAATATTATTTGGAAGCTTTAATCTTTTTATATCTAGTAGTGATACTTTATCCCTCAAACCTAAAGGTCCTATCTTTTTTATTGAAGCAAAACTGTTGCTTATCCCTTGAGAAATAGATAAATCTAAATTTTTGTTTTTTACATAACTGCCTAAAAAACCACCTATAAAAGTATCACCAGCACCAGTTGTTGAAATTACTTTTTCGGCTTTATGAACTTCATAAATTAAATTTTCTTTTTTATTCATAACTATAACTGGTTTATCCTCATTAGTGATTATTTTGATGGGAATGTTTTTTACAATGTCTTCTATCACAGAATATTCAGCCATATTACAAAATAGCATATCTATTTTATCTAAGTATTTTTTTACAAGGGGAATATATTCTTTTACACTATGAATCATTACATCTATTGACAAAGTATTATATTGTATTTTAGGATTATTTAAAATTTTATCAACATCAACACCTTTTCTAAAAGAAATATGTAAATGATTGATATTAACTGTTTCAGAAACAGAAAAATTATTGTCATAATATTTTTTTGCACTACAAGTACCATTTATTTCATCTATTTCAAATTCAACTAGTGGATTATTGTCACCTATTACATTTATATCTTTATTATTTAGTTCAACTTTTAATTTTTTATTAACATTACTAATAATTGCAATTTCTACATCAGAAATATGACGACACGAATAGGAGCTATATATGGCACTACCACCAAAAGTTTTGTGGCATCCATTTTTTGTTACAATATGATCAACAGAACTATTCCCAACAAAACAAATATCTATCATTTTAATACAAGTTTTTTGACTGATTGTTGAACTTCAGTCTCACTTACCTCTTTTGTATCAAACTTGTGCACGTCTACAAACTGCTGAGTATAAGACATAATAAAATCATATTGTCTGTTTAGATCATCATAATATTTTGCAAGATTTGAATAGTCAGAACAATCGTTTTTTCTTCTTTTTAATAGTTCATTTTTAGGTGCTGTTAAGTATATTATAAATAACCCTACACTTTGATAAGCAAGTAATAATTCCTTATAATCAATTAACTGTAGTTTACTTGCACCTCTAAGAACAGGTCCATATACCATTTCACTAATAAAAGAACGATCTAAAACCAAATCATCAGTTTCATTTTCTAAGAGTTTCATATATTTTGTCATTAAATCCAAATTTTTTGAATCATAATCAAAATGATGTTTGGACATACCTTGAGTCACTAGGTAATCTACTAACGTTGTTTTTCCTACTCCATCCATACCCTCAACTATAATCATTTTATCCCCCCTATCAACTTATCGTCTACATAAACAAAGTGTATTTACTTTACCACTGTTGTTAAGTGGACAATTTTCTGGTTTATGTTTATTGCAATAGTGTCTTTTATAGTAAATCAAAACCAAATGTGCCCACCAAGTAGCATTGTTATAATCTGGTATATTCAATTCTTCATAACCATTCTTAATTATAATATCTTTCAAATCCAAATCATTAACTAATTCTTGCAATTGTTGACGAAGCTTATCATGTCCTATTGCATTTTTATATAAATCAAATCCTAAACATGGCAACTCAACATCTTTCATACCACTATCTACTGGCATTATTCCGGATTCATAATATCCTCGCATATACAATACACAACATTGTGCGACTTTATATGAAGCACCACTAACATTTTCAGCAATCAATTTAATTAGTTGTTCGTTAGGAATATATAACAACTCCTGTTCGTATTCTTCAATAAACTTCATCATCGAACATAAGTATTTATATCTTGAGTTTGCTAATCCTAGTCCTTTTATGATGTCTATAATTTGTTCTTCTAACATCTCTGTAATTTCTTCATAAGTGAACGAATCTAATTCCTTTATTACTTTTTGATAACTATTTATCATATTATAAGAAATTCTTGTTGAAAGACCAGCTATTAAAAGTCTCTTTCTATAATCTTCTATATCTAATGGCCACCACATATTATTATCATGATTTTTAAAAATATCAGTCTTAACATCCGGACAATTGCTACAAATGTCCAAAATTTGTTTCAATTCTTCTTTTGTCATTATTTTTGTATAATATTATATATAATCAGTCGTAAGAGAGATTTTACATAAATAACTGACCAATATACTACTATATTCCTTTCGCTTGGTTTTCTCTCAAAATTTTATTAAATAAACTTGAATTACTAGAAATTATTTGAGTATTTAATAATTTTTCTAATTCATTTATAAAATGAATAGTTGGTATATTAGTACAGGAAATAATTATATTTTCATAAGAATTCCTGTAATTTTCAATAATGAATTTTTTTAATTTGTTTATTCCAAAATCAAAATAATCTTCTGTATTTAATAAATTTAAGTTTATATTTTTTAAAACCGAAATATCATTTTTTTCCAATTCGCTTTTAACTTTTTTCCCCAGTTCTTCATTGTATGGAGTTATAAGTAAACATTTAGATATTTTTCGTTCTTTAGCCTCTTCGATTAAAGAAGTCGCAGGATTATTTGCAGTAGTAATTTTATCGCTAATAATAGCAGAAGATGTACAAAAGAATGCAATATAATTTACGTTTAAATATTGCAAATCTATAATTTTTTGATAACTATCTTCAGCAAGTTCCTTTAAATATTGTAATTTGTTTTCCTTATAACTAGTTTTATAATCTAATTTTGCAATGTAAAAAGAATATTGTTCGTGTTTTATAATTTGTTTGTTTAATAAATATTGTAATTCATATTCAACAGTAAGATTAGTTTTGGGAATTAATAAACCAATTCTTCTCATATTACCTCGCCAATTAAAGTTCGATTACCCTCATAACCTATAACCCTTATTTTATAGAATTCATCTAATTTGAGTTTTTTGTTTTTTATAACAACTCTTACTGGGCAAGTAGCCATTTGTCTTAAAATTGAATTTCCATCTTTATACATTTCCATTCTTAATTCTGTAATAACCAAATCTATCGGAAAAACTTTTTTTAACATTGGTATTGTAAATTTCTCTTCTATTTCATTTGACCAATTAGAAAATTCTTCTAATTCTTCTGATGTGTAACGATCAAACTGTTCACCATATGGTGAAGTCAATTTTCTAGCAAAAACTCTCCTTACCCAATTACCTGAAGATAAAATCTTTTCAAAATTTTTTAAATTGTGTGATAATGTTTCATTGCTTTGCCCATCCAAGCCATAAATAATATTAATTCCAGGCAAAAGTTTTGGGATACCATTATCACCTCGTTTCTTACCATATTTATTGATTATTTCAATAGATTTATGAATATCCTCAATTGTACCATTTAAATTACATTTTTCACGAACATCAGGATCAAAAGATTCTATGCCAAATGGGGTTATATTTCCAGCCGTAGTATACTTAGCAACTATTTCGGTTATTTTTTCTCCCTCTATTGTATTTACATTATGCGGACTAACATTGTCTATGTGTAATGTTTTGATATTTGGACAAGCATCCCAAATCATTTGAAATAATTGTTCAATTTCATTGACATTGCAATTTTGATATGCATAGAAATTTGGTTGCCTTCCTAATCTAAAATATCGTGCTCCCATATCATATAAACTTTTAATTTCTTGGGTTATATCTTCTTTATTTCTAAATTGTAATGGTAATCCCCTCATTCCTTCTATACAAAATGTACATCCAGGATTTCTATTACAACCAGTAGCAGTTTCTATTTCAAATACAAGAGGTCTTTCAAGTTGATTTAATATTCTTGCTGATAGTACCGCTATTTCTCTTAATTTATCATAATTAGGTTTAAACTTATGACCAGTTTCACCTAAAAAGTAATTATAGGTGTTTCCGAAAATAATTTCGTCAAATAAATTCTGTGGTACAGTTTCTTTAATACTCTTTCTTGTTAATTCGCTACCTCCCAAAGAATAAAACAATAACTTTTTAGAATTATTATCACAATATTTATGTAATAATTGTTCTACTTCACTAAAAGTTGGTGGCTCTGCTGATACATACTCATATTTTACAAAGCATCCCATAACAACATAAATATTTTTTGCATTCTTAATTATACTCTCTACATTATCTTTGTTTTTGGTAACATTTAATATTCTTTTATTAAAAGATTGTGCAAAATGGTGTTCACCATTTGCATATCTTAAATCATCTATAGTCAAATAATAATATTTAATATTTTGTTTTTCTAAACATCCAACAATATATCTTGAATGCACACTTAAAAATGGTGGAACACCTAATCCTGATGGTTCATCAGTATAACAATCTATAATTACATCATAATCCATAAAAACACTCCTAACTAATCTATTAATGTAATAGCATGAAAAGGGATAAATTTTTCACCTAATTGCTGTATACCTTTGAATAATATTTCATGTGTATCATCAATTAAAGCGACAAAGTCACAATCATTTGATTCTAAAAATCTTTTTATTACATCTATTTTGGCTTGTTTCCTATCGCCAAAATTATTATTCATAGTAAAAAACATATTTTTCTCATTAAAGAACGGTGCATACTTTCTCAGCCACTTTGTTTTTTCTTCTGCTTGTTCTTTATAAAAGCATGAACTTAAGATGTACATTTCAATCCAAGATTCTTCATTTATCTTTTTCAAATTGTTAATTGTAGTATATATTGGTCGCTTATTAATATAAACACCTTTTATATTATTTTCTATATTTTTTCCTTCACCAAATCTATAATCAGCAATAACCCCATCCATATCAACAAATATAACTAATTTTTGAATTTTTTTCTGTTTCCTAATTTTTCGCAATTCTTCTAATAAAAACATCCCATTAAATTTCTCCTTTTCTATACAAAAAAAACAGGCAATATTTAATAATAATATAGTGTTCTGCCTGTATAAAATATACTTGTTCGGTGTCTTTGTCTAATGTTGACACTATAGTATCCATATTTAAATTAAATAAAACAAAATTCATTTAATTAGTAATTATTATACATTTTAGTAATAAAAAGTCAATTATTTTTGGAAATTTTTGGTAATTTTAATTAGTTTTCAAATATATAACTAGGATCAATAGCAACAAATTTTTTCTTATCTTTATCATAACTTCTTACTTCAAAGTGTAAATGAACTCCTGTCACTTGTGTACTACTCCTATTTTTTCACCTCCTAAAATTAAAAAAGAATCTCTCTCTTCTGAGAAAAACTCTATCTATAGCAATCTTAACATAGTAAAGTATCTTTGTCAATGGTAATTTTTCTGTAAAATAACCGGTAATTTTACCAGTATATTTACTGTACACTTTTATATTTTTATCCCTTATTTTACTTAATTTAGTCATAAACAAACATTATACTTTTTTAGTACTGTGTTACTAACTAGCATCAACAATTAGTAAATAAAAAAATATGCATCCACCTATAAAATATTGATTTTTTTATTATATATTTTATCTATATCCGTAATAATGATTAGTATTTTCTGCAGTTGATTCAGAAATTTCTTTTCTTTTTGGTAGTATTAAATTATAGAAATTAAACACAGCATCTTTGTCATTTCCCATTGCTTGAGAATGGGCTTTTAATTTCTGAGTTTGATATCTTCTTTATCTTTTTAAGTTCTGCTTTGACTTAAATCTTTACTTTTTCTAAATTATTTTTAGACTTTCGCGTAGCTACTACATAAGTTAAAATAGAATCTATTAAAGTTATTACTAATTGACCAATCCATCCATATTTTTACTTTATACAGCCATTATTAATAATACATAGTTTTCTATTTACTACCAAAAAACTCTTTTCTCAATTTTTCAAACGGTTCAAGTATATTATTTAGTTCAAGTAATCTTATTGCTATTAAAATCAAATTATATGTT
>CALVVN010000024.1 GCA_944363865.1 uncultured Bacilli bacterium
GATTTCGGTCAGTTGCAAGAATCATATAAAGAAATGACTTCTACTATTAAAGCTAATTGTAGTAATTGGGTTTATCTACTTACTAATGATTTTAATACTGCTTCTGAAATTTCAAAACGTATTGGTCGTTATTCAATAATGACAACAAGAACATCATCTTCTAATCGTTATGGAAAAGCTGATTTTAATTTATCTTCTGATACTTCTATAACTGGTAGAGATTTACTTACTGCTGATGAACTTATAAATTTCAAAGTTGGCGAAGCTGTTATATTAAGAGCTCGTATGAATCCTATTAAATCTAAATTAAAACAAATTAGTGATTATCCATTTAAGTATAAAGTTATTGATGAAATAAAAGTTATACATAATGATTTTTATAAATTAGAAATTTTTGATTTAGATACTTATAGAATTGAAAAGGAATTATTTTCTACTGATGAAACACCTAAAATTGTACCAACAAAAAAGATAAGTCCAACTAGAAAGAAAAAATCTAATGGCACAAATTCATAATCAAACAATTAATCTTTTCAATTTTGAATTTCCTACAATTAAACTAGATAAAGAAAATGTTAAGGTTGGTACTTTCTTCTCTGGGATAGGAAGTCCAGAAATGGCTTTTAAAAGATTAAAAGAAAATGGTGTTATAAAAAACTTTGAATCAGTATTTTTTTGTGAAGTTGATAAGCATGCTATTAAAAGTTATTGTGCTATTCATAACAAAACTGAAAATGATAATCTTGGGGATATAACTAAAATTAATGGTGCGGATCTTCCTTATTGTGATATTTGGATTGGTGGTTTTCCGTGTCAAGATATTTCAATGGCTGGCGTTCAGCGTGGATTTGATTTTAATAGTAATACTCGTTCTTCACTCGGTTGGAAGATGATACAATTTTTAAGAGAAATTAAAGATCCACCAAAAGTTGTTATATTCGAAAATGTCTCTGCTATAACAAATGTTAATATGAAAAGAACATTAAATTTATTTAAAAAGGATTTAGAAGATTTAGGATATTCACTATACGATCAAGTCTTAACAGCTCTTAATTATGGAACACCACAAAATCGTGAAAGATATTTTCTTGTTGCTATTAAGGGTAATTATTTATATCATTTTCCGGATAAAATTAAATTAAAATTAAGGTTAAAAGATTTAATAGAAAAAGATATTGATCCTAATTTGATATTATCAGAAAAAGTTCCTTTTGATTTAGAAAAGTTTGTTAAAAATAAAAACTATAATAAAACCAGTAAATTAGTATGTAAGAATTTAAAAGATAGAAGAAGAAAATATGTTATTAATCTTTATAGATTTATAGACGGTAAAAATCATTGTGCTCGTGATACATCTAGCAAGTATAATCAAACTGCTAGACTTTGGTCTATTAATGGTTATTGTCCTACTCTGACAGCTAATTCAACAGAAGATACAAGTAAAATGATTATCTACAAAGATAATTGTTTTTTTGTGAAAAAAATTAGTCCGTTAGAGTCTTGGCGTTTTATGGGATTTTCAGATGAAGATTTTTATAAAGCTAAAAGTATTGGTACATCTAATAGACAATTATTTAAACAAGCTGGTAATAGTATTGCTACAAATGTGATTTATCATATATTAAAAAATTTATTTTAAGGGGGTGTTATAATGGAATATGAAACATTTTTAAACAAAGTAAAAGTTAATCTGAAAAATACTAACAATTACTTTGATAGTGAAATTAATGAGATTATGGAAGTTGTAAAAAATTCTATATCTTGTGAAGATATTATAGATGTAAAATCATTAGATGTTTTACTATATAAATTCAAATGCTATATTTTAAGATTAACAAATAGAAATGAAAAATAAATCTTTAAAATTAAGAAATAAAATATTAAATGAAACTACTACATTTTGTCTATATTGTCATTTAAGAGAAAGTTGTATTGAAAAAGAATGTGTTATTTTTAGAATAGAAAATATTATTGAAAGGTATTATAAAGAAAAAATAAAAAAATAAATTTACACATATTGTCAATTTTTGTTGCGTTAGTCTTGCAAGACTAATATTTTAATGATACAATTATATTGTCAGTGGAAAACTGACTATTAAACCATTTTACGATACCGTGCATTGCGATCACTTCTGCAATCTGGTAATTGTACGAAGATAGTCGCTAGTATAGGACTATTTTTATTTTTTATAAATTACCTTTTTATAGAGTAATATTGATTAATATGTGCTATAATAATGGTGTAAAAAAATCAGTAAAGTTTGTTCTATTTAATTGACTTTATATACCTTTTAATATATTATAGGACTTACTTAAAAGACACAATGTTTTCAAGGAGCTGTAATTATGAAAACCAAATATGTTGAGATAAAAGACAAAATATTAGAACTTAATCGGATCAATGATGAAATTGATTTAATTGAGTGGAACAAAGACGACGGTCCAAAATTTGATTCGGTTAAAGAAATGAAAGAATTTGAAGAAAGAATATTAAATGGGGATTTGGATTATATATTTAATGATGATAAAGAAAGTGAAACATCTAGCGTTATTGATAATGTTGTTGAAACATTTAATCATATTTTAGAAGATTATACATTTTATATTTATACTTATAAAAAAGATAATAATTACATTACATACATGTCTATAAAATATTTAAATGATGAAGATTCAATAAATAATATTTATGGATATAAAACTACTGATAAAGAAGAATCAGATTCATATTTTGAAAAGTTAAAAACAAGTGTTATCACTAATTCTCTTGATTATACTTTTAACAAAATATTATCTGATATTGAAAATGATATAAAGAAATTAAAAACAAAGTATAACGAATTGACTAACGAAAGTTAGTCTTTTTTTTTATGCTTAATTAAAGGGGGTTAAATTATTGATATATTAAATAGATTAAAAGAAATTAGTAATTATACTAATAATAATGAATTTGATAAAATTAAAAATACTACATTAAATATAGAAAAAGAAATTTTAGATAATTATAAAAGTAATATGGATTTTAAGCGATTAATTGATAATATTACCTTTTATAGTAATTATTCTTTCTTTAATACTCTTTTAGTAGATTTTCAATATCCAAATTTTTTAGAGTTATCTACTAAACAAAAATATAATAAAAATGGATTTACTCTTTCTGATAATGCCAAACCAGTAAATATACTAACACCAAATAATGATATTTATGTTAGTATAAAAAATGGAAATGATGAACGCGTGGAACTGTTGGATAATCTTACTAATGATGAATTAACAAAATACAATGATCCAAATGATAAAAGTATTACACTACATCACAAAGAATTTAAAGGACTTAATATTCTTGAATTATTTGATTGTAAAGATACTGATATGACTTTAAAGGATTATAAAAGTATGGATTACCCAGCTTTATTTCAAAATAGTTATAATGATATTTATAATTCTTTTGTTAAAGCTATGTATGCCGACGGATATAAGGTTAAGTATTGTGATAATTTAGATACAAAGTTTTCTTATGATGATACTGATAAAACTATTTATATAAAAAATGGATTAAATAATCAAATTAAAATATTATCTCTTTTAGATGTTTATGTGAATAATGTATCTAATAATATTTTTGAGAAAGATTTATTAAAACACGTCATTAGCAAAGGAATTGGTATTGAAGATGAATTTGATGATAAACATAGTTTAATAGATTGGTATAAAAAAACTGATATAAAAAGTGTTGATAAAACATTAAAATTACTTTCTTCAAAAGGTCGTAAATTTGTTGATAACTTCAACAGATTTTTTGATATGGAAGAAAAGTATTATCCTTATGAAAATGTTTCTTTATATGATGATTATAATTTAACTATTTAAAATTAATAATCATTTTTTAATAATTTTCACTAATTAATATTATATTTCATTTAAAAATAATTCGGCTAATAGGTTCAAATTTTATTTTGGAACTATTAGTCTTTTTTTGTATATAAAAGAATAATCAAAAAACTCTATCATAGAGTTAATTAGAATAAAGGGGGGTTTTAAATGGAAAAAGAAATTAATTATATTATTACTAACGAATTTATAACTGATATAGAAAATGAAGAAGATTTTATAGAACTATTTAATAAAAAACTAGCTATGATATTTTTAAACCTAGAAAACAATTTAAGGGGCTGTAATTCTGAATAAAGCGCGTTATAATTTTATTGTATTACAGCGCTTTCAATATATATGAAAGGAAATGAATGTATGTTGGAAGAACAAAGAAAGGTGGTAAATAGTAGTTTTAGTAATACAGAAGTTTTGAGTGATTATAGTATTGATAATGTATCAAATGATGACTATTTAGAAACAATAGAATTTAAAACAATTAAAAAATTATTATGTGAAGATAATTTAGAATATATGACAGATTTTTTAAGAAACTTATTAAAAGTATCTAAACCTAATAATCCAAATTGTTTTAAGAAAAATGGGATAATTCATTCATATCACACTCCGGGAAAAAGGGGTATCATTTATGTCAGATTATCACAGGAAGATTTAGATAGAGAAAAAGGTAATGTTAGTAAAAGTATTTTAAATCAATTATTAATGTTGCTAACCTATTGTAATAATAAAGAAATTGAAGTTGTTGGAATTTTTTATGAAGAAGATATAAGTGGTAGCGACGGCTCTCGTCAAGAATGGAATAAAACACTTTTGTTCTGTGAACTTGGTAATACTGATATTTATGTTTGTAAAACACAAGCTAGATTCGCAAGAAGTATTGAATTTGTAGAAAAATATTTACATAAAAATTTTATTCAATGGAACATAAGATTTTTAAGTATAGTTGATAACATAGATACTTATAACAAAGGTAATAAAAAATCTAGTCAAATAACAGCAATGGTTGATGAATGGAAAATTGAAGAACAATCTATCAATACAAAGAAAACATTAAGGGCTAAAAATGACGCAGGACAATGGACTGGTTCTTTTGCACCATACGGATATATTGAAGATCCAGATGATATGTACCACTTAATTGTAGATGAAGAAGCCGCAAAAGTAGTACGTGAAATTTATTCAATGTATGCTAATGGTATTGGTTATTTTAAAATTTGTAAATACTTAAATGAGAACAAAATCCCAACACCTAGTAAATACAAAAAATTACAGGGATTAAAATATGTATGTCCTTATTATCCAAACGGATCAGAATTTTGGAATATTGACTCTGTAAGAAAAATATTACTTGACGAAACATACGACGGATTGTTAATCCAACATAGAACAGAAAAAATTGCATACAACATTAAAGGCTCTAAAAAGATACCAAAGAACGAACAAAGTATAGTTGCTTGTGCTCACGACAGAATTGTTGATCCAGATATATCAAGAATTGTAAGAAAGAAGTTTACTGATCGCAGAGCTAAAATTGATTTAGAAAATGCAAGAAAAGACTCACGACAATTAATAAATGCTATTCAAAAAAATTTAAAAAATTATTCTGTTGAAGAAGAAAAATTAATGGCTTTAAATAATGCTATTAGTGATTTAGAGAATAGTTTAATTCAAACTGATTTGAATGATATATCTTCAAAATATGATTCATTAAGAGAACAGACATTATTTTTGAATAGTGATTTATATTCAACAATTATGGATCAAATAGATGTAATGACAACATCTAATAGCAGGGCTCGTCCGGGAAAAAATGGCGAAGTACATATTTTTAGTAGAAAAGTTTATTGTGCTGTTTGTGGAAAAACTTTTCAAAAGAATTGTTGCAAATCAGGGCCTAGAAAAAATCCATTTATGAAACCTTACTTACATTGTAGAAATCATAGGTCTGGTGGTGGATTAACTTGTGATAATAAAAATTATATAAGATATGAAGTATTAGAAGAACTTGTTTTAAATGAAATTAATAAAATGATTGATAAATATTATAATCTTGAAAAATTAGAAGAAAACTACTATTCCAAAAAGGCTCATATTGATTATGAAAAAGATATGGCTATATTACAAAAAGAAAAAATAGATATAGAAAAAAAACTAAATAAAATTAATGATCGCTTTGCTATGTTATATGATGACAAAGCAGACGGAATTATTTCGGCTACTGAATTCGTTATGTTAAAAAATAAATATCAAAATGACATTAATAATTTCAATTTAAGGATTGAAGCTATCAACAAAGAAATATACGACATAATAGATAAAGAAAATAATGCAACAAATGAAAAAAGTGTATTGGAGAAATACACTCATATAGATAAATTAGATAGACTTGTCATTGATGAATTTATTTCTAAAATCTTAATAGGAAAAAAAGATGAAAACAATAATAGGCCGATCAAGATATTTTGGAATTTTACAATTTAATGTACCGTGTATAAGATTATGTGCCATGTCCCGCATCAATAACAATTCCAGTTAAAGCCATAAAATCACCTACTTTAATATATGAGAAAAGTGAATTTCCGTGATGTAGAAAATTATAAAATTAAATATTGCAAACCATATCACAGTTCTATTTTCTTAGATTCAACTATTCTCAAATTATTTTTATAACAATTCTTTGGCAAAAAACTACAGACCTCAAAAATTTATTAAATCTCTTAATAATCATTTGTAAAACTCTAGTTAAACGGTCATTCTTTGAATCAATGTCCTTAAATTCAATAAACGTTTCTCCAGATTCATTATGAAAAAAACCATTAATATTCTCGTGCGCCAAACTATTTCTTATTACATCACATATAACACATTTAAGAACTTGTTCACAATTTACGTTAAAACGTTTACTTATTTGTTTAGTACATATTTCTTCATAATAATCACGCGCCACACTTCCGTCAACAGTTTTCTGAATAAATATAATAATGACCACTATCTAATTCAAAATCAATCAAATTTAATCAATTTCACTAAATTTATTAACTTTCGCACTATTATTTTTTATACTTTGTAATCTATATAACACTAAATAAACTTTTAAAATAGAGTAATCAAATTTTCAACATAATTAGATAGCATTCCCAAAGTGGACTGATTTATAAAGAATAACCGTGTAAACAAATGAAATTGAAATATCATTTACTTCACGATCCATTAAATCTAATATTGTTAAAGGAATTTTATCTAGCTGATACCAACACATATACGTTATTAAATTACCTTGTTGATTATCATGTATCAATAATACTTTTTAGCCATTTTTGATAACGTTCCTTTAAACTAAAAATTGTTGTTTTTTACCAACTCCACTTTTCTTGATTAGCAGCAGCTATTACTATACAATCTTTTACCTTTTATTCCTTCTTTCTAATCTATCACGCTATCTCTATATTACAACATAAACAAAAAAAACTTTTTCTTCAAAAGCCTTCATTTTATATACCTTGTTTACAAGCATCAGCATGTCTTAAATCAATAACAATTCCAGTTAAAGCCCTATTATTCACCCATACTACCTCTATAATAGAGTATAAAAAAATTATTTAAGTGACATTTTCAAATCATCTATTTTAAGTATATAAAGTAAAATTATGTAAATAATTATTAATAAACAAATAAATAAAATTGTCACGTGTTATAATAATATTATAAGAAAGAAGGTATGATATGGAAAATATTAAAGTTGTACAATATGGTTGTGGAAAAATGTCCGTTTATATCATGAGATACGTGATGGAAAATGAAGGACAAATCGTTGGCGCTATTGACATTAATCCAGAAATTATAGGAAAAGACATTTCTGAAGTAATTGGTTGTGAAAAAACTGGAACAATCATAAAAAATGTTGAAGAAGCAGAGCAATTATTAAAAGAAGCAAAACCAGACATATGCATAATAACTACAATGAGTCTTATGAATGATTGTAAAGATGCTTTACTATTATGTGCAAAATTAGGAATTAATGCAATTACAACGTGTGAAGAAGCATTTTACCCATTTAATTCTTCACCAGCATTAACTGAAGAAATAGACAGACTTGCAAAAGAAAATAACTGTACAATTACTGGAAGCGGATACCAAGATGCATTTTGGGGTAATCTAATAACAACTATAGCCGGAGCTTCACAAAAAATAACAAAAATTAAAGGAAGTAGTTCATATAATGTCGAAGATTATGGAATAGCTTTAGCAAAAGCGCATGGAGCAGGATTAACAAAAGAAGACTTTGACAAAGAAGTAGCTGCTGCAGACAACATATCAGAAGAAGAAAGAACTAAACTAATAAACAACGGAGAGTTCTTACCAAGTTACATGTGGAACGTTAATGGATGGCTATGCGATAAATTAGGTTTAACAGTTATAAGTCAAACACAAAAATGCATACCAACATTCCATGATAAAGACATAAATAGTAGTACATTAAATATGGTGGTTAAAGCAGGAACTTGTACAGGTATGAAAGCAATAGTTACAACAACAACAAAAGAAGGAATAACATTTGAAACAGAATGCATCGGAAAAGTATACTCAGAAGATGATTACGATTGTAATAATTGGGAAGTAATTGGAGAACCAACAACAAACTTAACTATAGCTAGACCACAGACAGTAGAATTAACATGCGCAACAATAGTTAATAGAATACCAGATGTAATAAAAGCAAAACCAGGCTTTGTACCAACTAGCCAAATGGGCGAACTCAAAAAATACATAAAAAGATGAGCGATTCATCTTTTTTATTTACACTTTTTTACAAAAATGCATTAATTTTCGAATATCTTACTTTAAATCTTTAAAATCTCTAAATCTTTTTTGCTATACAACAAAAGTTCTTTAACAAAAACAGAAGGAGTTTTTGTATTAACAAGCAGCAAAACATAACCTTTTGTTCTTGTTGAAGCGACATAAAATAGTCTGCGCTCTTCTGCATAAGGACACATTTCTTTTTTTGATAAAACATAATTAAAAACTTTCTCTTCAGATTTTTTATTAGGAAAACCCCATATTTTATTTTCAAGAGAAAGAACAATCACACAGTCTTCTTCAAGACCCTTAGACCTATGTACAGTCAAAAATCTTAATTTCATATCATTATATCTTGAATAAAACAAATTACCAAACTTATCAACAATAAAACCTCTAGATAAAATATCATTTAGATTGTCATTATTTCTCCCTAAAATTAAAATATTTTTAATTCCTTTATTATATAAATAATCAAGTAATTTTATAAAAACTCTTTTTTGATCAGCATAATACACGATTTTAATAGGTTTTTCAAGACTCAAACTGGATTTTAAAGACTTGTCTAATTGCAATTTATTAACTTTAATAAAACGTTCACAAACTTTTATCAACTGGTAGCTATTTCTATATGTAGTTTGAATTTTATAAACTATTGCATTAGGAAAAAAATTAGAAAAATTCAAAAAAAGATATAAATCACATCCAGCAAATCTATAAATAGATTGATAATCATCTCCTACCGCCATGAACTTAGCACCCGTCACATTCAACAAAGCTTCAATCAATTTATACCTGACATTACTTGTATCTTGAAACTCATCAATTATTATATATTTATAAGAATATGTCTTAGTTTTTTTATTTAAAAGTTTTGATGCATTTAAAATCATATCATCAAAATCAATTTTATCACAAGCGGAAAGTTCAGACTCATATTCATAAAATATTCTTGATACAAGCAACAAAAAATAAAAATGTTTTTTATTCCAAAATCTCTTTTTTTCTTTATTAAGAGTGTTCTTTAAATAATCATAGTCGTAACCATTAGTCTTAAACAACCGTATAAATGTGATAATAGAATTTATCAACGTCTTAACTTCCAAATGTTTTTCACGCATCAGTTTTATCAACACTTTATCTGCATTTTTCAACAACGTACATACCTTAAAATATTTTAATAAAACTTGCTTATAAAAATCATCATTAATTAAAATATAATTTATCATTTCATTTGCAATATAATCTAGAAGATCAGATTCCGCAATACTAAAACTTATATTATGATCTTTTAATATTTTTAAACCAAGTTTATGGAAAGTCAAAACATCAATTTCCATTTTAATTTCATTAAAAATAGTGTTTTTTAATGAATTACATGCATCATTTGTAAAAGAAATACAAAGAATCTCTGATGGCATTACATTAAGTTTATAAATCAAATATTTAATTTTGCCAACAATAGTTAAACTTTTTCCACTACCCGCGCCTGCTATTACCAATATATTCTTAGCAGCACTTGTTACAATTTCTTTCTGTTCACAATCTAACTCATAACCTTTAACCTTAAATAAATCATAACTCATACGTGAAATTATACTTAATAAATTAAAGAAGTCAAAAGTCAAAAAAATCATTTTAAAATAAAATTTTTACAATTTAATTAAACACATTAACAAATATTTATATTCATAATAAAAGCAAAATTAAACTTTTAACATATTTAACATACTTTTATCTGACTCACTAACTTTTAAAGACTCTTTAATTTTTTGAATGGTTTTATTATGTGTTTTTTTATCCAAAACTTTATTTTTAAGCACAATTAATATTTTATCTCTATAGTCAAAAAAAGCTTTTGATAAAAGCCAAGCTTTAGCCATTACTACATAATACCTATTATCTTTGTCATTAACTACAATATCAATAATCCTATCAATATATTCATCATCCAAATAATAATACATAAGTACAACATAAACAAATCTTTTATAATATTCTTTATCGGTTTTTAAAAAATCTAAAAAATAATCAAATAAAGATAATTTATAAATACCTATACTTTTTAAACTACAAACAAAAGTATCACAAATTGCCCAGTTATTTATTTTAGGCAAAAATTGTTCAATATAATATTGCAACTTATCAACATTTAAATCTAACTTACCTATTATAATAGCTTCCAACAGGATTTCTTCATAATACAACTTATTCGATTCATCTACATAACAAAAACGTTCACTTTCAGTCATTCTTTTAGCTATTTTTCTCAAATCAGAAATGCTAACACCAATAGAATTATTCAAGTCTGGAATTACTTTTTCATTATACACTTTTAAATTATCTTTTTTTAACAAAAATAAACTTTTCCTTACTTCTTCAAACATTATTTTATGAATTCCTCTATTAACTTTTTATTATTATAGACATGAATTAATTTTTTGCAAATCTTAAAATTAAACTCCTTATTAATATACTTTTCCCCGTCCACATTACTAATAATATTCTTTTTACTCTTTACTTTTAATTGGCTTACCAATCTTTTATGAACTAATGGAGAAAAATCATGTGTACCACTTTTGAGTTTCATAATAAGATTAAACATTTTTAATTTTGACATCTTATCCACAAAATAAAAATCAAAAAAACCATCATCAATCTTTGCTTTTGGAGCAATTTTAAAACCATTACCGTAAAACTTTCCATTACAAACTGCTAAAGTTGTAAACTCGCCGGAAACCTCAGTGTTATTTAAATTAAAAGTCATTTTCTTACAATTATACTTTAAAAAAGTATTCATCAAACTTGCTATATATAATTTATTAGTACTTATTCCTTTTATCTTCATGATGTCTATGTTATTCGCAACATCGGCATCTATTCCGAAGCAAACTGTATTCAAAAAATACAACTCATTAACTTTACCAACGTCACATTTTAATATACCATCGGGGATCATCTTTAAAGTTTTATAAAAATCATTACCACTGCCTGTAGGTACTACTGCTAAAATATTTTTAGTATGAACAATACCATTAAGAACTTCATTAAGAGTACCGTCTCCACCAACAGCAAATATAATATTTTTACTTTTTTTATATCTTAGTGTAATAGCTGTAGCTTCTCCCGGACAACGCGTATAAAAAACTTCAAAGTCAACATCTTTATTAACACAATATTTTTCAACATTTTTAACAACTTTTTTGTACTTGCCATTACCAGCTACTTTATTTACTATAAAAATCCATTTCATTTTAAATTATCCACTTCTTCAACATTTTTAAACAATTTGACAATATTTTTTTTAGGAACTAACATATTAATTTCCTTATTAATTGAAAAATTAAATGTTTTATCATTATGTTTCATCTCTTCCCCATCTATACACCAAGACTCACTAGGAACTTCTTTAAATGTAACAGAAAAATTATTAGTTCTATAATATGTCACACCTTTAACATTATTTATATCAGAAGTTAATACAGCCGTCATTGTCATAGCTAACTGAGGTTTATTAAAAACACTAATCATAGCAACTTCAAACATTTCATCATCCAACTTTACATCATCATATATGTTTTTAAAACCACCTATACCACTAGTATTTGATATGAAAATAAAAGAATATTCTCCGGAAAAGATTTTTCCATCAATTTCATAAGTTATTTCATATTTTTTTATATTTCTCTTTAACTCATTTATTGCATTAATAATATAACCAAATCTTCCAAAATTGCGCTTTAAATGCCTAGGCGTATTATATGCAATGTCAACATAATTACCAATACATCCTACATATATAAATGGCCTATTATTAATTAAACAAACATCAACATTTTTTACAGCGCCATTTAATAACAACTGTAAATTAGTAATTATATTTTTAGTATAACCGTACATTGCTCCAATATCATTAGTAGTTCCAGTAGGTAAATGTCCTAATAATAATTTATTTTCACGATTTAAGTTACCAGTGACAACCTCATTAAGAGTACCATCTCCGCCACAACTAATAACTAAATCAACATCAACTAATTCTTCCACAATTTTAATTGCATGACCTTTATATTCAGTTGGACATGCTATCATTTCATATCCATTTTTTTCTAATAAATCAGAGATCTTTTTTATATCTTTTTTATTATTAGTCTTGCCGCTTTCAGGATTATATATAAACGCACACTTTTTCATAAAAAACACTCCTAGTTAAATTATATATTTTAAAATTAAATTAATCAATTAAAATCCCCAAATATAATTATTCGTTTTTTTCTAATTCAACTTTAACTGTATCATACTCTCCATCTCTATAAAATTTAATAGTAACTGTTTCACCTGGTTCATATTTATACAAATTATACCTAAATTCAGCAATATTAGAAACTTTGCTATCGCCTATTTCAGTAATAATATCTCCTATTTCTAAACCTGAATCAGCTGCTGGACTATTATTCTCCACCTCGTAAACAACAACGCCATCATCAACATTTCCGTCAACACGAATACCTGCCAACATTAAATCATAACTAGCGGACAAATCTAACATAGATATTCCCAAATAAGGTCTAATTATTTCAGTTCCAGACTCTATATGATTTGCAATCTCAATAGCGTCTTCAATAGGAATTGAAAAGCCTAATCCTTCAATTTCATCCTCAACAATTTTTAAAGAATTAATTCCTATAACATCTCCGTTAACATTACATAATGGTCCGCCACTATTACCCGGATTAATTGCTGCATCAGTTTGCATAACATTCATAATCCAATCACTTGAGTAACCAGAAACTGAAACACTTACCATTCTATTCTTACCACTAATAATTCCTCTCGTAACAGTACCGGCATAATTTTTACTTAAAGGAGTTCCTATAGTAAATACTGTATCACCAATTTCCATATCTACACTACTACCTATATTAGCAACTTGAATAACATCATTTTTATCTATTTTCAAAATTGCAATATCAGCATACTCATCAGAACCTACCAATTCAGCTGTAATTATCTCATCATTAGTAAAAGTTAACTGAATTGATTCAGCATCTTCAATAACATGATGATTAGTCATAACATAAGCGTCATCACCATCAATCTTATATACAAAACCAGTTCCAATAGATATTGTTGTATTTCTAACTAAACTTTCTACCACAACAACAGCATCATATACATTTCCTACACCTTCACTAATACCTTCATCTGTTACACTTACTTTATTTTCACTAATAGTTTTAACGATAGTATTTGGAAAAAAATAAATAACGCCATACATAATACTTGCACCTAATACAATACTAAGAACTACAGAAGCAAAATAAATGATTTTCTTCCTCACTTAGTTCACACCCTTTCTATTCTAAATACATTATATCTTTGTAATTCAGAGGAAACCCCATTTTTTCATAAATAACACTTATATCAATATGTACTAGTCTTCCCTTTAACCTATCAAATTCATAATTAATTTCATTCATCATTAACTTAAAATCACTCGGAGTTAATAAATGTTTTAAGATTAAAATCAAAGCAAAAATATCATTTTTACCGTTAACATATTCGTCCTCTACTTTAGGTATATTAAGTATATGATGGTAAATATTATCCGGAATTGTCCTTTGAGTAAAATGGTCAAATAATATATCTTCATGAGCACATAGATTTCTATAGTTAGCTAGTATTGGCAAAAACACTTCTAAACTTTTAGCATCAATATTATATATTTTAGCAATTCTATTTGCATCTTCACTTTTTAATATACTATATAATTCACTCATTAATCCAAAACTAATAACTTTTATTCCAATCCACAACGGAATATACCCATAATTTACCATATAATGGCTAGTCGCACCATGTTGTTTGCCATTAACCCTATATTGCCTTTTCAATTTTCTAATTAAATCACTTACTTGACCCTTCTTATCTTCACTTTGATCAAAGTTACTTGGATTTAAATAATCCTTTTCTTTATAACCATAATTACTACTTAAAGCATAACTAAAAATTGACTTATAATTATTTTCAACAATTAAAATATTTTTAAAAATAATGTTTCTAAATGTCCTATCAAACATAAATAAAGCATAAAGTTCATTAAATGATGTACCATCTATAAACTTTCTACTTGCATCTTTTTTTAAAAACGAATGTCTATAACCCATAAGAAAAAAGTAATTTTCTCTTAATAATATTGATTTAGCATACTCCTCATCTTCAATTACTAATCCTTTATTTCTTAATATTTCTACTTGTTCTTCAATAGACTTAAAAACTTTCTTTGCCACATTATCACCCTACAACTAAAAGTATAGCATAATGATTACATATCTTCTAGCGTTTTCACAATTTTTTCAGCCAAATTAAAAACCTTGCAGATATTACAAGGTTTATAAACATCTATCTCTTACTAAATTGAGGTGCTCTTCTAGCTTTTTTAAGACCATATTTTTTACGTTCTTTTATTCTTGAATCTCTAGTAATCATACCATTAGATTTAAGTACTTCTCTATTATTTGGATCTATTTCTAATAAACAACGTGCTATACCCAATCTAATTGCACCAGTTTGACCATTAAATCCTCCGCCATTAACTTTAACAGTAATATCAAACTTACCATCATTTTCAGTCAATTTCAAAGGTTGTTTTAAATCCATAACTAGTGTTTCATAAGGCATATAAGTATTAACATCTTCACCATTAACAGTTATTTTACCTTTACCATATGACATAGATACTTGAGCAATACTTCTTTTTCTTCTACCTGTAGCTTTCCAAACTTTACTTTCTGCCATATTTTCCTCCTACATTTCTATCTTTTCAGGTTTTTGAGCTTCATGATTATGTTCAGAACCTTCAAATACATATAATTTTCTATACATATCTCTACCCAAAGGTCCTTTAGGTAACATACCTTTAACAGCTCTTTCAATCATTTCTACTGGATATTTCTCTTTCATTTCTTTTGCAGTTCTTTCTCTTAAACCACCTGGAAATCCACTATGATTATAATAAATCTTTTTATTTAACTTATCTCCAGTAAGATTTACCTTTGATGCATTAATAATTATAACAGCATCGCCACAATTAACATGTGGAGTAAAAGTTACCTTATGTTTACCACGTAAAATATGAGCGGCTTTAGTAGCAACACTACCTAGCGTTTTGCCTTCAGCATCTATAAGATACCATTTAGTAACAACATCTTCTTTTCTTAACATAAATGTTTTCATTTTAACTCCTTCTCAACTTCATTATATATGCCTTCCCACAGCAATATAAATCCATTTAAAATGTACCGATTATGATTATATAAAATAATATATTAAAAGTCAAACAAAATAATTCATTTAAAAGAAAATTAGTATATTTCTTGACAAAATATGTATATAATATTAGAATTATATTATAAAATATTGGAGGAAAAAAGAATGAAAAAATCAATTATAATAATCTTAACAATATTAATAATTGCATGTACTGCATTAGGAATAGTAGGATTTTTACAAAGCAAAAAAGGCACTGTGGTTGATAACACACCTAAAGAATACAAAATAGAATACAAATATTATCTTGATGGTGTTGAAGTAAGCGAAATGCCTAAAAATGAGATTATAGAAAATGGTGATAACGAAACACCTTCAGATGAAGAAAATGTATCAACAGAAGTTGAAACAATGTACTCATTCCAAGAATATAATTGTACAAATAATGTAAAAGGTTTGTGGAATAATGAAACATGGGAGTTTACAATACCTGAAAAAACAAGTGATTCAACATGTGTATTATATTTTGTATCTAATTATTTAGATGTAGATATTACAGCTACAAACGGAACAGTAAACGAACTTGATGCACTAAAAGATAGAAAAGTAAAAAGAGGAGAATCTATTTCATATAGTATCACACCAACAGAAGGATACAAGTTTGAAAAAGTAGAATGTACAAATGATACACCTGCAGAATGGAACGAAGAAAATTCAACATTAACAGTAAGTAATGTAACTAAAAACACAACTTGCGAAATTACATTTTCTATAGGAGAATACACAATCAATTTTACAGCTAACAATGGTATCATAACTGAAGAATCAAAAGTTGTTAAATACGGAGAATCTATAACTACAACTATAAAACCAGGATCAGATTATATATATAATGAAGTTTTATGTACAAATAATCAAAAAGCGACATATAATGTTGAAACACAAGAATTAACTATTTCAAATGTAACAGATAACGCAACATGTACAGTTGATTTTACACCAAATACATATACAGTAACATTAAAAATAGTTAATGGCACACCTGTAGAAGATTCAAAAACAGTTAGGCCAGGTGGAAAAGTATCTTTCACATTTACAAACAACGAAGGATATACGACTGCAAACGCTGATATAACATGTACTAACGGATTAATTGGAGAAATAAGCGGAAGCCTATTTTCGGTTGACAATGTTTCATCAAACGGAACGTGTACACTTACATTTAAAGCTATAGAAACTAGTGAATAATTAAAAGAGAGCAATCTCTTTTTTTATTTTAAAAAACAATTTACTTTATAAAATATTAAGTTATAATAAAAATATGAAATGGAAAATAGGAAATATAATAATTAATAATCAAATTGTATTTGCGCCCATGGCAGGAGTATCAAATAAAAGCTACAGAACAATAATAAAAGAAATGGGCGCAGGTTTAATATATTCTGAAATGATAAGTACAATGGGAATAAAATATAACAGTGAAAAAACGTTAAATCTATTAGAAATTAGTGAAAAAGAACGGCCAATAGCAATTCAAATATTTGGAAATGATGTAGAAACTTTTGTTAGTAGTGCAAAATACATTGAAACTCATATTAAACCAGATATAATTGATATCAATATGGGGTGTCCAGTTCCAAAAATAGCATTAAAAAGCCAAGCAGGAAGTGCTTTACTAAAAAACCCTAATAAAATATATGAAATAGTATCAGCTGTTGTCAAAAACACGAAAACACCTATAACGGTAAAAATAAGAAGTGGATGGGACAACAATAACATTAATGCTGTTGAAGTAGCTGAACTTTGTGAAAAAGCAGGCGCAAAAGCAATATGCATACATGCAAGAACAAGAAGTCAAGCTTACTCAGGGAATGCTGACTGGAACATAATTAAAAAGGTAAAAGAAAAAGTTAAGATTCCAGTAATCGGTAACGGAGATATTAAAACAATATACGATGCAAAAAAAATGTTAGAAGAAGCAAAATGCGATGCAATTATGATTGGCAGAGCAGCATTAGGAAATCCATGGTTCATAAAAGAGTGTGTAGAATACATTGAAAATGACAAAATCATAGAAAAACCTAATAAAAATGATAAATTAAAAATGATTATAAAACATTATAAATTATTAAAACAAAACACTAATGAAAAACAAGCGCTGCTTGAAATAAGAACACATGCATTATGGTATATAAAAGGATTAAATGATAATAAAGAAATAAAAAGAAAAATCATGGAAACTAAAAATGAAAAAGATTTTTTTGATTTAATAAACAAGTATATGGAGGATAAGAATGAATAGAACAGATAAAAATAATTATTATTTAGATATTACTGAATCAGTAAGTGAAAGAGGAACATGTTTAAGAAAAAAGTTTGGTGCAATAATTGTAAAAAATGACGAAATAATATCAACAGGATATGTGGGAGCTCCAAGGGGAAGAAAAAACTGTTGTGATGAAAAGTTTTGTATAAGACAAAAATTAAACGTTCCAAGAGGAGAACGTTATGAATTATGTAGAAGCGTTCACGCAGAACAAAATGCAATAATAAGTGCAGCGAGAAGAGATATGATTGGCTCTACTATATATTTAGTAGGAATTGAAAATGATACAAATCAGTATGTTAAAGATGCAAGACCATGTTCACTATGTAAAAGATTCATAATAAACGCCGGAATTGAAAAAATTATTATTAGAAAAAATAAAACCGAATATGAAACAATATACACAGATGAACTAATCACAAATGACGAAAGTTTAGTTGGAACAAAAGGATACTAAAAGTTTTACAAAAACAAATTATTTTTTAAAATATTCAATAAATGGTTAACAAATGATTGAAATAATGGAATTATATTCATAGAGAAAACAACTCCTTAAAACCTTTTAAGTTTCGAACTTTTACTAAAAGGTCTGTATATTTTTTTACAATTCAATTATATAACAGTTTTTATGTTTTGAGTGTTTTCTCTTTTTATGTAATAATTTAATTATTCTCACATCTAGTTTACTACATCAATAACACCAAAGTAATTGACACCTACCCACAAATATATTATAATACAAGCAAATTGAGGAAGAGGACGAGTAATATTATGAACTGTTTTTAGAAAGTTGGAACGATGAAAGCCAATAACAAGTATAATATGAATAAAAACCTCGGAAATGACTGACAAGTCCGGATAATTCCGTTATAAAAAAGAGATATCAATTAATGATAAAAAAGGTGGTACCGCGATATGACGCCCTTTTGTCATTAATTTTTTTATTATAGAAGGAGGAATAAAATGAAAGAATTAACAGATCAAGAAATTGTTAGAAGGGAGAAAATGAATGAGTTCAAAGAAAGAGGAATAAATCCTTTTGGCCAAAGGTATGAAGTAACAGCAACTTCTAAAGAACTTATAGACAAATATAATAATTTAACCAAAGAAGAGTTAGAACAACTAAATGTTGAAGCACAACTCGCCGGAAGAATAATGACAAAAAGAGTAAAAGGTAAAGCCGGATTTATGCATATACAAGACAAAGAAGGTCAAATACAAATATATGTTAAAATAGATAACATTGGCGAAGATATGTATTACATATTCCAAAAAAACGATTTAGGTGATATTGTTGGAATTAAAGGAAAAATAATGAAAACACATACAGGTGAACTAAGCATTGAAGCAAAAGAATACACACATTTAACAAAATCATTAAGACCTTTACCAGAAAAATATCATGGACTTCAAGACGTTGAAGAGCGCTTTAGAAGAAGATATGTAGACTTAATTATGAATGAAGATGCAAGAAAGATTGCATTTATGAGACCAAAAATAATAAGAAGTATACAACAATACTTAGATAATTTAGGATATACAGAGGTAGAAACCCCTATATTAGGTACAATACGTGGTGGTGCAACAGCAAGACCATTTATAACACACCACAACACATTAAATATAGATATGTATTTAAGAATTGCAACTGAGTTACATTTAAAAAGACTAATTGTAGGAGGTATGGATGCAGTATACGAAATTGGAAGACTATTTAGAAATGAAGGAATGGATAGAAACCATAATCCCGAATTCACAACAATAGAAGTATACAAAGCTTTCTCAGACTTAGAAGGAATGATGGAACTAACAGAAAACATTATAAAATATACAATGAATAATGTATTAGGAAAATTATCACTTGAATACAAAGGCCATAGTTTAGACTTTAATAAACCATTTAGAAGAGCAAAAATGACAGACTTAATACTAGAAGAAACAGGAATAAACTTTGAAGATAATATTAGTTTAGAAGAAGCAATAAAATTGGCAAATAATCACGGTATAGAAGTTGAAGCACATTTTGGATACGGACACATAATTGAAGCATTTTTTGAAAAATATTGCGAAGACAAAATTATTGAACCAACATTTATTTATAGTTACCCTATAGAGATTAGTCCATTAGCAAAGAAAAACGAGAAAGATCCTAGATTTACTGAACGATTTGAACTATTTATCGTAGGATCAGAATATGCAAATGCATTTACTGAATTAAACGACCCAATAGATCAAAGAGAAAGATTTGAAGCACAAGTAAAAGAACAAAACTTAGGAAACGATGAAGCAAATGACATGGATGAAGATTATGTTGAAGCGCTTGAATATGGATTACCACCAACTGGCGGTATGGGAATGGGCATTGACAGATTAGTAATGTTATTAACAGGTTCAGATACTATACGCGAAGTTATATTATTCCCACACATGAAAGAAAAAAATTAATACTTAAAAGTAATAAAACTTGTAAGTATTGAGCAAAATATTGTATAATTAGATAGGAGGTAATTTATGAAAAAGAATTGTTTGCTAAAAGTTATAGGAATTGTGGCATTGATTATAATGATTCTAAGTTGGATAATACCAGCAAGCTATTATAGCGGATCAACTGTAATAGATTTAGGTACTATGCCTGTAGGTATATTTGATATTCTAAGTTATCCATTTTTATCATTCCAATATTTCATACAAACAGTAATATTTTTATTCACAGTTGGAGCATTGTATGGAGTGTTAGAAAAAACTGGAAAATATAGAAATATACTTGAAAAAATAGTTAAACGTTTAAAAGGAAAGGAACAAATATTTATTGTCATTTTGACATTAGTCATAACAGCATTATCAAGCATATTAGGGCTAAACTTAATGCTATTTGTGTTTATACCAGCACTAGTTGCAATAATATTACTAATGGGATATGACAAAATAAGTGCATTCCTTATTACAATTGTACCAATGTTTGTAGGTATAATCGGTAGTACATATAGTATATACATTAATGGGTATATAAACCAAGTAGTTGGAATTACAGACTTTGGTAACGATATGTTATCAAAAATAGCTTTATTAGTTATTAGTTATGTAGTATATATTATGTTTACATTAGCATATACAAAAAAAGTTAAAAAAGCAAAAATAGAAGAAGAGACAGATAATATTGCTTTTATTGGCGAAAAGAAACAAGTTAAAAAAGCATCTTGGCCAATAATAACAGTATTTGCTATTATATTTGTATTATTAATACTAGCACCTACACCATGGACAGATGTATTTAATGTAGAATTTTTTACAAATCTACATGAATCAATTCAAAATTGGGCTATAGGAGAATACACAATTGGAGCGAATTTACTAGGTTACATAGAAGCATTCGGATCATGGACATATCTTGAAATATCTATGATAGTATTTACTGCTGCATTAATAATAGGATTTACATATAAACAAAAACTTAGTGAAATAATTGATAACATGTTATATGGATTAGGAAAAATGATTAAACCTGCTCTACTTGTAACATTTAGTATGGTTATAATAATTATGACAGCTTATCACCCATTCTATATAACTATAACGGACTATATAATAAATCTTTCAGATAACTTCAATATATTTTTAACATCACTGATAACAATCATAGGTTCAGTTATGAATGGAGAGATGATATATTTAGCACAGTCATCAATACCACTAATAGCAGGAACATTCCCTGCTACAGAAGCCATTAATTCTTTAGCAATAATAACACAATCTTTATATGGACTTACAATGTTCTTTGCACCTACTAGCACAATGTTAGTATTAGGATTAAGTTATTTAGATGTTCCATATGGAGAATGGTTAAAAAAGAGTTGGAAACTATTACTCGAATTATTCATAGTAATTGTAGCAATAATAATTATTTCAGTATTAGTTTAAAACAAGATTTACAATAATCTTGTTTTTTTTATGCCTTAATAGTTGAATAAAAATTAATAAAATATATCAATATAACATATATAATAAAGGAGGCATAATGAACTATTCTGAAGAAATAATTAATATTTTAAAAAACAGCGAAAAAGAAGCAACCAAAAATAACAGTGAGTTTATAACTACAGAACATATATTGCTTTCAATACTTAAATCAAACACTCAGTCCCAAACGATATTTAACAAACATAACATAAATTATGAAGAAGCAAAAAAACTAATTAATAATACCAACAGCAAAAACAAAAGTAAATATTACACATTAACTACAAAAAAAATTATTGAAAACTCATTTATAAATACAAAAGATAATAAAACGGAAATTAATTCTATTAATCTTTCTTTATCAATACTTGATGATAAAAGTTGCAAAGCAAATGCAATAATAGCAAAATTAACAGACAGCTATAATAGCTTATATAAGGATTTTACAAAAGAACTGATAAATAATGAAAATAGTATACTTGAAGAATTAGGCACAAATATAAATGAATTAGTTATAAATAATGAGACAGATAAAGTAATAGGAAGAGAAGAAGAAATAAACAGAATTATAGAAATACTAGCCAGAAAAAACAAAAACAATCCAATATTAATAGGAGAAGCTGGAGTTGGCAAAACTGCTATTGTAGAAGAATTAGCAAGAAAAATAGTAGATAAAAACGTTCCAGAAACATTTTTAAACAAAAAAATAATATCAATTAATTTAGCCTCAATAATATCCGGAACTAAATATCGTGGTGAGTTTGAAGAAAAAATGAGTAAAATAATAAAAGAATTAGAAAAAAACGATCAAATAATCTTATTTATTGATGAAATACATACTATAGTTGGTGCAGGCGGTGCAGAAGGCGCCATAGATGCGTCAAATATATTAAAGCCAATGCTAGCTAGAGGAAAAGCAAAATGTATAGGAGCAACAACAATTAACGAATACAAAAAAACAATAGAAAAAGACAAAGCATTAGATAGAAGATTTCAAAAAGTTTATATAAATGAACCAAACGAAGCAGAACTACTAACAATATTAAAAAAAATAAAACATGAGTATGAAAAATATCATAAAGTTAAAATACCTGAACAAATAATAAAGCAAATACCTTATTTAAGCAAAAAATACATACACGGAAGAAGTGAACCTGATAAAAGCATAGATATACTTGATGAAGTATGCGCTAAGACAGCTTTGTTTTTTAATACTGAAGAAAAACAAAAAATTAATAATAAAATAAATAAATTAAATAAACAAAAAAACACTTTACTAAGAAAACAAAAATATGCAGATGCTATTACAATAAGCGAAGAAATTAATAATCTCACCGAAAACTTAACTAAACTTAATAATCACGAAAAAAAGATTGTCACAGAAGAAATACTAAAATCTGTTTTAGAAAAAAAATCAAACTCAATTATACACGAGTTAAATAATAATTTAGATTACATTAATAACATCAAACAAAAAATAATGAGCAAAATTATTGGGCAAGACACACAAATATCAGAAATAATTACCATATATAAAAATCATCAAACAAAAAATAATGACTTGCCAACACCAATATTAATAGAAGGAAAAACAGGAACAGGTAAAACAGAATTAATTAAACTATTATCAAAATACACGAAAACCAATTTAATAAAAATAAATATGAACGAATATAAAAACGAAACAAGTTTAAATAGATTGTTAGGCAGTCCGCAAGGATATGTTGGATACAATGATACTAATACAACATTTGAAGAATTAAAATTAAATTCAAACTCAATTATACTTGTTGAAAATATAAATAATGCTCATTATTCAATAAAAGATTTGTTTAAAAGTATAATAGAAGATGGAGAAATAAAAAATACAAAAAATGAAAGAATTAATTTTAAAAATAACATAATTATATTTACAAATACAACTGATGACGAAAATACTAAAATAGGTTTTATAAAAAAACAAAATGAAGAAGTAGAAAACTATTTAAAAATTGACAACTATATAAAAATGAACAATTTAACAAAAAATGATATATATAAAATAATCAACTTATATTCTAAAAACTTAGAAAAAACCGACATAGAAAAAATCATTACTGAAAGTAACTATTTACTACAAGGCGCAAATAAAATAAAACAATTAACTGATAAATATAAAAATAAAGTATTAACAAAAATTTCATAAATATTACATAAAATCATGATATAATATAAATATATTATGAAAGGAAGAGAAGTATGGATCCATATTTATTAATTTTTATAGGAATATTAATCATTCCGATAACAGCACAAATAATCATTACCATAAATTATAAAAAATACTCTACTATAAAAAATAGTACAGGAATAACAGGTTTTGAGGCAGCTAGAAAAATACTTGATGCTAATGGGCTAAAAGATATACACATAGTTGAAACAAAAGGGTATTTAACAGATCATTATGATCCACAGAGAAAAGTTATACGACTATCTTCACAAGTTTTTCAAACAGATACTATTGCAGCTGTATCAATCGCAGCACATGAATGTGGACACGCAATTCAACACAAAGATGGCTATGTTTTCATGAAAATAAGAAGTTTTATATTCCCAATAGTTAACTTCGCATCAAAAATAGCATATGTAGTATTACTCATTGGTTTCTTAACATATATAACAAACTTAATATGGCTTGGAATAATATTAGTATCATTTGGCGTAATTTTTCAAATAGTTACACTTCCTGTAGAATTTAATGCTTCAAAACGTGCAAAAATAGAATTAAAAAAATTAAGCATATTAGTAAATGAAGAAAATGATGGTGCCGAGAAAATATTATTTTCAGCTGCACTTACATATGTAGCGGGATTAATTTCTAGTTTATTAGAACTGTTAAGATTAATATTGATAGTTAGAGACAACTAAAAAGAATAGTTACACACTATTCTTTTTTTTACTTAGTAAATGGAATTAAAGCAATCTGTCTAGCTCTCTTTATTTGTTTAGCAATATATCTTTGATGCATAGCGCAAGCTCCAGTCATTCTTCTTGGTAATATTTTACCTTGCTCATTTATATATTTACTAATAATTTGAACATCTTTATAATCAACATCTTTGCCAGCACACATCTGACAGATTTTCTTTTTTCTTGGATAAAATTCTCCCATAAATTCTCCTTTCTAAAAAGGTAAATCATCATCACTTAAAGATACTTCAGTTCCAAAATCCTTGAACGGATCTTCACTTGAAACATCTATTCCTTCTTCAAATGATGGAGTATCAATCGGCGTTGCACTTGGTATATCAACAAATCCTCCTGATTGCGTTTCATTTCTATCCCTTTTAGTTCCTAAAAACTCAACCGAATCTGCAACAACTTCAGAAACATATCTTTTGCTTCCATCTTGTGCATCATAACTACGAGTTTGAAGTCTTCCTTCAATACCAATCAAACTGCCTTTAAAACAATATTTACCTATATTTTCAACCGATCTATAAGATACAACGTTTATAAAATCAGCTTCTATAATTCCCTCTTTATTCTTAAAAGGTCTATTTATTGCGACCGTAAAATTAGCAACAGAATTTCCTGTTCCAATAGTCCTTATTTCAGGATCACGAGTTAGTCTACCAACTAGAATAATTTTATTCATTATTCATCCTCCTTAACAATTAAATGTCTTAGTATCTTTTCATCAATTAAAGCTTTACGATCAAACTCTTTAATAGCTTCAGGAGTAGCTTCAACATTCAATAAATAATAATAACCTCTTATTGAATCTTTTATTGGATAAGCAAGTTTCTTTTGCCCCATTTCTTTTGAATTTGTAATATTAGCTTTCATATCCGTTAAAACTTTTTCAAAAGATTTTACTGTATCACTAATAACTGATTCCTCAAGATCTGCTTTAATAATAAATACTATTTCATATTTATTCATTACTTCACCTCCTTATGGTCAATGGCTTCCTTTTAGAAGCAAGGAGCTTTTTGCTCTTCTTGCATATTATAACAAACATAGTATTAAAAGTATATTAAAAAGTATAAAAAAAATTAACATAAAAAGTATAAAAAAAATGAGTGATAATCATTAATTAAAACTAATTTATCATAATACAAAGCATTTGATAAACTAATATATGGTAAAACAAATATAATCGCAGTTCCAAAAGTGCATAATACAACTAAAATCCATCCAGAAAAACTGAGAATAAATTTTAAATAGTTAAACTTATAACCACTTATTAATTCCCGGCTACTTCTTAAAGCATCTATAACATCTTTTTCACCATCAGCGAAAACATAATTAACAAATGAATAACATAACATTACAATAACAGCAGGAACTATAAAGAAAAATAAACCAAACATAAAGAATATCTGAACAATTAAATTGATTATAAATATAGTTATAAAACTTTTATAAAAACAAAAAAAATTACTAATAGCAAAATTATTACCGCGAATTAAATTAAGCATATAAAACGAAAATCCCACAAAAAGTTGAGACGATATTAATGAAAACAAAATTAAGTATACAATACACTCAGTTAAAACAGAACTAAAATTAATATAACTAAATAAAATCTCAAAAACAATTAATATAAATATAATTATCAAAATAGGTTTCCAAATATTCCACACATTATGTTCTAACATTTTTAAAGCTTGCATCTTTATATTTTTTCTATTCATACTAACACCCGTTTATTTACACATTAAACCTAAAATAGCAAATATCTCCATCTTGCATTTCATAGTCTTTTCCCTCTAGTCTAGCACGCCCCGCTTCTTTAACCTTTTTTTCATCGCCATATTTAATTAAATCTTCATAACTGATAACCTCAGCACGTATAAAACCTCTCTCAAAATCAGAATGAATAATACCTGCACATTCAGGCGCTTTCATTCCTGATTTAAAAGTCCAAGCTTTTACTTCGTCAGACCCAGCAGTAAAAAAAGTTCTAAGCCCTAGTATTTCATAGGTTAATTTAATTAATTGATTTAGACCACTGTCTTCTATTCCAAGTTCATTTAAAAACACTTTTTTCTCTAAATCATTAAATTCAACCAATTCACTTTCTATCTTAGCGCACATCAAAACTACTTTAGAATCACCAACATAATTTTGCAATTTATTAACATTAGCATTATTTTTTAAAACTAAATCCATTTCAGTAACATTAGCAATATAAATTATAGGTTTCAAAGTTATAAAATTAAAAGCTTTAATTATTTTAAGTTCTTCATCAGAAAAATCTATACTACGTAGCGGTATGTTTTGTACTAAATTATCTCTACATTTATATAACACATCAACTTCAAATAATGATGTTTTATCATTTGACGTTTTTGCTTTCTTTTCAATTTTTAAAAGCCTATTTTCAACTAATTCCAAGTCACTTATTGCTAATTCAGTATTAATTATCTCTACATCCCTAACAGGATCAATAGAACCATCAACATGTATTATATCTTTATCTTCAAAACACCTAACGACATGGATAACAGCATCAACTTCTCTTATATGTGATAAAAACTTATTACCTAACCCTTCACCTTTACTAGCACCTTTAACAAGACCAGCAATATCTATAAACTCGTATTGAGTAGGAATAGTCCTCTCTGGAACATATATATTTTCTAAAACTCCTAAACGTTCATCTGGAACAGTCACAATCCCTAAATTAGGATCAATTGTTGCAAAAGGATAATTAGCAGCCAAAATATTTTGCTTAGTAATAGCATTAAAAAGCGTACTTTTACCAACATTGGGCATTCCTATAATTCCTGCTTTAAGCGACATAATTAACTCCCGGCATTGAACCTATACCTAATGGTAGTCCTGTTACGTAGAAACTACTTATTAAAATAAACCAAATTACCAAAACAGCCAAACTATATGGTAATGTATATTTTAAACTTCCAAATATAGAAATAGTCCCATTTTTATTATATTTTTCCATAAACGCTAGATATATAACGAAGTATGCCATTACTGGTGTAATTCCATTTGCAACGCTAACTCCAGCAACATAAATTATCTGAGCAAACTCTGGACTCAAACTTGCATTCATAAATACCGGAATTGTTATACCTGATAATACAGACCATTTTAATGCAATACCAGTTTGAAAAATATGACTTATTATAGATATAACAAATAATAGAATAATCAAACCAAAACCAGTCAAATTAACTTCACCAATTACATTAGACAAAAGTGCAGTTAAAACTAATCCGATATTTGATTTTTTTAATATACTAATAAACATTGATGCCATAAATATCAAAACCAAAATACTTCCGATTCCATCTAAAGAATGAGATAAACAATCAGAAATATCTTTACCTTTAATAGACTTTGATACAAAACCATAAGTAAAACCAACTAAAATAAATAGAAATACAACAATAAATACAAAAGCTTGGCTAAACACAGCATTTGTTCCAAATAGCATATCAATATAATAGTCACCACTACTATCTAATAAAGCCCCAGAAAAAGGTAAACCTGGAATAATCATGTAAATGATTGCAATAACGTATAAAAATCCAACACCTAAAGATACAATTAAACCTCTAAGTTGTCTATTAGTTATCTTAACGTCTTCTAAAGTTTCTATATCATCAAACTCATATTTTCCTAGTTTAGGCATTATATTTTTTTCAGTTATTCTGGTAAAAACTATACTTGTAATTATAACAGCTAAAATCATAATCAATAATTGAAAAAACAAGCCAATATCATATTTTGTATCCATAATGTGACTAGCATTTAAAGTCATTGTTAACAAACTACTATCTATAGCGCTCAAAAATACATTCATTCCATATCCAAATGAAACACCAGCAAAAGCAGCAATTATACCTCCCAAAGGATTTCTATGTCCATACTTAAACAATAAAGCTCCTAGTGGTAAAAATAAAACATAACCAATATCTCCTACCAAAGTACTTAAAATACTAAATAAAATTAATATAAATGTTAACGAATTCTTTTTAAAGTTTTGTGTTATTAAAGTAAAGAAGGTTTTCATAAATCCACTTCTTTCTAAAACACCAATTCCTATTAAAGTTATAATTAACATTGATAATGGTGCAAAACTAACGAAATCTGTAATAGCAGTAGTAGCAATTTCTTTAATCCCTTCACCACTTAATAAGTTTTCTACCTGAACAACATTGTTATTAGATAACTCATTAGTAACAGTATTTACAGTGCTATAATCTGCTTGAACATTAAAGAAAGATAAAATTCCACTTAATAAAATAGTTATAGCAATAAGTATAATAAACATCAATATTGGATTAAAATGAAACTTAGATTTCATTCAGACACCACCTTCTTCAATCGTTTTTCAAATTTAATTCTATCCAGCATAACTACTCGTCCACAATTAATACACTTTAATTTAATATCAACGCCAGTTCTAACTATTTGCCAAAGATTTGTTCCACAAGGATGTGGTTTTTTCATTATAACTGTATTTCCTTCTTTATAATTCATTTAATCAATTTCCACCTTAATATCTAATATTTTCAAGATTCTTTCTAAATCTTTTTCACTATCAAATGGTATAGTAATATTTTTATTATTAACCTTTACCATAGTTCCAATTTTATCACGCAATATGTCTTGAACATACTGATAATTAGGGTTAACTTTTGCCTTTGGTTTAGCTATAGGATTTTTACGAACATAATTCTCATTAACAATATTCTCTAGTTCTCTCACAGATAAGTTTTCATCTACAACTCTTTGCGTTAAGTCAAAAACTTTCTCTACATCACTAAGTTTACTTAGTATTCTTGCATGTCCCATAGATAATTTATCATCTAAAATAAGTTTCTGAATTTTAGAAGGTAACTGCAATAACCCTAAAATATTAGTCAAGTAACTTCTGCTTTTTCCAATCTTCTTGCTTAATTCATCATGAGTTAAATGCAAAGTTTCTAACATCTTTTTATATGCTTCTGCTTCTTCAATTATATTTAAATCTTCACGTTGTATATTTTCAAGTATAGCAATTTCTAACATTTCTTCATCAGTAAAATCTCTTATTATTGCAGGTATTTTTTCAAGACCGGCTTTTCTAGCAGCAAGTGTTCTTCTTTCTCCAGCAACAATTTCATAACCTTTTATGCTACGCTTAACTATAATAGGTTCAATAACGCCATACTCTTTTATTGAAGTAGCTAGTTCTTCTAATTTTTCATCATCAAAAACTTTTCTAGGTTGATATGGATTGCTACGAAGTTCACTCAAATTTAACAACTTAACATCCTCTTTATTACTACTTTCAATTATATTTCTTTCCAATTCATCAATATTAAAAGCTTCATTGCTGAATAGTTGTTCTAGACCCTTCCCTAATGCTCTCCTCTTCTCTTGCATTTCTTTCAATCACTTCCTTTGCTAAATTAATATACGCCAAAGCCCCTCTACATTTTGGATCATATTCAATTATAGGTTTTCCATGACTTGGTGCTTCTACTAATCTTACCAATCTAGGAATTATAGTATTAAATACTTTTTCCTTAAAAAACTTTCTTACATCTTCTACTACTTCTAAACCAACTAACGTTCTCCCATCTAACATAGTTAAAAGTACACCTTCAATATCCAATTTAGGGTTAACCTTAGTTTGAGTTAAAATTATAGTGTTTAATAACTGAGTAACACCTTCTAATGCAAAATATTCACACTGAACAGGTATCAAAACACTATCTGATGCTGCTAAAGCATTAGTCGTTAAAATCCCTAAAGCCGGTGGACAATCAATAATTATAAAATCATATCTATCTTTAATTTTATTAATTTGATTCTTTAACTGATCCCCAAGTATAAAATTCTCTTCTTTCATACTAGTTTGCATTAATTCAATTTCAACACCACTCAAAAAAATCATAGAAGGAATTACACTAAGATTTTTAAACCTAGTTTTAACAATTGCTTCTGATATTTCGCATCTGTTAGTTATTACATCATAAATACTAAGTTTAATATTACCTTTATTCATCCCTAAGCCAGTTGTACTATTACTTTGAGGATCCAAATCTATTAATAAAACCTTCTTACTCAAGTGGCCTAAAGCACTACTTAGGTTAATACTAGTAGTCGTTTTGCCAACTCCGCCTTTTTGATTTACCAGTGATATAACTTTAGCCATATTACTACCTCGCTCACTATAACAATTTTAACACATATCATAAAATTTTAAAATAGAAATTATTAACAATATTGATAAAAAAAAGATGCAATTAACATCTATTTTTCTACACTTTTCTTTGTTTTTCTAGTCTTTGTCTTTTTAGAATTTTTGTAATCCTTAACAATTTCTTCAATTTCTTCCTTAGTTAAAGTTTCTTTATTCATTAGTGTACTACTCAATAATTCAACTAATTCCTTATTCTTTTGAATAATATCTTTCGCGCGTTTATAACAAGAATCAATAATTTTTCTTACTTCTTGATCAATTTCCAAAGCCACAGCATCAGAATAATTTTTAGATTTTATATAATCACGCCCCAAGAAAACTTCTTCGCTTCTATGTTCAAATTGAACTGGACCTAAATCGCTCATACCATATTCAGTAACCATACTACGTGCAATTCTTGTTGCTTTCTTAAAGTCATCACTAGCACCAGTACTCATTTCATTTAAAAATATTTCTTCACTTACACGACCTGCTAATAGTGAAGTGATTCTATCTAATAATTCGTCTTTAGTCATAACCATAGTTCTTTCTTCTTTAGGTAACATCTGAGTATATCCACCAGCCATACCTCTAGGAATTATAGTTATTTTATGAACTTCTTCACCATTCGGTAATTCAATACCAATAACTGCATGCCCTGCTTCATGATAACAAACAACCTTTTTTTCAAAATCAGTAACTTTCCTACTAGTTTTAGCTGGCCCCATTAAAACTCTGTCTCCAGCCTCATCTATTTCTTCCATACCAATAGACAATTTATTTCTTCTAACTGCAAGAAGTGCTGCTTCATTGAGCATATTTTCTAAATCAGCTCCAGAATATCCAGGAGTTCTTTCAGCAATACGTTTTAACTTAACATTTTCATCTAATATTTTATTTTTAGCATGAACTTCCAAAATTGCTTCTCTTTCTTTAACATCAGGTAAATTAACAGTTACTTGACGATCAAATCTACCAGGTCTTAACAAAGCTGGATCTAATACATCTGGTCTATTAGTAGCCGCAATTATAATAATACCTTCATTTGATCCAAAACCATCCATTTCTGTTAATAATTGGTTTAAAGTTTGTTCACGTTCATCATGTCCTCCACCTAAACCAGTACCTCTTTGTCTACCAACGGCATCTATTTCATCAATAAATATTAAACATGGAGCATTTTGTTTAGCTTCCTTAAACATATCTCTAACACGACTAGCACCAACACCAACGAATAATTCAACAAAATCTGAACCACTTATATAATAAAATGGCACTTTTGCTTCTCCCGCTACGGCTCTAGCAAGTAATGTTTTACCTGTTCCAGGAGGTCCTACTAATAACACCCCTTTAGGTATTCTAGCCCCTAATTTTTGGAATTTCTTCGGATTTTTCAAGAAATCAATTAATTCACTAACCTCTTCTTTTTCTTCCTTTAGTCCGGCAACATTTTTAAAAGTTGTTCCACTTTCTTGATTCATTCTTGCACGACTTTTTCCAAAATCAAATGTGCCGCCACCTTTAGCATTACCCATTAATTTATTTATTAAATATAAACTAAGCCCTATTATCACCAAAGTAGGCACTATGTTGACTAAAATAACCACCCAAGAACTATTACTTGGATCTCCTTTAGTATCAACACTTAGATTTTGTTCCTTAGCCACTGTAAGAATATTTTCAATAACACTATCACTTAACGGAACAATTAATTCAAATGTTTCATTAGCATCATAATCCTCTAATTTTCCACTTAAACTATAGACTCCACTTCCACTTCTCGGCGTTATAGTCAATTCTTCAATTTTTCCTTCGTCCAAATATGTTGTAAACTCATTGTAATTCAAAGTATTAGTCTTCTTATTTAAAGTATCAAACAAATACATTGTACACAATATAACAACAAACAACAACAAATAAGGCATAAATGTTTTAACAACTGTATTCTTTTTCAAAATAATATCTCTCCTTTTAATAGTACTTAAGTATTATATCATACTCTTCATTAATATTTTTGTCAAACTTACTTTTCTTTAAACCTGGAATCCAAACAATTTTACCAGTAGCGTCTATAACTACAGGCCAAAGTTTTCTTTCTCTCATAGAAATCTTCTCATCAATAAACATATCATTAACTTTTTTTCTACCTGACATACCCTTAACATCCATTTTATCTCCATTTTTTCTTGTTCTAACAGTAAGTGGAAACACTATATCATTAGTTGATAATCTAGTAACAAAATTACTTGTGTCATCTGTTTTCTCTAAAACTTCTATATTCATTCCATTTGGCAAGTTAACAATTTTATCTATTTCAACTTCATAATCATTATCTTCTACATCATCATAATTAAAACTAATTTTATCATAAGTCTTAATCGCTTTTACATTATTAGGCAAATGAACTATACTATTGGCTTTATCTGATTTAATTAGATTAAATATCAAATTAACATGTGTATCACTAATAATTAGTAAATCATCACCATAAATATGTTCTAAAATATTATATATTAACTTAGTTTGCAATATATGATCAATTTCTAAAAACTTATTTATATCAATTAACCCTTGCTTAAACACTTTTGTCATTACAATTCCTAATTGTTTTTCCACAAAATTATTATATTCCATTAAAGTCTCACTAAACTTTAAAAACTTTAAATGCACATTAGAATCTTCACCCTTTAAAAAAGGAAGCACATGTTTTCTATACCTATTTCTTGTATAAACTTCTTTTTCATTAGATTTATCGATGACGTAAGGTATAGAATTATCTTTAGCATACTTTAATAACTGATCTTTAGTAACTGTAATTAGTGGCCTTAAAATAATATATTCACCTTTATGTATCATTTTTTGAAATCCACTATAACCTTTTAAAGTGGAACCACGTACGATTCTCATTAAAATTGTTTCCATTAAATCATCCGCGTGATGTGCTGTTAATAAAAACTTTGCACTATATTGCTTACATATTTTATCAAAATAATTATATCTAATTGAACGGGCTTCATTATGGAAGTTATCTTCGCCATAATTTTCAATCTTCATATATTCAAAATACAACCCAGCATCATCACAATATTTCTGAAGAAACTTACGTTCACTGTCACTTTCCTTACGTACATTATGATTCACATGCGCAACTACAACAAATAAATCCATTTCTTTTTTTATTCTATTAATTAAATGCAGTAAACTCATGGAATCAGGCCCGCCGCTAACACCTACGACAACAGTATCTTTATATTTAATACCGCTATCTTTTACTAAATAATTATAGACTTCATCCATATTATTCACCATCTACTTTTTCTACAATATTTAACTTATTATTATCACTAATAAGTATAAACTGGGCAGAATCCTCATATCCCAAATCTTCTTCGTAAGTCCAAGAAGCACTGACTTTATACCCGTTATACTCTGTATCATTATATTCATAAGTAATTTCCTCAATATTACTAATAACTACATCAGTGACAACAGGCAATTTTTGAGTTCTATTCCCATTTATATTACTTTCAATTGTATTATACATTGTATCACCTAGATTAATTTTAAAGTTTTCTACCAAATCGTTATGTATAAACTCTAATCCACCTATGTCAGTACTAGCTAATTTATTATTTAAATTATACACGTCAACTACAAATAGTTGAGTCAACAAAGATGCATATTTTTCATTATCAACTTCAGTTTCATCTAAAACTACTTTTAACTCATCAAAATATTTCTTATATAATTCAGTATCAGAATCATCTAAAGTATATCCATACAAATCTAAAGTATCAAGATTTTTACGAGTTTCCACTTCTACATCATTATTAGCAAAAAAATCAAAGTATATTTTAACACCTACTATTGAAATTAAAACTAATAGTATAGCAAATGATACAAAATAATATATTTTCTTATAATTAACTTTCTTATTTTTTACTATTTTCATCTAAAACATTACCTACTTTCTCAATTAAATCATGTGTAATTAGAGCTTTTGAAACATCTAACCTTTCTTCAGTATATTTTTTATATTTTTCAATGTAATCACTTTCAATTGGTTCATTTGTTAATAACACATATTCATCTTTTAAATTATTATAAAACACTTTATTTGTTAAAAAATTACCATTTGGAAAAATCACTATTTTTTCGTTATTAGAAAATATATCGTTACCTAAAGCATAATGAACTTCAAATCCAAACATATTTGCAACAGTTGGTAATACATCATACATTCCCATAACATCTGTGATTTCTTCTGTAAGTTCTTTATCACTTGTCCAAATAATAAGCGGTGTATTTTTTAACATTTCATATTCATAAGTTCCCATTGGAATATATGTAGGATCAGTTTCATCTTTTACATCATCAGTATTAGGATCATAATTATATAATAAATTAAATTGACTTCTACCTAACTTAGATTCATGGTCACCATATATAATAAATACTGTATTTTCATCTAAATTATTTTCCATAACCATTTGAAAAAACTCTCCTAATGCTTGATCAGCATAATGTGCGCTTTTCAAATAATTACCCATATTTGTATCTTCTAAATAAGGAACAGTTACTTCTTCCACAATATTATTACCATTTTCATCTAATTCATCTAATGTTTTGTTAAAAGTAATTGAAAAGTCTAAGTCTGGATATTTATCTAAATCATTAAATGGCGAATGGTTACTTAAAGTAATTATAGTTCCCATGTATTTTTCATTATTTGATTTGATTTCTAATAATTTTTCAATAGATTGTTTAAAAAATGATTTATCAGATAATCCTAAACCAACATAATCATCTTGCGTTTCATCATTAGAAAATTCATAACTATCTTCTGCATAAAAATGCTGATATCCTAATGATTTATACATAGTTTTTCTATTCCAATAATCTGCATTATTACCATGCATACTAAAAGTATAATAGTCTGAATCATTAAATAGCGATGGCAAAGCTTCGTATGTCCTATCATAATAATTCAAAAATACTGTTCCGCTACTAGATGGCATTAATCCAGTAGTTAAAGTAAACTCAGTATCACTACTAGTACCTACACTTATCTGAGGATAAAAACGAGAAAAATACAATCCCTCTGAAGCTAATTTGTTCAAGTTTGGCGTTATTTCTATTCCATTAATTTCCAAATCTATGAGAAAGTTCTGGATACTTTCCGCGTGAATAAAAATCACATTTTTACCTTTAAATATATCAGTATATTTATTATCAGACTTATCTGCATTTAAATTTGAATAGAACTCTCTATATGTTCTCGCAGCTTCATCGTATCCAAACATAGTATTCACTTTTGGCTCTAAACTTTGTATAACATCATTAAATGTATACATATAAATGCCAAACCTTTGGACAATATATTCCCTATTCCATTGTTTAACAAACCTACTTATCTCCGTCCCAGTTAAAGTAACAATAACTATAGCAACAACAACAATACCACTTAACATAGTTCTTAAAAACATTTTTTTATTGTTTAAATTATTTTTCTTTTTATACCATACTTTATAAACAATTACGTAAATTATTAGTGCTAAAATATAAATAAAGTGATATATTTCCAATCTACTAGTAACAGAATCTCCAACTTCGCCAAGCATAGATAGTGTTCCAATTAAATTAATGTATACAAAAGATGAGTAAAACATATAATATAAACTATTAACTATGCCTAAAAAAGTAAAAAATATTAAAACTGAAAGATAAAAAATAAATTGATTTTTTTGTTTAAACAAATATCCAAAAGAACCTATAATTGTTGCAACAGTTAAGTCGCATAAAAAAGGTTTAAATGCAAAAGCATCACCAACAGTATTTAGTCGTAATACAAAACCTATTGCAACACTTAAAATAAGATATGTTATAAACAATGTATTATTAGTAAAATAGTTAAAAAAAACACTTTTAATATTCCCTTTTAATTCATTAATTTTATCTTTCATATTTCTTCCTTCCTAAAATATTATAACAAATATAAGAAAATAATTCAAACTATATATAATAGTATATAGATCAAAATAGACAATAAAAAGCAGACATTTTTTGTCCACTTATATCATATAAATAAAACTATTTTTTTGTAGCTTTTACCTTTTTTTGTATTTCATCAAGTTTCATAGTATTAGTTTTTTCAATTCTTTCTTCAACATTGATGTGATTGAATGCTAAACCAACCACAAAAACATACGCCATTAAGTAAAACCATAACATCAATATGACTATACTTGAAAGCCCACCATAGTAAGTGTTAAAATGTGCAAAGTTTCTTATGTAATAAGAATATATAACGGTAATAATCATCCAACAAAATGTAGTAAAAATCGTCCCTTTATTTACATATTTGCTCGGAATCACATCATCAGGCGCAATAGTATAAACCAATTTAATGAATAAAAATACTACTAAAAACGTTATTGGAATATTCAAAACGGGATATAAAATATTAAATATGTTTATTAATGTATTGTCCTCCTTGGTAAAATTCATAAGAATTGATAAAATAGTATCCCCGAACAAAGGAACAATTAAAATAAAAGTAAACAATAACACCATTAAAAAGGTTAAAACCAATGCTTTCAGTCTTCTACGAAAATATTTAGAATTATCTAAATTAAATATCGCATTTGATGCAATTATAATAGAATCAAAACCATTACTTGCTAAGAAAAAAGCAATACACAAAAACACAATATTACCAATAGTAAATCCTGTATTATCTAATATTGGATATATTACATCTAAAACCTCTTTAGAAAAATTAACTTCTATAAAATTAGTAATAACGCTTAGTGATAAATTAAACGATGTTGCAACAAAAAAAATTATGGTAATTATAGGCACAACAGATAACACAAAATAGAATGCTAAATGCCCAGGCAAAATTAGCATTTCTTTTCGTTTCATAATTGAAATTAAGTTTTTGAAAAAAGATTTTAATTTTTCAAGCATATTTATTCACCCTTATTTTTTCTCATCATTATAAGAGCTTCATTAATAGCATCATCAATACTTTTAATTTCATCTTCTATCATTGAATATCCAATAGAAGCACCATAAGGTTTAGGCAAATTATTAAATTCCTTATTTAATTTATGCATATATGTAATAATTACTTTTTCTTCGTATCCAACCATATATACCAAAAATTCATTACCATCAGTTCTTATAATTTCCGAATTTTCTCTTTGCGTTTTTATCAAAATATTTGCAGCAGCTTTTATTTGGTTATCCCCTTCTTCATGTCCATATGTATCATTTATTTCTTTGATTTTGTTCAAATCTATAGTAACTATTGCTTGTGGATAAACCTTATTCGCTTCCCAATACTCAATGTTATCATTAAGGAAATTTCTATTTTTTAGATTTGTCATCACATCTAAATACATTAATTTATCTTCTCTTTTAATTTTTTTAGTCACTTTTATCTTCCTATTTAACAAATAGAAAAACAAAGTTATTGCGAAAATCAAAATCAATATATATGTAATATTACTTAGAACAAAATTCAATAAAACATTTGCATTCTTCTCATTTATTGTATTATTTAACGCTTCTAATTTAGTTTCTTCTGAAGATATAACCGCCATATAAAATTCAAATAAATTATTAAAAACACTATTATCAACGTTCATTAAATAATTTGCACTAGTAGATGATTGACTATAAAATCTAACACTAAATTCACTTAATTCATCATTTTTGTAAAACTCATATGTTTCTTTTTCCAAAATTATCAAATCATCATCAGCTAAATCATCAAATAATTCATTATAATTATCATATCCAGTTATTAAAGCACCATTTTGTTCAATATAACTACTTAAATTATTACCACTAACCATTTTTACATTAACATTTTTTAATGCATTTAACGATTTAGCAACAAAGTTGTTATTATTATGCGCTAATAAAACATATTTAGTATTACCTAACCCCTTAGTTACCTCATAGTTACCATTATTAATAGAATAATAATTATAAACTAAATCCACTTTCTTTTTATTTAAAGCGTTTACCAAATCATTTATATTGTTGTATTTTACAAACTTATACGTAGCTCCAGTAAATTCAGAAAACTTACTTAAATAAATATTTGATAAACCATTAAATTCCCTATTAATCATTCCCTCAATAGGAAGATTTTCAATATAACCAACAATATAATCTTCATTTACTATACTTTCCTTTTGAACATCACTAAGTTCATTAGCAGTAAAATAAATATCTATTAAATTAGAATTAATACTTTTATCCAATTCTTCTTGCCATCTATTCAAAAACTTTGCCAAAATATCATTTAATCTATCTCCATTTTGAGGCATATTAATAACATAATAGTAATTTAATCCATCTAAATGATATACTATACTCAAATCATCATAAATAATATTATCAATATATCTATACAAAGGCATTATAGCAAAATGTGATCCACTTTCTAATGATTCCTTAATCTCACTTGTATCCGCACAAGACTTGTATTGAACTCCACTAACATCTTTCATATAGTCAGATACTAAAGATAAATCTGAAGATAAAACCGCTATTTCTCTTTCTTTTAAATCTTTAATTGAACTAATATTAGAATCATTTATTGAGACTAAAACATAATGATCTTTAAATAAAACTAAGTCATTTTCACTAATGGAATTAACGACATTAAAACTATAACTTGAATTAGTTGTAACAACGTTTAAAGATAAATTAGTATCTTTTTCAAAATCATTTATAAAATCAATAAAAACACCTTTACCAGAAGAATTAAAAACCGGCAAATCACTAGGAACAGTTACATCAATAACGTTATTTACATTTGCGTTTATCCAGTTTTTTTCTAAAAACGAATATTCGTCTTTTGAATTTGAAAATAAAATTACAAACAAAATTACTAACGCAAAAACGACTAAACTAATTCCTCCAATAATTAAATATTTCCTTTTTGTTATTTTACCTATCATATTCTATTACTCCTAATTTGTCCAAACCACTTGACTATTTTTTGAATTTTTATAGCCCATAAGTGGATAAATATCACTTTCTTCTTCAACAGTTTTCGCAGTTATAATAATTTGAATATCATAAAATGCTTTTTCTTCTTCACTAAATACTTCTAAAGATTTAATAGCCAAACTTTGTGTATCTACTAATGATAAGTTCTCTTTTAAATCAATATTAATATAAATTATTTTTCCCTTTACATTAACAATTACATCATTAAATGCTTTATCTTCTTTATATAATTCCTTAACTAAATCTCCTACATTATCATCTATTTGTACTTCTTCTATTCCTTCAAGTCTATCCCCATAAGAATCTTTACCATTCCCAGAATAAAAATACATAACTAGTGAAACACCAATAACAACAAAACTTATTAAAATAATAATTGCTAATACTAATAAAACCTTATTTTCAGAAAAAACACGTTTCACACTTTTCACCTCCTTTTAATTATACTATATTTTATTAATCTTGACTAGTTTACATTAAACCCAGTTTTTCTTTTAATATCTTGTCATCCCATATTTCTATATTTAGTTTTAAAGCATCATCATATTTTTTACCGGGATCTTTACCCACAATAACTATATCCGTATTTTTAGATACACTTTCACTAATAAATCCACCTTTATCTTCAATAAAATCCTTGATTTCTTTTCTTGTTATAAAATCAAAACTTCCAGTAATTACAAACCTCTTATTTGTATATTCTTCATCAATTAAAATCTTTTTTCCCCTATATTCAAAATTAACACCACATTTTTTTAACTCATTTAGTTCCCTTATATTATCATCATCTGAAAAATAATCAATAATATTTTTAGACAAAATAGGCCCTATGTCTTTTATGTTATTGAGTTCATCAAAACTACTATTTTCTAGCAACTCTAAACTAGGAAACTGTTTAGAAATTATTTTAGCCTTTTTAGCTCCGATACCGTTTATTCCCAAAGCAAATAATAATCTTTCCATAGAATTTGATTTACTTAATTCGATATTATCCAAAATATTATTTACACTTTTTAATCCGAAACCTTCCAATTCAACTAGTTCTTCCTTCTTGTCCTTTAATTTATAAATGTCAGAAAAGTCTTTAATATATCCATAATTATAGAAATCCTCAATGATTCTTTCTCCAAGTCCTTCAATATTCATTGCATCCCTACTTACAAAATGAATTAATTTTTCAATATTTCTTGCTGGACAATTATCATTTGGACAAAAATAATCAACGAAGCCTTTAGGATTAATTAGTTTTTCTCCACATATTGGACAATTTTCAATCATAACAAAAGGCTTTACATCTTCTCTTCTCTTTAACTCAACACTAACCACCTCAGGAATTACATCGCCAGCTTTTTTAATATAAACATAATCATTTATTTTTATATCCTTATTTAAAATAAAATCTTCATTATGTAAAGTTGCTCTACTAACAGTACTTCCCATAATTTTAATAGGTTCCAAGACAGCATTAGGCGTTATCATACCAGTTCTCCCAACAGTAAAAATTATATCTTTTAATTTTGTCATCACTAACTGCGCTGGAAACTTATATGCTGTTGCCCATTTTGGAACTTTTGCTGTATAACCTATTTCATCATATTTAGTAACATCATTTACCTTAATAACTACACCATCTATTTCATAAGGCAAAGTATCCCTAAGTTCAGTCCATTTTTTTATATACTCTATTACTTCATTAATATCCTTACACAATCTTATATTTGGATTTACCTTTAAACCTAACTCCTTCATATATTCAAGACTTTCATAATGTGTTTTAAATGGAGTCAAAGGATAGTGATACAAGAATGCATCCAAGTTTCTAGAAGCGGTCACCGAAGAATCTAATTGTCTTACACTTCCAGCTGCTGCATTTCTTGGATTTTGAAATAATGGCAAATCTTTTTCTTTCCTATCATTATTCAAAGTTTCAAAACTTTTTTTACTCATAAATATCTCGCCACGTATAACAATATCAACCGGCTCATTTAATTTAATTGGAATGCTTTTTATTGTTTTAACATTATGAGTAATATCTTCCCCAACGGTACCATCACCTCTAGTAGCAGCTCTAAACAAAAGACCATTTTTGTATTCTAAACTTACCCCCATACCATCTATTTTAAGTTCTGCAACGTATTCAACATTATTTATAACTTTTCTTATTTTATTATCAAATTCTATCAGTTCTTCTTCATTAAAAACATTTCCTAAACTGAACATTCCCACATTATGAACAACTTTATCAAACTCATCTATAATTTTTCCGCCAATTTTCTGAGTTGGACTATCAGGCAAAACATCATTAGGATATTTTTTTTCCAAAACAATAAGTTCCTGCATTAATCTATCATATTCAGCATCAGATACAGAAGGATTATCTAAAGTATAATATTCATAATTATATTTATTTAATAAATCTACAATTTCTTTCATTCTTTGCATTATATTCACCAAAATTATTATAAACTAATAATAAAATATTTAAAAGGTTATTTGAATAATTTGTTTGTTTTTGCTAAAATTAAAGTGGTGATAATATATGTTTGATGTAGGAATAATAGGCTGCGGCCCTGCAGGAATTTTTACAGCTTTAGAGATTTTAAAAGAAAGACCAAAATGCAAAATAATTATGTTTGACAAAGGAAATAATATTAATATCCGAAACTGTCCTAAAAATAAAATTGGACATTGCATACACTGCAAACCTTGTAACATTTCATGTGGTTTTGGTGGTGCAGGAGCTTTTTCAGATGGCAAATTAACTTTATCTAAAGATATAGGCGGGTATTTAGAAGAATACATAGGAGAAGAAAAGTTAAATGAATATATTGAGTACGTAGATAAAACATATATTAATTATGGTGGAGATAGCCATATTGAATTTGACGAACAATTTGCTAACGAAATGGCTCAAAAATGTGAAAAAAATAATCTTAAATTCATCAAATCCCCCATAAGACACTTAGGAACAGAGAAATGCGCTCTAATTATGCGTGATATGTACGAAAAACTTATGAGTTATGAAAACGTTGAAATAAAACATAACACAGAAATACAAGATGTTAATTTTAAAGAAAAAGAAATATACACTGATAAAAACATATATAAATGTCATAACATTGTTCTTGCTGTGGGAAGAAGCGGATCTTCTTGGCTAGAAAAAATATGTCAACAAAATAATTTGAAAATTATTAATAACAAAGTAGATATCGGTGTAAGAGTTGAGTTACCAAGAAAAATTACTGATTCAATTACAGACATTTATACGAATTTAAAGTATATAATTATTCAAAATCCACTCAAAATATTGTCAGAACTTTTTGTATGAGTCCCGGTGGTTTTGTAACACAAGAAAACTATGATAATGACTTAGCTTGTGTAAATGGTCATAGTTTTAAAGATAAAAAAAGCGATTTAACAAACTTTGCTTTACTTGTTTCAGCACATTTTACAGAACCATTTAATGAGCCAACAAAATATGGTGAATATATAGCAAAATTATCAAACATGCTAACCGGTGGCAAAGTAATGGTTCAAAGACTATGTGATTTAAAAATTGCAAAAAGAAGTACAAGAGAAAAAATGAAAGAGTTATCTTTTGAACCAACATTAAGTGATGCTGAACACGGCGATTTATCTTTTGCTTTACCTGCACGCAATCATAGAAACATTTGAAGCTTTAGAAAGCATATGCCCCGGTATTAGTGGAAAAGATACTATACTATACGGAGTAGAAGTAAAATTTTACTCTGCACGATTAAAAGTAAACAATAATTTAGAAACAGAAATAAACAATATTTATGCAATCGGAGATGGCGCTGGAATTACAAGAGGATTATTACAAGCTTCAATAAGTGGTGTAATCGCTGCAAAAGACATACTTGCAAAAGTAAAAGAGTAACTTTTACTCTTTTTTAATATTCATCAATGTCATTGATTTTCTCTAGACTCTTGTGATTTTTTACAATTTTTACTATTCCAACATTATTATTAAAAGCTATAGAAGCTATATTTCCTTGAATTTGAACTACAATACCATTGCCATATTTTAAATGTTTAACCTTATCTCCAACTTTTAATTCATCATTTCTACTATCCTCATACATGTCGCTAATAGTATTTATTTCATTAAAAGATTCATTGCTTTCAATCAAATCAGAATTAATCTCAGATATAAAACGGCTTGGCATATTTATATCTGTACGTCCAAAAAGCGTACGTCTTTTGCAATTCAACAAATATAACCTTTCTCTAGCCCTTGTTATTCCAACATAACAAAGTCTACGTTCTTCTTCAAGTTCATCTTCATCATCTATAGACCTAAAATGTGGAAAAACATTTTCTTCTAAACCGGTGATAAATACTATATCAAACTCTAAACCTTTAGCAGAATGTAACGTCATAACGTTTACACAGTCATCGATATCTTTATACTGGCCAAAATCACTTACTAGTGCTATATTTTCTAGAAATTCTTCTAATGAGTATATACCACGTTCTTCAAATGCTAAAGCTATGCTTTTAAATTCCTCCAAGTTTTCAAGGCGAATTTCACTATCTATGCCGCCTGTTAGTTCTAATTCTTTTTTCATTCCAGATAAACCTAATATTTTATCTATAAGTTCCGATAAATTAACGTTCTTAGATTCATCGATCAATTTAAGTATTAGTTCCTTAAATTCCATCGGTGTTCCACTTTTGATAGCATCAAACATAGAGGTCCCCATCGCTTTTGCATCTTCCCTAATTTTTTCTATAGTTTTAATTCCAATTTTACGTTTTGGAACATTAATTATTCTTTCTAAACTTTCATTATCTTTAGTATTATAAATTAAATTTAAATAAGCAATTAAATCCTTTATCTCTTTTCTATTATAAAAATAATAACTTCCAACCACTTTATACGGAATATTTTCTTTTAGCAAAGCTTCTTCTATAACACGGCTTTGCGCATTCGTGCGATATAAAATACCAAAATCAGAATATTTTTTTCCATTTAACAACAATTTTTTAATTTCAGTCACTACTTCTTTAGCTTCATCAATTTCATTACCGCAACGTATATATTTTATTTTTTCGCCAAGATCCTTAGTACTAATTAGATTTTTTTCTTTTCTTTTAACGTTATGTTTTACAACACTATTAGCAGCATCTAATATATTTTTAGTACTTCTATAATTTTCTTCTAAGATTATAACTCTAGAATTATCATAATCTTTCTCAAAATTCAAAATATTTTGGTAATTAGCGCCCCTCCAACCATAAATACTTTGGTCAATATCGCCGACAACAAAAATATTCTTATATTTACTGGCTAATAACTTACATAATTCATATTGAACACCATTAGTGTCCTGATATTCATCAACCAATATATACTTATAATGTTCCTGATATTTTTCTAATATATGTTTATTATTTTTAAATAATTGAACTGGCAAAACTAATAAATCATCAAAATCAACGGAGTTATTTGACTTTAAAATTGAAATATACCTATTAAAAACTTTAATAACAGTTTCATCTATATAACCTTTCATAAATCTACTATATTCTTCTGGAGTTAAACCTTCATTTTTAGCAAAACTAATTTTATTAATAACATATTTTATGGGTATAACTTTAGTATCAACATTAAATTCCTTTAATATTTTTCTTATTATGCTAGTCATATCTTCTCTATCAATTATAGAAACATTCTTATCAAAACCTAGTTCCTTATAATTTTCCCTAATTATTTTTAAACCAAAAGAATGAAAAGTTCCAATAAAAATGTCACTAGCAACATTATATATTTTATTTTCAATTCTTTCTTTCATCTCATTAGCTGCTTTGTTTGTAAAAGTTATTGCTAATATATTATTTGGAGAAGCCCCTTCTTCAATCAATTTAACAATTCTTTCGGTTAAAACTCTAGTTTTTCCACTTCCGGCACCAGCCAAAACTAAACAAGGTCCGTCTTTAAAATTAACGGCTTCTTTTTGCATTTCATTTAACAACTTCATCACCTTATTTTCCTTCTAATTTAAAAGTTTAACACTTTGACTTACTAATTCATTTAAATTATTATAAGGTCTCCTACCTTTTATCTTAAAATAAAACCAATCTAAATAATCAATATCATCAGCATCATCCGGTCTTCCATATATTATTGGCTTATTATTTATATAAAACCCAAACTCAACATTACTCGTTAAACCTAACATATGAGGTTTCTTCCTAGGTATCCAAAACATAATTAAATCACATTTATTTAGCGCTTCATAATCCCATTCAACTTCATCCATATAATCGACCTTAGGTGAAAAATCTCTCTTTTCCGGCACTAAAACAGTCCCAGAAAATTCATATTTATCAAAATATTTTAAAGCCTCATTTTTCCACGAAATAGCATTATTATCTCTTGGAATAGGTCCAGCTAAAAATATACTTTTTCCTACGATTTCAAGTTTTTCCATTGAATATATAACCTTCATATCTCTCACCATTTTTATTATAACAAAAAGTCAATTCTTAAAATAGACTTGACTTTATTTAATTTTAATTATTATTTCTCCATCCTTAGAATAAAGAAACTTTTCCCTAGCATATCTCGCCACATATTCATCATCTTGCAACTTAACAATCTCACTTTTAAGTGTTTCTTCTTCTTCTAATATTTCCTTATAAAGATTTTCTAATTCCTTTTTTTCTTTTATATTATTATATATTTGCGACCAATAACTAAACATGTTACTAACAAAAAGAGTTAATAAAGGAATAAAAATAATTATAAGAACAGTTATTCTTCTTCTATCCTTTTTAGTTACTTTTTTCATACTATAACCCATCCTATTATAAATTATAACACCATTAAGTTATAAGCTCAACTATAAAAAAACGACTTTACATCTTATTTTTCTTAAATTTTAAATATTCTTTCAAATATGAATTATGTTTATTAAAAAATATAAAAGAAAAAATAAAGATAAGAAAAAAATAAATATGTAATACTCCATTATTAATTTTAATTAGCAACAAAAAATAAGAAAGCATAAAATTAAGAACAAATAAAATATTTATTAAAACCTTATACAACAACTTAGTTTTATATATTAAAAAATAAAAATAAGAGTAAAAATAAGAAAAAAATATTCCATAACCGATTGAATAAACTATAGATAACAACTGAATCTCTAATTTCATTTAAATAACTTTGACAATACACTTTCTGTTTTAACTTTCTTATTTCCCTCTTCTAAATAATTAACACTATTAATTTTTCCTTTTATAGATAAAGTACCTTGAAAAGTATCAAGTTTAATTAATTCTAGTTCCTCTCCTTTAATTAAAATATACCCCATAACGCTTTCTAAAAAAAACTCTTCGTTATCAAAGTTTTCTAATTTTTTCACACCAGTAATATAAAGTGTTTTTCTCTCTCCAATTTGCACAGAATGATTAAATGTATTTTCAACTTCTTTTACCTTGTCCATATTTATCACCTAACTAATACTATTCAAAAAAAATAAATATAGAACAAATAAAAAAGCCTTAAAGGCTTTAAAGTTCACTTTCTATTCTTCAGTTTCTACTTCATTTGAAACATCTTCAGCATTTTCGTATGCATCTAAAATTTCTTTTTCAAACATACTACGTACTTCTTGACTTATTGGATGACAAATGTCTCTATATCCACCTGTACTAGTTTTTCTACTAGGCATAGCGATAAATAACCCTTTTGTTCCTTCTATGATTCTAATATCATGAACAGCGAATTCATCATCTAATAATACAGATGCTATTCCTTTCATTCTAGAATCTTCTTTTTCAATTTTACGTATTGTAACTGACGTAATTTTCATAGTTCCATTCCTCCTTGTAAACTAAAAATATTTTACAACATAATATAAACAAAATCAAGACTTACTTGTAATGTCTTTACTGAGTTAGTATAACATTTTTTGTTAAAACATCAACATAAGAGAAAGTCTTTAAATCATCATTAACTTTAACTGTAAATAAATATGGATAAATATCTTGAACAACGCCAATAATATTTTCATATCTGTTTCTTCCTATATTTATCTTTAAAAAAACTTCTTTACCTTTATATTTAGATATTTCTAACCTTATTTTTTCTATATTCATTTAAGCCTCATTCCTTGGATAACCAACACTCATAACGCCTTTTGTTTTTAAACCTCCAATGCCATCTTTACCATACTTTGTCTTTTCTAAAAGACTTATTAAATCTATTTCTTTCCCCTTTTCAGTCAAACATATATTAGTTGCGATAATAGCTGGATCTAAAGCGTGAATATTAATTCTCTTAGGACTTGAAGCAAAAGTAGCGCCCGCCTTAATAAGTTCTTCATAATTACTTTGACAAGCTCCAGCAATAATAATTAAATTATCACCTCTACTTTTTCTAGCTTCTTTAACGCATTTTATAAAGTTATCACTGTTTTTATACAGATTCTTATCTGTAATTCTTTTTTTTAATATAGCATCATGTCCAGTAACAATTAAAATATCCGGATTAACAGAATCAATATATTTTGTAACTTCTTTATGCATCAACGATTCTTTTATAGACTTTCCATATGCAACAACGTTTGCTTTTTTGTAAAAGTCCATACATCGTTTTAAATACGAATCGTCTCCATCTAAATGTAACACTTTTCCAGGCAAATAAAAATACTCACTTCTATCAAGTTCTATCTCTTTTATACATTTATATAAATCTTCTTCACCACTTTCTCTTTTATCACTAAGTACCAAATCACTTTCATCGGCATCAGCAATTAATCTTACATCTACTCCCTTTAAAATACAATTTTTTCCTATTTTATCAATTACTAAAAAAACAATATCATGTTTATAACTTCTTCTAGTAACGTAATCACCAACATTTATCATAAATCACCTAATAAAATATATAAAAAAAAAGAAATAATATTACTATTAATTCTCATTATTTAAAAAATTATAAAGCGAAACAAATTCATTTAAACTCAACTGTTCTGCCCTATATGACAAGTTTTTGTCTATACTATTTAGAAATGTTTCAATTTTACTCAAATCATATTGTTTTAAATTATTTCTCAAATTTTTTCTTTTCTGTTTAAAAGCTGATTTTACAAATCTAAAAAAATCATTTTCATCTGTAACTTTAAACTTATTATCATTTCTATTAAACTTTAGTACCACACTATCAACATCAGGTTTCGGAGTAAAACAACTTTTACTAACATCACATATTTTTAAAATATCATAATAAAATTGACAATAAAGACTTAAAGAATTGTAATCTCTGGTATTTGGCTTTGCCATTAATCTAGAGCCAACTTCTTTTTGAATCATAATCGTAAAACAATCAGGTCTTAATTCATCAATAACTTTATTAATAATTGGACTTGTTATATAATACGGAATATTAGCAATAACATATAATTTACTATACTTATATTTTGATAAATATTCATTAATATTTGCCTTCAAAAAATCAATATATATAACTTTAAAATTAGCACATTTTTCTTCTAATTTATCTAAATAAATATCTAATCTTGTATCAATTTCAAAAGCTAAAACGTCATTATTCGTTTCAATTAATTTTTCGGTTAAAGCCCCACTACCAGGGCCAATTTCAATAATTAATGAGTTTGGCTCAATACATGAACCAACTACTATTTTATTCAAAATATTTTTATCATTTAAAAAGTTCTGTCCTAAACTTTTTTTATGTTTAAATCTTTCCATTTTACCAACCATATCTCAAAACTTCAAATTCTTGATTTCTAACTCTACCGATATTAGTTGTAGCGTAATTTACATCGTCAACCAATAAATCAACATCATTTCCACCTACGCCTCTATCCATCGCTATTGCAATTATAGGCTCTCCGCCTATTTTATCAACATTAAATCTTAAAATTGTCCCACACGAATACTTACTACTAGTAGCAACAATTCTAACTTTACCATACTCGGAATCTTCAAAATAAATTCCACTTTCTAAAACATTAGTTCTTGGATGACATGCGAGGATTCCCGAGCATAAAGGACAATCGCCAACATAGGCAGTTAAATCTCCAACAAAAGTCGCTTCAGTGTCATATAACTCACTTAAATATAAACTTTCGTGATTTTCTTCAATAACTGCAACTTCCAAAGATTTATTTAAATTAACATTATTTATTTCCACATTATAAGAAGTATCTAAAACATTAGTACTTATTAATAGCATCAACACAAATAACATACATGTTCTAACTATAACTAACCATTTTTTAGGTTTATATACTTTCATTGATACACCTCTTGGCTAAAAATAATTATACTATTATTCACTTAAAAAGTCAAAAAGCGTGACCGCATTCAAGCTTGTTATTCTCATAACTTCATCAACACTGGTGTTTTTATAAAATGCAACCTTTTCAGCAATAACTGGTATATATTTAGGTTCATTAGTATTTTTTCTATAAGGTTCTGGTGTTAGAAATGGAGAATCCGTTTCTAATAAAATGTATTCCAAAGGAACATTTTTTATTACTTCGCCTAATTTAGAATTTTTAAAAGTTAATACGCCACCTATTCCCAAAAAATAACCTAATTTAATAAACTCCTTTGCCGTTTCTATACTTCCACTAAAACAATGAATAACCCCTTTCAATTTATAATTCTTTAATATTTTTAACATATCATCGGTTGCATTGCGAGAATGAATTATAACCGGTAGATTATACTTTGAAGCTAATTTTAACTGAAGTTCAAATATCTCAATTTGTTTTAACACATTATCTTTTGAATAATAATAATCTAATCCAATCTCTCCAACAGCTACTACTTTATCATTCCTAATTATTTTTTCCAACTCAAAAAAAGTATTGGTATCAATACTATCAACATTTAATGGATGTATTCCCACCGCAGGATGCAATAAATTGTACCTTTTATTCAAAGATACAACTTCATAACTTGTATTTAAATCATCGGCACAATTAACAACTTTTAACACATTATTTTTTTTTGCCGAAGCAACAACTTCATCAATATTTTTACAATCTCTTGAATTAATATGTGCATGTGTATCAACAAACATACTTAACCTCTCTACATTTCATACTTAATCCATAAAATACTATAATATACTAATAAACCTGCAAAAATTATAGTATATAAATGTATTTTCTCTTTAGCAAATAACATTATTAAAACTACAATATCTACTGCCAAAACTGATAAAATTCTTTTTTTGTTTATACGACAATAATTTATTATTTTCATAAGCATCAAACAAACTATAACAATTTCTAAAACCAATTTCAATTAAAAAAACAAACTTTTTCAATCTTTTACATTTTTTTACATATTTTTACATTCTTTGTATAAGCAATTATTTTCCGGTACTTCCTAAGCCACCTTTTCTTAACTTTCCAGAACTAACCTCATCATCAGTTGTAAAAAACTTAACAAATATTCCTTGGCAAATTGATTGTCCTTTTTTAAAAATTAATTTATCAATGCTTTGATTTTGAACAGAAATCCATATATGACCTTCATTTTCACTATTATTGTAATAATCACTATCAATTATACCAACTTGATTTGTCAATCTTACATTGTACTTAAATCCCACACTACTTCTAACAAACAACATTAGCATTTCATCGCTATTCATTTGAGCTTTGATTCCAGTTGGAACCCTTAGTATTTGATTTGGTTCTAATTCAATATCATTAATTAAACAAAAATCATATCCAGCACTGTTAATTGTCTTTCTACTAGGTAATTTGTAATCATCATAAACATTTTTGTTCTCACAAACATCTTTTTTAAACTGATTGTAACTTATTTTTTCAAACTTCCTCATATATAATACCTCATTAAAAAACAAGAACATCAAGTAAAAATATTCTTGTTAGATTATTAAATACTTAACAAATAAAGTATATAATAAATAATAATTTATGTCTAGTCAGTTTCTAATTTTATTTTTATAAGAGAATCAATTATATCTACTATCAATTTATCTTGGTTAGTAATTTCCTTTTCACTTATACATATTATTGAGCCAACTAAATCAGTATTTACTATAATTGGTTTAATATAATAGTTACCTTTTATAACACTATCTTCACATATATTTAAATTAATGCCAGTACCAATTTTTCGTTCTTCAAAAATACTGTTTAAATTATTGCCCACTTTTTTATTTTCTAGAACTTTAAAATCATTTTTATTAGAAAAAATAACATATTCTCTATCTGTAACAATTAATGATATAGGCATTAACTTATTAAATAAATTGATATAACTTATAACTACATCTTTAAAAGTTAAAAGTCTATGATATTTTTTTAAAATTATATTGTCATTTTCTACATATATTTCTAATTCTTCTCCATCTTTTATATTTAAATTTTTACGTATTTCTTTAGGAATAACGATTCTACCTAATTTATCTATTTTTCTAATTAATCCAGTATTTACCATATAAGCACCTCATTTTTAGTTTACCTAAATGTGACAAATAATATACGTAGTTTATTGACAATATTTAATATATAAAATATACTCAAGATGGTGAATAATAATGAATTATGTATATGAAAGTATAATTGAAATTCCAATGGGAACAAAAAACAAATTTGAAGTTGATAAAAAAAATGGAAAAATAAAATTGGATCGTGTACTGTATAGTGCACTTACTTACCCCGGTGAATATGGCTACATTGAAAATACCTTATCTCAAGATGGAGACCCACTAGATATTCTAATAATTAGTTCATATCCAACATTTCCTGGCTGTATAGTAGATGCTAGAATAATAGGATACCTAAGTGTTATTGATAATGGACAACATGATGAAAAAGTTATTGCAGTAGTAGATAAAGACCCTAGATTTGAACACATCAACGATATTGAAGACATAAATCATTTACAAGCAGAAATAAAAGATTTCTTTCAAAATTATAAAACACTTCAAAAAATCGTAGTTGAAGCAAAAGATTTTCACAATAAAGAAGCGGCTTTAAAATTAATTGAAGAATGTCAAGAAAGATATAATAATACTAAAAAAGACTAGTTTAATCTGTACTTTTTAAAGTATAGAACATTCTAATCTTTTTTTATATCAAAGTATCATTAATATATAGAACTAATTCTGTCAAGTAAAATATGTAATGTTTATCAATATTTAATTTATTTAATTCAATAAATATTGAATTGCCTCTGTAAATAAAATTAAACTTAGTACTAATCTGAGTAGTTTTAATAAACAACTTTTCTATATTCAATTTATCATATAAGTTTTTATTTAATCTTAAAGATATTTTTTGTGTCGTATTCATTGCAATTACAATATCTAATTTATTTATCAATTTTTCAAGAAGTTCTTGATTCATATATACAATTAGTTTTTCATCTACATATCCGAATCTATCTTTTATTTCGTTTGCTAATTTATTTAGAGATTCTAGATTATCTATTTCAGTTATTTTTTTATGTATTAAAATTATTATGTCTTGTTCATCTGAATAATTCTCATCAATATGTGTATCAACATCATCTAAGACTATATCAGTCTCATCTTCTTGTTTATTATTAATTTCTTCATTAACCAGTTCAAGATACATATCAACTCCAACACTATCTATAAAACCAGCTTGTTCTCTACCTAATAAATCGCCTGCGCCTCTTATACTTAAATCACGCATTGCTAATTTATAACCACTTCCAAGTTCGGTAAACTCTTTTATAGCTTCTAATCTCTTTTGAGCATTTTCATTCAATACCTTACTTTTATCATACATTAAATAAGCATAGGCAATTTTATCACCACGACCAACTCTACCACGTATTTGATATAACTGACTTAAGCCATATTTATCAGCATCTATTACTATCATAGTGTTTGCATTAGGTATATCAATACCATTTTCAATAATAGTTGTACTTAACAAAACATCAAACTTTTTACCTGTAAAATCATCCATTATTGCATTAATTTCAATTTTATTCATCTTTCCATGTGCATAACAAAACTTTACTTCAGGAATCAACCCTTTTAATTCATTTATAACCTTATCCATGTTAAAAATATTGTTATACAAGATAAATGTTTGGCCTGCCCTTGAATATTCTTTTAAAATAATTTCTCTTAAAACATACTTGTCGTATGCTATTACGTAAGTTTGTACTGGATACCTATTTTTAGGCGGAGTTTCTATTAAAGATAAATCTCTAATACCAATCAATGACATTTGTAAACTTCTCGGAATAGGTGTAGCAGAGACATTTAAAACGTGAACATTTTCTTTTATTTTCTTTATTTTTTCTTTATGCATTACTCCAAATCGGTGTTCTTCATCTACTACAAGCAATCCTAAATCCTTAAATATTATGTCATTGCTTAGTAATCTATGTGTCCCAAAAATAACATCAATTTTCCCTGATTTTAAATCATTAATAATTCTTTTTGCATCCTTTAACGATGTATGACGATTAATTAATTCAACATTTACACTAAAGTTCTTAAATCTTTCCAAAGCAGAATTATATTGTTGATTAGAAAGTAAAGTAGTTGGACACAAATACATTGCTTGCTTTCCATTAAGAATAGTTTTAAATATAACCCTAAAGATCACTTCAGTCTTTCCATAACCAACATCTCCACATAATAGTCTATCCATAGGAATTCCGCTTTCTAAATCTTTTTTTATTTCTTCAGTTGATTTAATTTGATCTGCTGTAAATTCATACGGAAACTCACTTTCAAAAACTAGTTGAAGTGGATCATCTTTAGAAAAAGGTTCAATTTTAACATTAGCTCTTTTTTTATATATCTCTAAAAGTTCATTACTAATGTCTTTAATTCTTTTCCTTATATTCATTTTAGTTTTTTGCCATTCAATACTATTTAATTTGTTAATTTTAGGCTTAACCCCTTCTTTAGATGAATACTTATATAATTTATTTATATTATCAATAGATAAGTACAATTTGTCATTACCTTTATACTGAATTAAAATATAATCTTTCTTTATTGAATTTTTAGTAATAGTTGAAATACCTTTATAAATACCAATTCCATGGTTTTTATGCACAACATAATCACCAATTTTAAGTTTATCTATATCATTAATTTTACTGCCAAACTTATACTTATTTAAAGTATTATAATTTTGTTTTATAACTAAATCATTATCAGATAAATAAATAATATTATTGTAAATAAATCCTGAATTTAAATAACAATTTATAACTTTAACATTATTTAAATCTTTTTTTACTCTACTTAAAAAATTACTATTATCAGTACAAAGATACGCATTTTCATTATTTAATAAGGAAATAAACTTTTCATAGTCATTGTTAAAATTATCAATAGATTTAGCTTCAATAACGTAATCATAGTTTCCATGATTGTCAATTAAATCCAAAAATATCTTGTTATTAATTGAAATGTCATTTAACATAAAAACTTGCGAAAAATCATTATCATAATATTTAATTTGATCTATAATATTTTTCATTATATTCTGACATTGTGTATTATCCTGTAAAATAACAAACGGATTATTTAAATAATCTAAAACAGAACTTGTATTTTCTTCAAATGTATCTATGACAGGTTTAATTTTAATTGATTCTATTTGTTTTATTGTTAACTGAGATTCTTCATTAAAAATAGAAATGTTTAATAATTCATCATCAAAAAAATCTAATCTAATTGGATGTTCTTCTTGAAATGGAAATATATCCACTACATACCCGCGAATAGCATACTCACCCACATTTGTAACAAGTGACTCTCTTTTATATCCAATATTTTCCAACTTACTTATTAACATTTCACGTTCAAGTATATTTGACTTATTTAATTCTAAACAATTAGAAAAATAAGTCTCTTTTTTTGGTAATCTTTTTATAAAACTATTAACATGACAAATAACAATTTTTTTATCATCATTATCTATAGAATTTAAAAAACTCATTCTCATAAATAATAAATCATCTGATGCCGCGATTGCTTTTTTTGTTAAATAATCATCTTCTGGAAAAATATAAACATTTTCAAATGAATGCCTTAAATTATTATACAATTTATTTGCATCGTTTAGCGTTGGAACTAATATAACTATATTTTGTTGCAACGAAAAAAATATATATAACACTAATTGATTATATATTTCATTATTTGACACCGATATTTTTAAATCATTTTTAATTTTAAAATCAAATAAATTATTATATATATTACTTTTCATATTTACCCTTAATTATATTTATTCATTAATTTATCAAAATCTATTCGTAAGTAATCGCCTATAATATTAACAACTTTGTTTAATACTTCATCAAGGATAACCTTCTCATCAGGAGAAAACTTTCCCAAAACATAATCTTTCATATCATAGTTAGGTTTTCCAATACCAACCCTAACTCGCTTTATATTACTATTGTTAAGATTATCAATAATATTTTTAAATCCGTTGTGACCACCCGCAGAGCCATCTGGCTTTATTTTAACATTTCCTAATTCAAAAGCCATATCATCATAAATAATTAATATGTCCGCAATATCAATCTTATAATAACTCTTAAACTTTTTTATAACTTCGCCGGACAAATTCATAAAACTTAATGGCTTTAAAAATATTACATCATTATTGCTATCAACAAAATATTCACCATTAAATTTAATTTTATAATTAACATTTTCAGATAAATATCTATCAATTGCCATAAATCCAACATTATGTCTAGTATTGCAATATTCATCTCCCGGATTTCCTAATCCAACTATCATTTTCATTGTTTTTTCTCCTCAAACATATTATACAACAGATTTTTACTAATATTATATTTTTTTGAAATATATTTCATAGCGTTTTTCTTTTCCATTCCATAACTAATTAATTCGTTCATTTCAGAAAACGCTAGTGTTTCATTTTTATTAATTTCATTATTGTCAACAATTATAACAAACTCTCCTTTAGGTTCTTTAAAAAGCTTAATAGCATCTGCAACATTACCTCTATAAACTTCTTCATATACTTTTGATATTTCCCGGGAAATAGAAATAATTTTATTTCCCAAGATATTATTAATATTTTGTAAAGTTTTTATCAACCTATGAGGAGATTCATATAAAACAAATGTAAAGTTGATATTTTTTAACACTTCAAGTTCTCTTTTACATTCTTCATTTTTATTACTTAAAAATCCATAAAAAATAAATCTATCTGATTTAATATTTGACATATTCAACGCCGGTAAAAAAGCACATGCTCCTGGCAACGCCACTACCGAATAGCCTGATTCTATTACTTTGTTAACTACAACATAACCAGGATCACTTATCAAAGGCGTTCCACGATCAGTAACTAAAGCAACACTTTTTCCTTCTTGCAAATTGTGGATAACTTGTGGATAAATAGACATTTCATTAAACTTATGACAAGAAATTAATTTAGTTTTAATTTTATAATGATTAAATAATATTTTAGTTACTCTAGTATCTTCTGAATAAACTACTGATACTCCTTTCAATATTTCTATAGCTCTTAATGTAATATCCAACATATTTCCAATAGGAGTTGGTACAATATATAATTTACTTTTATCATCATAGCTTTTCTGTATCATCGTTACCTCCAAACATCTTTAATACTTCAACCGTATACTCACCATTTTCATTGTGAATAATTAATGGCTTTTCAACTTTTAAAAGACTTTTCCCATTTTTTACTGCTTCAACTAAAAACAAGTTAGACATCTGATTATATTTTGGATAAATAAACTGAACTCTTTTTGGCTCTAAATTATTACTTTTTAATTTCGTTATTATTTCAATAAATCTATCGGTTCTATGTACTAAAAATAAACTACCTTTATTTTTAAGAAGTTTTTTACTTATCGTAATAATATCATCTATTGTAATAGAAATTTCATGACGCGCTATAGATTTTTCAACATTTTCATTTAATATACTACCTGATACATATTTAAAATATGGAGGATTAGATACTACTATATCAAAAGTATCGGTATTATAAATATTAAAAATATTTTTTATATCATCATTATACAATGTAATACGGTTTTCCAAATTGTTAATTTTTAATGATTTTTTAGCTAATTTATATATTTCCTTTTGAATTTCAACACCAATTAATTCAACACTATCATTTACTTTCGTTGACAAAATCATTAATATAGGTGCGTTTCCAGTACAAAGATCAATTATTTTTTTTACAGTCGGATTTATTTTTATAAAGTTTGATAGTAAAACAGAATCTAAACTAAAATTAAAATATTTATTACATTGAACTATTTTCAAATTATTAAAATTTAATAAATCATTTACTATTATAGATTTTTTCATTTTATCTTATCATCTAATAAAGTCAATTCTATAATACCTTCGTTAGGCACATCAACCCTAAATCTTCTTTGTAAAATATCTATAGAAATTACTTTACCATCGCCCTTTATTGTATTTACTATGTCACCAATATTAGGCATATCCCTTCTATTATAAGTATATAAATCATCCTCATATTTTAAACAACATAACAATCTTCCACATAAACCATTTATTTTATTTGGATTCAAAGCTATATTTTGGTTTTTTGCCATATTAATTGTGACAGAATCTAAATCATTTAAAAAACATGAACAACATAATTCTCTTCCACACAAACCAAGGCCAGATACTTCTTTTGCTTTATCTCTTACACCAATTTGTCTTAACTCTATTCTTGTTTTATATACACTTGCAAGTTCTTTAGCCAGTTCTCTAAAATCTACTCTATTATCAGATAAAAAATATAACAACAACTGGTTTTTATCAAAAGTAAATGATGAATCAACAAACTTCATATTTAAATTTAATTTTTCTGCTATTTTTTTAGCTTTATTAAGTGCTGATAAAGCATCTTTTTCATTCTTTTTATATATTTCATAATCTGACTTATCAGCAATTCTTACCACAGCCTTTAATCTATTAATTACCATTTTTTCATCAACTATTTTAATATTTATTGCTTTAGCAAATTGCAAGCCACGTTCAGTTTCAACAATAATATTATCATTTTTGTTAATGTTATACCCATTAGTATCAAAATAATATATTTTACCATTTTCCTTAAAATTAGCACCAACTATTTCCATACTAAGAACCTCCTAACTCAATTAATAAATTATCTAAAATTAATGAAGTACTAATATTATAATCTAATTTAATAATACTTTCATTAATAATTATTAATTTTTTTGTAAAATCCTGCTTGAAATCTACAAACGTAAACTCTTTTAATAAATCCTTATTTAATATCAAATCACACTGATAATCTAAGAAACTTTTATATATATTAAAAACATTTTCAAGCAATAACTTTAAATCTGATTTATTAATTTTCTTACCAATTATTTCATAAATATATGGAAAACATTTTTCTTTTTTAGATTCAATAATTTTTACAAATTCTATTGCTTTATCCAATACTACATTATTTTCCGTGTCCACTATACTACATTTATTACTTTGAGTAGATATAAACTGAATTTGACATCTGGATTTTATTGTTGGAAGAATATTAGAAATATTAGAACTGAGTAAAAAAGCATAAATATTATTTTCAGGCTCTTCTAATATTTTTAATAAACTATTTGCACTTGAAGCATTTAAAAGTTCTGCATTATTAATCACATATATTTTTTTTCCACTTACTTGTGATGTATTATCAAGAAAGTTTTTTAAATCCATAATTTGCTCTTTTTTTATTACATTATTTATTGGATTTAATACAAAAATATCAGGATGATCAATTGTTTTAACATTATCATCATTTAAAATATACTTAAAAAATATTTGCAATAATCCTTTTTCTATCTGATCAAAAGTTACATTGCAAATTAAATATGCATGTCCAATTTTATTATTTAAATATAATTTATTAAAAGTATCTAATAATTTTTCTTCCATTTATATACCTCATTTTACAAAACTTTAGATAAAATAATCAAACTAAATATAGCCGGTAATCCAAATGAACTAGTAAAAATTATGCTAAAAAAATTAATTGGAATTAATATACCAACATAGCCAATTATTAAATTAAACGAATACAACATACATAACGCCATCACTATTTTTTTTAGTACTAACACTAATGTTTTCATATTATTCACCAGTTAATATTATTAAAAATAATAACACATTATGAAATAAACTTTCTATCATCAATAGCTTTAGTTAAAGTTATTGGATCTAAATATTCAATGTCTGAACCAATTGGCAAACCATAAGATAATCTAGAAACCTTAATTTTTTTATTTAACAACAACTTTTGCAAATAAAGAGATGTTGTTTCTCCTTCTATTGATGGAGCAAGAGCGATTATAACTTCTTTGACATTTTCATTTAGTCTATTATTAAATAGCCCACTGATGTTGATATCTTCTGGATTTCTATCATCAATAGGAGATATTAAACCTCCTAATACATGATACAAGCCTTTATAATTTCCAGATTTTTCAAAAGTAATGACACTTTTAGAATCTTCTACCACACAGATAGTAGATTTATCTCTAGACGAATCAAAACATATATCGCATATATCATTTGATGAATAATGTCCACAAAGAGTACATTTTCTTATATTTTTCTTAAACTTTTTTAAATTATCTGAAAAATTAGAAACTTCCTCTTCTGATAAATTATCTATGGCATAAACAAAACGTTCAGCTGATTTATTTCCTACTCCCGGTAATAATTCAAAACTTTCTACTAAATCTGAAAATTCTTTAGGATATATCATTATTTAAAATAATCCTTTCATACCGCCAGAATATCTACCTAGTTTTTCTTCTTTAACCTTACTCAATTTTCCTAAAGCATCATTGATTGCTAACATAATCATGTCTTCTAACGTTTCTTTGTCGTTTAAAACTTCTTCATCATTTATTGAAACCTTAATTATTTCATTTTTACCATTCAACATTACCTTAACTGCCCCATTTTCACCTTCAAACACAGAAGATTCAATATCTTTATTAATCCTTTCTAATTCTTTTTGCATTCTTTGAGCTTCAGCCATTAAGTTTTGCATATTCATTTTAATCACCTTCCTTAATTTATATTTTCTACATCCTCACCAAATATGTTTGATGTAACATCTTCAAAAGATGTTTTAGATTCTTTTACTTCAATATTAGTTTCTGGAATAAATTCATAGGAAATGTTATTCTTTTTATTAGATATAAAATCATTTTTTAACATTATCCATTCGTCATTTGTAACACAAACCACTTTAAAATTAATATCATATATTTCAAATAAAAGTTTTTCAATTTTTTTGATATTACTCATAAACACTTGGATTAAAGATTTATCTTCAAAATCAAACAACAAATATTCATTAGATGCAACCACTATCTTTCCAGACAACAATAGTGCAGCAACATTATTATATACCTTATTTGCAATAAAATCATTAATTCTTTCATAATCTTTATTAACTTTATTTAAAAATTCCTTATTTGCAGTTACAAAGCAATTATTAATTCTAACTTTACGAAAACTATCTATATCAATTATTTTTGATTCATTTACATTATTATCTTTTTTATTTTTAGTATTATCATTGTAATTTACATTATTTATATTTGCAATTCTGTCAACATTATTATCCAAATATACATCTTTATTTACAGTATGAATTAAATATATATAATATATTTCAAATAAATTCTTTTGATTGTTTGACTTTACAATTTGACTTGATAATTCTAGCAATATTCTTGTCATTTCCTTTATTATATCAATACTTAAATCAAACGTTAAATAGACTTTTTTCTCTTCTTCAGCAAAATATGAACTTATATTTTGCGCTAAAGATATATTTCTTAACAAAATTAATAATTCATCAACAATAGTATTTAAATTTTTACCAGTGGTAACAAAATTATCAATTAATTTCATACCAACATCGACTTCATTATCGCAAATACTTTTAAGAAATTCTATTATAGTTTTTTCTGACACTCTTCCCTGCAAATCGTATATTTCATCTTCAGTAATATTATCATTTGATAAAGAAATAACTTGATCTAGTAAATTGATTGCATCCCTACATCCTCCATCGGATAATTTTGTTATAAGCCTTAGCACATTATCTGATATTTCTTTCTTTTCTAGAGTGCATATTTCTTTCAATTTAGCAAACATTTCTTCGCTATCTATTTTTTTAAAATCAAATCTTTGACATCGTGATAAAATAGTTAATGGTATTTTATGCATGTCTGTCGTAGCTAAAATAAATATAACATGTGCTGGTGGCTCTTCTAAAGTTTTTAATAAAGCATTAAAAGCACCTGTTGATAACATGTGAACTTCATCAATAATATAAACTTTATATTTTGCTACGGTTGGAACTAATTTAACTTTAGATCTAATTTCACGTATTTCTTCAACTCCATTGTTACTAGCAGCATCAATCTCAATTATATCAACATCATTAACTTCTAAGTTTTTGCACATTTCACAGTTTCCACAATAATTTCCGTTGCTGTTATCTAAACAATTAACTGTTTTTGCAAATATCTTAGCAATACTGGTTTTACCTGTTCCACGGGGCCCATTAAATAAATATGCATGAGAAATGTGATTGTTAATAATACTATTTTTTAATATTTCCACCACAACTTTTTGACCAATAACATCATCAAAGTTTTTAGGACGATATTTACGATATAATGCAATATAAGACATACTTTACCTCCTTGTATAATTATATCAAATTATCTTATTTTTTTAAAAAAATCCTTAATAATCTTTTTAAATTCATTATCTATTTTATTAAGAAAAATATACTTTGTTGTAGAATTTCTTAGTTTTTCGTTTTTTAAAAAAAAGTAAACTTTATCTATTTTTGCTTCATTGATTATACTTTTACACATATCGCATGGTTCAACAGTAGAATATAATATACAATCATTTAAATGCCATGTTTTTAATTTTTTAGTTGCCTTTTTAATAGCAATTATTTCTGCATGACCAAGCACATCATTATTTTTTTCTCTTAAATTATAAGCTTTTGAAATAATTTTATTGTTTTTAACTATAATAGCTGCAATTGGGACTTCACCTTTTTTGTATGCTTTTTTTGTTAATTTAATTAATTCGTTATAATAATTCATACCTTACTCCTAAAAAAAAGTGCACATACATAGTAAGTGTTAAGGCTGCTATTTTCCAATCCTGACCTGATTCCACGCTATGTATTGCACGATTAAATTATAATATATTAACGTTAAAAATTCAATGTTCCACGTGGAACATTGAATTTCCTAATATATTTACTAGCTGATGTTCCACGTGGAACATTTATTCTGAATTATTATCTATTAAAACATGTAATATATACATATTCGTTACCTTATAATATTTAAAACGTAGTTATTTTATTGCCTATTACTTGTTTTTTTAAATTACTATGATTATTCATAGCAATATTTTTTATATTTTTACTAACTAATAATGTTAGTAAGTTTTTTACCTACAACTTTAAGTAAAACTACTATCAACTAAGCATATATTTTTTAATAGCAAAAATCCTTGTTTATATTAATTATTTTACGTTTTTAATTTGTTTATACAAAAAAAATATCAATGTTCCACGTGGAACATTGATATAAAATCCTATTCAATCATATATTTTTGTATTAAAACAATAATGTTCCACGTGGAACATTATTGTTTATATCTTTAATTTAATTTTTATGATACATATTATGTATTGTTTTACTTAAGTCATATTTTTTTTCTTTAATTTTCCACGTGGAACATTTATTCTGAATTATTATCAATCAATGCGATTGATGTAACATAATTGTTATCTTTTAGATTAATTAATTTTACTCCTTGCGTAACTCTTCCCATTAAAGAAATATTATCAATATTTAATCTAATAACTATTCCATTCTTAGTAATTATCATTAAATCACATGAAGCATTAATTAATTTAAATCCAATTATATTTCCATTTTTTTCAGTAATTTTTAATGTTTTTACACCCTTACTGCCTCTTTTAGTTTCCCTATAATTATCTATAGTAGTTTTTTTGCCATATCCATTCTTAGTAACTACTAAAGCTAATGAATTCTCACTTGTTACTTCCAAACCAATGCAAGTATCATTAACTAAGTTTATACCTCTAACACCAGAAGCACTTCTTCCCATTAATCTTATTTCTGACTCGTTAAACTTCACCATTCTTCCATTAGAAGAACACATTAATACCTTATCACCAATTTTTGATTTTCTAACAGCAATTAGTTCATCATTTTCTCTTAAATTAATAGCTAATTTACCATTTTTTCTAATGTTATCAAATTCTTTCAAAGAAGTTTTTTTCACTATCCCATTTTTCGTTGCAAAAATTAAATGTTGATAACTTGTTTGCCTTTCAAGGACTAAAATAGTGTTGATAACTTCTTCCTTTTCCAAAGGTAACAAATTAACAATTGGTAAACCTTTAGATATTCTGCTAAACTCAGGTATCTCATAACCTTTTAATCTATAGACTTTACCTTTATTTGAGAAGAAGAATAGATAATCATGTGTATTTAAATTGATTATTTGTTCTACAAAATCTTCTTCGTTTGTAGTCATTCCTTTAATACCAACGCCGCCTCTATTTTGAGCTTTATAAGTATCGCTATTTACCCTCTTAATATAATTTTTATTAGTAATAGTTAAAACAATGTTTTCTTCAGGAATAAGAGATTCATCTTCAATATACTCAATCGCGCTCATATCAATCATAGTTCTCCTACTATCTGAATATTTGTTCTTTATTTCAGTCAATTCATCTTTAATTATTTCTTCAACAAGTTTATCACTTGCCAAAATAGCTCGTAATCTATCAATCTCTTTTAATAATTCTGCTAATTCATTTTCAATTTTATCTCTTTCTAAACCAGTTAAACGACGCAACTTCATTTCAAGTATACTATCAGCTTGAATTTCACTTAATTCAAATCTAGATATCAACTTTTCTTTAGCAATTTCATCACTTTTAGCAGTTTTAATAATTTGAATTACTTCATCAATATTATCCAATGCAATTTTTAAACCTTCTAAAATATGTACCCTTTTTTCACATTTTTCTAGATCAAACCTAGTTCTTCTAATAATTACTTCCTTTTGATAATCTACATATTTTGAAATTATGTCTTTAAGACCTAAAGTTTTAGGAACTCCATTGTCTAACATCAAAAAGATAATTCCAAAATTACTTTGAAATGCTGTATGCTTATATAAATTATTCAATACTACTTGAGGATTTGCATCCTTTTTTAAAGTTATAGTTATCTTAACACCATTTTTTAAATCTGTATGATAATCTGCAATGCCATCAATAGTTTTATTGTGTACAAGTTCTGCAACTTTATTTTTTAATTCTAGCGTATTAACTCCATAAGGAACTTCATCAATAACGATTAAATGTTTGCCATTTTTTTCTTCTATTGTCGCTTTACTTCTAAGAGTTATTGATCCTCTACCAGTTTCATAAGCTTGTTTAATTCCACTATTTCCTAAAATAATCGCACCTGTTGGAAAATCCGGACCTTTTATATGTTCCATTAAACCTAAAACGTCAATATCTGGATTATCTATATATGCAATACAACCATCAATTACTTCTCCCAAATTATGAGGCGGAATATTTGTTGCCATTCCAACCGCAATACCCATAGTTCCATTAACAAGAATATTTGGAAATCTAGAAGGCAATATTTTTGGCTCTTTTTCAGATTCATCAAAGTTTGGTTCAAAATCGACTGTATTTTTCCCAATATCTCTTAATAATTCCAACGAAATCTTAGAAAGTCGTGATTCTGTGTAACGCATCGCTGCTGCACCATAACCTTCAATATTTCCGAAATTACCATGACCATCAACGAGCATATATCTATAATTAAAATCTTGAGCCATTCTAACCATTGCTTCATAAATAGATGAATCGCCATGAGGATCATATTTTCCCATTACATCTCCTACTATCCTAGCAGATTTCTTATGCGGTTTGTCTGGAGTATAACCAGATTCATACATTGGATAAAGTATTCTTCTATGAACAGGTTTTAATCCGTCTCTTAAATCAGGCAAGGCACGAGAAACAATAACACTCATAGAATATTCTAAAAAAGATGTTTCAATTTCATTAACAATATTATTTTCTTCTAATCTATCTCTACTATGATCCATAATTTACCTCCTTAAATATCCAGATTCTGTGCATAAATTGCATTTTCTTCTATAAATCTTCGTCTAGGTTCAACTTCTTCTCCCATCAATTTTGTAAATGAAGCATCAGCTGATATAACATCATCCACAGTAATCTTTCTTAAAATTCTTTTGTCTATGTCCATTGTAGTTTCATTTAGTTCTTCAGGGTCCATTTCTCCAAGACCTTTCATACGCATAATATCATACTTAGTATTTGGACTTAAAGTAGCTAAATATTGATTTCTCTCATCATCATTTAAAACGTATTTAATGGTTTTTCCATGCTTAATACAATATAACGGAGGTTGAGCAGCATAAACATGTCCTTGTTCAACAATAGGTCTAAAAAACCTATAAAATAATGTTAATAATAATACTCTAATATGAGAACCATCAACATCAGCATCTGTCATTATGATTATTTTATTATACCTTAACTTAGAAATATCAAATTCATTACCAATTCCAGTACCAAAAGCCGTAATTATTGTTCTAATTTCTTCATTTGTTAAAGCCTTATCAATTCTCGCTTTTTCCACATTTAAGATTTTTCCTCTTAAAGGTAAAATAGCTTGTGTCATACTATTTCTACCTTTTATTGCTGAACCACCTGCACTATCACCCTCAACTAAAAAAATTTCGCAAACAGATGGATCTTTTTCTTTACAATCAACAAGTTTTCCACCAAAATTAACAACATCTAAATCGCTTTTTCTTCTAGTTAACTCTCTTGCCTTCTTTGCAGCCATTCTAGCCCTACTAGCTAATAATGCTTTTTCTATAATAATTTTTGCTTCATTAGGATTTTCTAATAAAAATTTTTCCAAACCATTACCAAATATATTAGAAGCAATTTTTTTCACTTCAACATTTCCAAGTTTTGTTTTAGTTTGACCTTCAAATTGAGGATCTGGATGTTTACATGAAATAATCATAGTAATTCCTTCACGTACATCATCAATAGATAAAGCCTCATCTTTTTCTTTTAGTATATTACTTTTTCTCGCATAATTATTTATTACCCTTGATAGTGCCATTTTAACACCATCTTCATGAGTACCACCTTCAAAAGTATTAATATTATTTGTAAAAGAATAAACATTTGAAGAATATCCTTCATTATATTGAAATGCTATTTCCATTTCAATATCATTTTCCGTATTTTCAATATAAACAATAGTATCGTGAATTGGCTTTTTATTTTCATTCAACATTTTTACATATTCAATAATACCACCATTATAAAGAAATTCTTCGCTTTTATCACTTCTTAAATCTATTAATTTAATTCTTAAACCCTTATTTAAAAATGCTAATTCTCTAGCGCGAGTCTTTAAAACATCATAATCAAAAATTATTATTTCTTTAAAAATATCAGGGTCAGGCTTAAAAGTAACTACAGTACCAGTTCTATTTTTATCACATTTTTCAATAACTTCTAACGGAGCAACAGAATGTCCTCCATTTTCATATCTTTGATAATAAACATTTTCATTTTGATATATTTTAACTTCTAACCACTCGCTTAAAGCATTAACTACACTTGCACCTACACCGTGAAGACCACCACTTACTTTATATCCTCCTCCACCAAACTTACCACCAGCATGTAATACAGTAAAAATTGTTTCAACTGTAGAAATTCCAGTTTTTGGATGAATTCCAGTTGGTATTCCTCTACCATCATCTTTTACTGTAACAGACTCATCAGTATTAATAATGATTTCAATATCATCACAAAATCCCGCTAGAGCTTCATCAACAGAATTATCAACTATTTCCCATACCAAGTGATGTAGACCCCTTTCTCCAGTTGAACCTATATACATACCAGGTCTTTTTCTAACAGCTTCAAGTCCTTCCAAAACTTGAATAGATTCTACGTCATAATTTTCATTTTTCATCGTTCCACCATCCTATCTAAATCAATAACTTTTGCAGACTTTAAAATATTTTTTTTAATATTATTAATATCTGTTGTAGTAATAAAAATTTGAATCTCCTTATTTAGATTTTCCAAAATAATATTTTGATTTGTTTCATCTAATTCACTAAATAAATCATCTAATAAAAGTATAGGTTGTTCATAATAATCTTTTATTAAAACTTCCATTTCAGCTAACTTAAAAGCTAACATAACCATTTTTTGAACACCTTGAGAACAATAATCTTTAACAATTTTATCATCTAATAAAAATTCAAAATCATCCTTATGTATGCCAGTTTTAGTAATGCCTTGCTGAATCTCTTTTTTTCTATTTTTTTTTAACAATTTTACAAAATCATCTTCATTTAAATTATTAAATTGGGATATATAATTAAGATTAATCTCATTACCTAATTTCAACTTCTTACATATTTTTTTTAAATAATTATTTATTTTTTCAATAAAATCTCTTCTACTTTTATAAATCATATAACCCAGTTCAGATATTTTTAAATCCAAAACATCTAAGTAAGATTCATCAATAAAAGAATTAATGTACAACTTCTTGTAATAATCATTTTTGTTTTTTATTAAAACATTATAATCATTTAAAAGTTTAATGTAAGACTTATTTAATTGAGACAAACTAATGTTAATATAACTTCTACGATTACTAGGAGAATCTTTAATAAATTTTACTTCATCAGGAGCATATAAAATTACTTTATATTGACTTATAAAATCACTAATTTTTTTCTTTAAAACATTATTTATCTTCGTTTTTTTTCCCGACTTTGACAAAAAATATTCAAGTTTTTTAATCTTGGAATTACCTAAAATATCACCTTTAATTTTTAAAAAATCACTATCTAATTTAATAAGATTAAATTCAATATTATTTTTAAAACTTCTAGCTAAACATAATACATAAATAGATTCTAATATACTAGTTTTTCCTATACCATTTTTTCCAATTATAATATTAGTTTTTGCTAAATCATTTAATTTTAACTTTTTATAATTTCTAAAATTAGTTAACTCTAAGTTAGTGATATTCATTTTAAAACCTCTTTTGCCCCTTATAAACTAAATAATAGGTATACGAGTACACCTATACCTATTACCAATTATATCACAAATATGTTCTAATTTCTATCAAATTCTTTGTTTTCTATCATTTAATACTACTTGCAATCTAGATGAACGCAAAATTTGATTAGTTATTGTTCCAATACTAGCAAAAACTTCTAATTCTTTTCCATTTTTAAATCTTATAATAGTTGATTTTTGATTTTTTCCTTGCTTATAGCTTAATACATTATTAAAACTAACCCAAGAGCATAGTTCATTTCTTGGAGAATTTAAAGGAAAAAAAATAATATTTGAACTTTCTTCAATAAATATTGGCGATTTATGAGTAACACCAATCAAAGACTTAGTTCCTAATTGTCTACCTTCCATAGTAGATCCAAAATATTCACAACTATGTTCAATTACTTTACTAGCACTAATATTTACTTCATATTCTGCATCAGATTCATATATTTTAGTTTTTTTACCTTCCAGCGCACAAATATAAAGAGTATTATTATTAATTTCATATTCCATCCTATCACCCCCGTTCTTGAAATTAATACTTCCATTATAACATATAAGTTTGTCGATAAATGTCATTTTTTGTCAAAAAAAAAGAAAATTTAAATTTTCTTTAATATGTCTTAATCGGTAAAATAAGTTGTGTTAAATCTCCATCTTCAGACTCTTTTATTATTATTGGTTTAATATCTCCATTTAACATAATTATAACTTCTTCACTAGTAAAACTTTTTAATGCATCCATCATAAACTTTGCACTGAAAGATATTTTTATATTCGGACCAGTTAAAGTTTTGACAGGCATTACTTCTTCAACTTTACCTATTTCAGGACTTGAACTAGTAATTATAATATTATTATCTTTTAATTCTAACTGAACTATATTTTTATCTTTAACTTGTGTTAATAATGCTGCCCTATCAACTACATCATAAAAATCATTTAAATTTAATTGTAATTTAATTTGAAATTCAGTTGGAATCAATGTATCAGTATTAGGATAAGTTCCATTTAATAAACTTGATTGAAATAAAATATTTTCATATTTAAATAAGATTTTATTATTAAAACAGTATAATACTAATTCACTTTCCTCATTTTCTATTATTTTAATTAATTCAATTATATTTTTTGCAGGAATCACTATATTAATATTATTATCCACATTATTATCAAGTTTTATTATTTTTTTTGATAGTCTATAAGAATCAGTAGCTACAGTTTCTAATAAATTACCTATTATTTTAAAGTTAATACCTGTTAATAAAGGTCTACTTTCTTGTGTAGATGTTGAAAAAACTGTTTGATTCACTATTTCTTTAAACTTACCTGTTAATAATTTAATAGGTTTATCATTTTCAACAATATCAATTTTTGGAAAATCATTTATATCAAAGCAATTTAAATTATATTTAGCATTAGGTGTAGAAATTATAGTTTTTCCACCTTCTATCTCCTCTATTTCAACCTCTTCACAAGGCAACTTACGAATAATATCTAAAACATATCTACCTATTATAACAACACTACCTTCACTATCTACATTTATAATATCACTTTTATCTATAAAAGTTTTAATAGTTAAATCATTATCTGTAGCTGTTAAAGATAAACCCTTATCTGTTAAATTAAATAGTATTCCATTTAATACAGGTATAATATTTCTATTTGACAAAGCCTTACTAACATTATTTAATCCTTCTAATAAAATATTTTTTTTAATTTTAAATTTCATAAAATCTCATCCTTCCTTTTATATATATATTTATTATTATCACTGTTAATAGTGTTAATAACTTTACAAAACCCCTATATATTCAATAAATATAACTAATTTTATTATGTTGATAACTAATAGTTATTCACCTATCTTTTGTTTTAAGTCATTTATAATTTTACCAAGTTCCACGTTTGATTTCAAATCCTTACTAATCTTTTCATAAGCATGAATTACTGTAGAATGGTCTCTTCCACCAAATTCTAGTCCAATCCGTGGATAAGTTTCTTCAGTCATAGTTCTACAAAGATACATAGCTATCATACGAGCATTAGCAATAACTTTACTTCGTTTTTTTCCTTTTAAATCTTCAATATGTAAATTAAAGAATGACGCAACAATATTTTGTATTTTTTCAACGGTATTAGGAGCATATATAGAATTATTCGTATAATCTTTTAAAGCTTCCCGTACATCATCTAAAGTTAATTTTTTAATATTCATAATTGCAGAAAATGCATGCAATCTAGTAATAGCGCCTTCTAGATTCCTAACATCACTACCACAATTAGCAGCTATAAAATCAATAATAGAATCATCTAAATCTATGATTAAATCCCCACTTTTTATTTTATTTCTTATAATTTTTACTTTTAAATCAAATTCTGGAACAGATATAATTGCCTTCAATCCCCAGTTAAATCTGGTTTTTAATCGTTCTTCAAATAATTTTAAATCATCAACACTTCTGTCAGAACATATGATAATTTGCTTTTCATTATAATATAAACTATTAAAAGTATTAGTAAACTCTTGTTGGGTTTTAATTGCTCCAACTAGAAACTGAATATCATCAATCATTAAAACATCAATATCTCTATATTTACTTTTAAAAATCTCAATATAAGTTAAATTATCCTCTTTACTACCGCCATCTTTAGTTAAGCTTATAAACTCATTTATAAATTGTTCACTTGTTATATACAAAACTTTTTTATCAGAATGTTCTAAAAGATAATTTCCAATAGCATGCATTAAATGAGTTTTTCCAAGTCCACTTTTACCATAAAGAAAAAGTGGATTATATAATTTTCCAGGTTTTTCTGCAACTGCTAATGCACTACTATAAGCAAATCTATTTGAATCCCCCACTATAAAATTATCAAAAGTGTATTTAGGATTAAAATTAGAAAAATATTTATAAGATGATTTTTCATTATCAGATTGATTTTCAACAATGTTATTAACTTTTGAGTTATCAACATTGTTTTTTTGATCAACAACTTCATTTTCCAAAAGTATATCAATAGATTTATATAAACCTGTAATTTCAGAAAAGACATCTTCTATTAATTCCTTATATAAATGAATAAGTTGGTTTTTTTGAGCTTCAAAAGGTACTGTTAATATTATTGAATCATTGTCAATTCTTTCAAGTTTTAAATCTTTAAACCACGTTTGAAAAGATATACTAGATACCTTAGTAATTATAAGTTGTAAAAATTTATTCCATATTTCATTATTACTCATAAAACCACCCTAGATAAAGTACCTTTCAACATAATTGTAAAACATTTTTTATTAATTTGATAGCATTTTTTTTATGTAAACAAATATTAACATAGTTATCAACAACTTATTAACATAATTTTTTCCTATTTTATAGCATTTTTTTTAAATTATCAACATTATTAACAATTTTTATATTAACATGTTAATAACACGTTAAATACTTATCAACATAATTGTTTATAAACAAATTGTATTACATAAATTAAAGGAAAAAAGCGTAAAGTTATTAACAATTTATTAACGTTAATAATAATTAAACAAAAATAAATTGTTAATAAGTTCAAGCATAAAAACTTGTTGACAAAATAAAAATAATTTTTTATAATTAATGCGATTAAGGAGGCAAACTATGAAAATAACACCAAAGGCAAAGAAAAATATAAAAAAAGTAAAAAAACAAGGATTCAGAGCTAGAAAAGATTCAAATATGTTAACATCTAGAAGAAAAAAAGGCAGAAAATCAATAGTTAAATAAGTAAACTACTTTTAATTAAGTAGTTTTTTTTGTATAATTTATACAAGCGGTGAAACTAATGAATAAAAAATATATAATTACTAAAAATGAAGAAATACAAGAAATAATTAAAATCGGTAAAAAAATAAGTAACAAATATTTCATAATTTTTTTTAAAGAAAATAATTATGATTTTAATAGATATTGTATTTCAATAAGTAAAAAAATAGGAAAAGCAAACATTAGAAATAAAATTAAAAGACAATTAAAAGATATATTAATGAAAAATAAACTATTATTTAAAAAAGATTATGTTATAATAGTTAGGAATAATTTATTAACATTAACTTATGATATGAAACAAGAATGTTTATTAAATACATTGAGGGAGGAAAAATGAAAAAAATATTAATTCTCATCTTAGCAATACTTTTTTTAAGTACTGGTTGTACTAAAAGTTTTATAGATGAAGAAAGTGAAAAGCAATATACAAAAAATATTTTATGTCAGCCAACAACTGAAGAAGTGCGAGAAATATATATAAAAAATCAAGAAACAACTAAAATTAATATTGAAGAATTATCAACATGTGATGATTTTAAAGTAACTGACGGTGGATATGAAGGACTTTGGACATCAATATTTGTAAAACCACTAGCTTGGTTAATAATTAATTTAGGTAAAATAGTAAAAAATTATGGAATTGCAATAATGATATTAGGTATAGCTTTGCGAATTATATTACTTCCTATGAGTAAAAAAACAATGGCAATGAGTGAAAATATGAAAAAAGCAAAGCCAGAACTAGATAAATTAGAGAGAAAATATAAAGACAAAACAGACCAGCAATCTATGATGATGAAAAGTCAAGAAATGATGTTAGTTTATAAAAAATATAATATAAGTCCTGTATCTAGCTGCTTAACATCATTTATACAATTACCAATATTATTCGCATTTTTGGAAGCTATACAAAGAGTACCAGTAATATTTGAAGAAAAATTATGGATAGTTCATTTAGGAACAACTCCTTGGGAAGGTATCATCACAGGGCAATATTATTACATTATTATTGTATTATTAATACTTATCACAACATATTTATCATTTAAAAATATAAATACAGTTTCAATGGATGAAATGCAAGCAAAACAAATGAATATTATGAATAAGTTTATGGTTGGATTTATTGGAATAATGTCATTTGGATTACCAACGGCTTTAGCATTTTATTGGATAGTAAGTAGTGGATTTGCCGTTGTACAAGGTATTATTCAAAAGAAAGTAGTTAGTAAAAAGTAGGAGTGATGTAAATGGAAAAGTACATATATAAAGGAAAAAATGAGGAAGAAATATTGAAAGAAGCACTAGAAGAATTAAATCTAACAGAAAATGATATTTTTTACAAAGTAACAGAAGAAAAAGTAGGAATACTAAAATCAAAAAAAGTAATATTAGAAATAGTAAAAATTGCAGATATTTCAGAATTAGGTAAGCAGTTACTAGAAGAAATAATAACTAATATGGGAATAGATTGTAATATTGAAACAAAGATAAGAGAAAAATTAATAACATATAACATAATATCAAATAACAATTCTATGATAATAGGTAAAAAAGGAAGAATATTAAATTCAATTCAAATATATTTAAAACAGGCGATATACAAAAAAATAAATATAAAAACAAACATTGTTGTAGATGTTGAAAATTACAAATCTAAACAGTTGTATTACTTAATAAAAGAAGTAAAAAAAATTGCTCGAGATGTAACATTATCCAAAGTTTCAGTTAAATTGGATCCTATGAATTCATATGAAAGAAGAACAATTCATAATGCATTAAATAAGTTTGATTACATAAAAACTGAAAGCGAAGGAGAAGAACCAAATCGTTATATTGTAATTAAATATAAGGAAAAAAATAATAAATAAGTCTATTAAAAAGACTTTTTTTATGTTATATTAATATTTAAGGAAGTGACATAATGAAACAAAAGGAATCAAAAAAAGCTAAAAATAAAAAACAATTACATTTAGTATTAGTTTATCCTGATTATCTAGAAGGAGATGCATCAAAAAGGAGAAGTGGCGGAAGTTACAGCGAAGGATTAGCATCAATTTCAGCAGTAGTTAAACAAGGTGGTCATAAAGTATCATTAATACATATAAATCACGAGTTTGATGAAAAAGAATATAAAGAAAATCTAAAAAAATATAAAAATGCAGATTTAATTGGATTTAGTACAAGAACAACTGCATTTGATTATGTAAAAGACTTGTTAAAGTGGACAAAAGAAGAAATGCCTAATGTATTTACATTTATGGGTGGATATCATCCAATTCTAGTACCAGATGAATGTATAGAAGTAGATTATTTAGATGCTGTGTGTGTAGGCGAAGGAGAATATCCAATATTAGAACTAATGGATAGAATGCGCGATGGCAAAGATTATTATGATATACAAAGTTTTTATTTTAAAAAGGGTAAAAAAATTATAAAAAATCCAGTAAGGCCATTAATAGAAAATCTTGATGATTTACCTTTTCCTGACATTAATTTATTTGACTATAAAAACTTAGATACAACAAAAGTAAATACAGCACTAATTATGTTAAGTAGAGGCTGTATATATGCATGTACTTACTGTGGTAATAGTCAATTTAGAAATATATATCCTAATAAAGTAAAATATGCTCGTTTTAGAAGCCCAGAAAAAAGCATAGAACTAATAAAAAACGTATTAAAACAATATCCAAATATAAAATATATATTTTTTAGAGATGCTATATTCAATATGTTTTCAGAATGGTTTGATAAATTTATAGATTTATATACAAAAGAAATACATTTACCATTTACATGTAACTTAAGATTTGACATAGTAACAGAAGATACAGTAAGAAAGATGAAAGAAGCGGGTTGCTATACAATTGATATAGGGTTGGAATCAGGAAATAAAGAAATAAGACACAAGTATTTACATAGATATACTACAGATGAACAAATGATAAATTGTTCAAAATGGTTTAAAAAGTATAAAATTACGGTATTAACTTATAATATAATTGGTTTACCACACGAAGATATTCATAAAGCATTAGAAACTATTAAATTAAATGCAAGACTTCAAAGCGATCAAATAATACCAAACGTATTTTATCCATATCCAATGACAATATTAAGGAAAACAGCAGAAGATGCAGGATTTTTAAGAGAAATAACACCAAAAACTCAAGTTTATATAAAACAACCTCAATTTCCAGATCACGAAGTAATATTTATAAGAGATTACTTTATGTATTACGTAAAGAGATATAGATGGTGTTTTAAAAAAGACACAAAGTTTAGAAAAGCATATGAAAAGTGGCTAGACTTCTGGGTTACTGGTCCTATAACACCAAGAAGAACGTTATCATTTTTTAAAATGATTAAAGTAAAAAGTATGGGAATAGCAAAAAAAGTATTAATAAATTATTTCCCAAAAGTATACTTGTTTTTAAGAAATAAAAAGAATAAAATAAATAAAAAAACTTCAAAATAACGAAGTTTTTTTATTTCCCAGGAAATAAAAAACATGTAAAAAGTTTACATATCAATCTTTACATGATATAATCACACACGAAAGAAAGAAGGCATATTTATGGATGATACAATAGTAGCAATAGCGACAGCTATAGGACAAAGTGCTATTAATATTATAAAATTAAGTGGTAAAAAAGCTATTGACATTGTAAATAAAAACTTTAAAGGAAAAGATTTAAAAAAAGTAGAAAGTCACACAATTAATTATGGTCATATCATTTATAACAAGGAAATCATAGATGAAGTCCTAGTATCAGTATTTAAAGCACCAAAAAGTTATACAACCGAAGATGTAGTTGAAATTAATTGTCATGGAGGAATAGCTGCAACTAACAAAATATTAGAAATAATGTTAACCTCAGGAGCTAGATTAGCTGAACCAGGTGAATTTATCAAAAGAGCTTATATCAATGGAAGAGTAGATTTAGTAGAAGCTGAATCTATACAAGACTTAATAAACTCAAAAACCGAAAGTGCTAGAAAAATGAGCATAAAAGGATTAGATGGAACATTATCAAAATTAATAAAAGATTTAAGATCAAAAATATTAAGTATAATTGCAAATATCGAAGTAAATATTGACTATCCTGAATATGAAGACGCAATAGAAGTAACTAATGAAAACTTAACAGAAAATATAAAAATAATAATTGAAGAACTCACAAAAATCTTATATCAAAGTAAAAACGGAAAAATAATTAAAAATGGGATAAATATAGGAATTTTAGGTAAGCCAAATGCAGGTAAAAGTAGTCTACTAAATAAATTATTAAATGAAGAAAAAGCGATAGTTACTGACATAGAAGGAACTACAAGAGATTTAGTGGAAGGCTCAATATTATTAAATGGAATACAGGTAAACTTTATTGATACAGCAGGAATAAGAAAAACAAACAATTATGTAGAACAAATAGGTGTAAAAAAGAGTTACGAAGTTTTAGAAAAAGCGGATTTGTTACTATTAATATTAGATAGTAGCCGAGAAATATCTGAAATAGATAAAGAATTACTAAAAAAAGCAAAAAATAAGGAGACAATAGTATTATTAAATAAAATAGATTTAAATCAAAAATTAGAAATTGACAAAATAAAAAACTATGAAATTATAAAAATATCAGTGAAAGAAAATATAGGAATAGAAGAGTTAAAAAAGACAATAATATCAAAGTTTAATTTAGAAAAAATAGCCAATAGTGACTATACATATCTATCAAACGCAAGACAAATAGCATTAATTAAAGAGTGTGTAAAAATATCAAAACAAATAGAAAAATCAAATAAAAATAATACAAGTGTAGACTTAATAGAGATAGACTTAAAATTATTGTGGGAAAAATTAGGCGAAATAACTGGAGAAACATATAAAGATGAATTATTAGATGAAATATTCAGTAAGTTTTGCCTTGGAAAATAGGTGGTAAAAATGTACGATATCATAATTGTCGGTGGAGGCCATGCGGGATGTGAGGCAACACTTGTCAGCGCAAGAAAAGGTTATAAAACATTATTAATAACTGGAAATATTAAAAATATTGCCGATATGCCATGCAATCCATCAATAGGCGGATCTGCAAAAGGTATAGTAGTTAGAGAAATAGATGCATTAGGTGGAGAAATGGGTGAAAATGCAGATAAATCACATCTTCAAATAAAAATGCTTAATTCTAAAAAAGGCCCAGGAGTAAGATCATTAAGATGCCAAGCAGATAAAACTATATATCCAGAAAATATGCTAAAGACATTAAAAAGTTATAAAAATGTAACTATTTTAGAAGATTTGGCAAAAGAATTAATAGTAAAGAATAAAAAAGTTAATGGAATAATAACAGAAAATGGCGAAAAAATAGAAAGCAAAATAGTAATTCTTACTACAGGAACATATTTAAATGCTGATATACTTGTTGGCCACAATAAAGAAAAAGGAGGACCACACGGAGAAAAACCATCTTTATTTTTGAGTAAAAGCTTAGAAAAAAATAATATAAAATTAATTAGACTTAAAACAGGCACACCACCTAGAGTTCTAAAAACAACTGTAAATTATGAACAAATGGAAGAAGAAAAGGGAGATAACACACTTTTAACTTTTAGTAACTTCTATAAACCAAGTTATAAAATTAAAGAACAAATATCATGTTATTTAACATATACTAACTTAAAAACACACGAAATAATACTAAATAACTTAGATAAATGTGCATTATATAGTGGTTTAATCAAAGGGATTGGTCCAAGATACTGTCCTTCAATAGAAGACAAAATAGTAAAGTTTAGGGACAAAGAAAGACATCAAATATTTATAGAACCTGAAAGAAAAAATGGCAAAGAAGTATATGTAAGTGGATTTTCAACAACTATGCCACCAAAAATTCAAGAAGAACTAATACATACAATGAAAGGTTTAGAAAAAGCAAAAATAACTAAATATGGTTATGCTATAGAATACGATGCTATAGATCCAACACAATTACAAATAACATTAGAAAGTAAAATAATAGAAAATCTATACACAGCAGGTCAAATAAACGGAACTAGTGGATATGAAGAAGCCGCTGCACAAGGTTTAATTGCAGCAATTAACGCTACATTAAAATTAGAAAACAAAGAACCACTAATACTAAAAAGAAACGAAGCATACATAGGAGTTTTAATTGATGATTTAGTGAACAAAGGAATTACAGAACCATATAGACTTTTAACATCAAGAGCAGAATTCAGACTTTTACTTAGACATGATAATGCAGATTTAAGATTAACAGAAATAGGTAGAAAAGTAGGATTAATAAATGATAAAAAATATAAAATATTTAAAAATAGAAAGCAAAAAATAGAAAGATTAACAACATATCTAAAAGAAACCTTTGTAGTTCCTAATCAAATAAATGACAAATTAAAATTATTAAAATTAAAAGAAATTAATAGCAAAATATCGTTAGAAGAATTATTAAAAAGGCCTGAAATAACAATAAGAGATATCGAGAAGATAATGGGTGAAAAAATAGATAAAAGAGCCGGAGAAAAAGTAGAAATAGAAATAAAATACAAAGGGTATATTGATAAAACAAAAAAAGAAATAGAAAAAATGCTAAAATTAGAAAACAAAAAAATTCCAAAAGACATTAATTATAATAAAGTTAAAAATATAGCAACAGAAGCAAGACAAAAATTAGAAAAAGTAAGACCTTTAACAATAGGGCAAGCAACTAGAATAAGTGGAGTAAATCCAGCCGATATATCAATGCTTCTAATTTATTTAAAAAAGGAATATTCAAATGAATGATAAAGAATTAAAAGAAAAAGTTAAAGATCTACAAATAATAGTAGATGAAGAAATGTTTACAAAGTTAAAGAAATATGCAGAACTATTAAAAATATGGAATGAAAAATTCAATTTAACTAGAATCATTGAAAAAAATGACATTAATTTAAAACATTTTTATGATAGTCTATGTATACAAAAAGCAATAAACTTATATGAGTACAATAACTTAGTGGACTTTGGAACTGGTGCAGGATTTCCGGGCATGGTTTTAGCAATATTTTTTAAAAACTTAAAAGTAGATTTAATAGAAGCAAACACAAAAAAATGTTTATTTTTAAATGAAATTAAAGAAAACTTACAATTAGAAAATGTTAATATAATAAACAAACGCGCAGAAGATTATTCAAAAGAAAACAGAGAAAAATATGATATAGCAACTTGTAGAGCAGTCTCACATTTAAGTACAATAATTGAATTAAGTGTACCAATGATTAAAATAAATGGATTTTTTGTACCATTAAAAGGTGAAATAAAAGACGAAATAGAAGAAAGCAAATCAAAAATAAAAGAAATAGGTATTAAGATTGAAAAAATTATTAACTATAAGTTACCAATAGAAAATAGTACAAGAAATATAATTATTTTAAAGAAAATAACAAAAACTGACCATAAGTATCCAAGAGAATATAACAAAATAATAAAAGACTTGAAAAATGTCAAAAAATAAATTACAATATTATATAGAATAGAAGGGGCTGATAATCAGTGAATAGTAATGAAAATATGAGCAATGCAGTTATTGAGGTATCTGTAGAAGATATAATACCAAATCGCTTTCAACCACGACTAGCATTTGATGAAAAAGCGTTAAAAGAATTATCAGAATCAATAAAAATTCATGGAATTATTCAGCCATTGGTTTTAAGAAGATTAAATGATAAGTTTGAAATAATTGCAGGAGAAAGAAGATACAAAGCAGCATGTATGGCTGGCTTGACTAAAGTTCCTGCTATAATAAAAGAAATAGATGACAATAAAAGTGCAGAAATTGCCGTAGTTGAAAACTTGCAAAGAAAAAATCTAACTGCTATAGAAGAAGCACAATCGTATAAAAAAATATTAGACAAAGGATATTTAACACAAGAAGAATTAGCTGCTAGAATGGGTGTGAGTCAACCAACTATAGCAAATAAATTAAGGTTATTAAATCTAAATCAAGAAGTACAAGATGCTTTATTAGGAAATAAAATAAGTGAAAGACATGCAAGAAGTTTATTAGCTATAACTGATCAAAACATTCAAGTACAAATGTTAAGAAGAATAATTAGTGAAAGGTTAACTGTAAGACAAACTGATGAAGAAATTTCAAAATTATTAGGTAGACCTATTAATACACAACCACTTAAAGAAGAAAGTAATATTTTTGATACAGCTAAAACCAATTTAGAACAAAGCGGAAATATAGAAAATCAGTTTTCAAACCCAGTAGAAGTTCAACCTGAAGTTGCACAAGAAAACAAAGAAGTATTTTCTTCAAAAGATATAAATGACAATATATTCAATGTAAATACTGAAGAAATAAAAACACATTCAGAAGATATAATTAAGACTCCTGAACTAGCAAATCTAGATATGCTATTGAAAAAAGAAAATGAAATAGAAGATCAAAGACAATTTGATCCTGTGCCACCAAAAAAAATTGATTTAGAAGAGACTGAAGCAAACGTTAACATGGGAGACATAGTTGATGAATCAAAGGTTCCATTTAATCCATTTATAGAACCAGAAAAACCTGAAGTGATGGACTTTTTTACACCAAGTAGCGAACCACTACAACAAGAAACGACAAATTCAATAATAAATGAATTTAGAGAAATGAAAGCAGAAAATAGTGTGGAAACAACCAATGAACCTGAAGTTAAAAATAATTTTGTATCGGCAATTAACACTTCAAGAGATACAATAAATAAATTAAAAGCTTCTGGATTAAATGTAGAATCAGAAGAATTTGACTTTGAAGATATGTATCAAATAATAATCAAAATAAGAAAAGATTAAAAAAATGTATAAAATTACATTTTTTTAATTTAGAAATAAATTATCAAAAACATTATTACTTAAATTAGGCTCGGTACCTTTAATATAAAACATAACAGAAACTTTAGAACTTTCATCAATTTTTCCACTTATTGGATTAACCATAGAAGCAGTGACACCAGTTGGAATATCATACCAGGTGTTTTCTTTGTCACTTAATAAACTTTCTATAGTTTTAGCCCATATTCTTTTAGTAACGATTGATTGACCGGAGATTGTTTCCCTGTTATCATCATAGCCATTCCAAACTAGAACAAGCATATCCGGATTATATCCAATAACCCAATAGTCAGTATCAGTACTTCCACTTTTGACCGCGTATTTTTTAGTCAAAATATTACTGATTGATAACATAGTCGGGCTAGAATAATCAACAAAATTATAATTATAAGTATTACTTAATAATTCATTTAAAATGAATACATCCCTTTTGTTTAAAACTGATTCCTCCTCAAACTTATGTTCATATAAAACGTTTCCATCGTTATCAGTTACTTTGCTGATTAAATAAACATCATTTTTAATCCCATAATTTGCTAAAGTATTATAAGCATTGCTATAATCCATCATAGAGATTTCTTCAGTACCTAATGCTAAAGAAGGGTTTGCCTGCAATTCCTTTTCAATTCCCATTCTTTTTGCTGTATCCACTAAAGTATTTTCACCTAAGAACAAATGAGTTTTTACAGCATAAATATTATCTGAATACGCAATAGCAGTTGCTAATGATATATCTTTATTTCCATATTTATTACCATAATTTTTGGGCGAGTAAGTTTTTCCGTTATCCATATTAAAAGTAGTTGCTTCGCTAGTAAAAGTAGAAGATGCGGTGAATCCGTTTTCTAAAGCAGCATAATAAAGCAAAGGTTTAAATGTCGAACCCACTTGCCTTTGCGCCTGAGTGACTCTATTGAACTCACTAGTATTGTAATCAACCCCACCAATCAAAGCGATAACTTTTCCAGAACTAGGCTCAACAGCCATAGAAGCAACTTGATAATCCTCTTGATTCTCCATTTCTTCCTTTATAATATTTTCCATTTTTTTCTGAGCATCTATATCCAAATTAGTGTAAATATGCAATCCTCCAGAATCAATCAACGAATCTGGAATACTATCTATACTTTGTAATTCTTGTAAAACAGCATCCTTATAATAATTAATACTCATTACAGCTTCCGGATCATCTTTACCATAAAAAACGAGATCAGTATTAATTGCATCATTCATTTCATCTTCTGTAATATACCCCTCATTTACCATACTTAGTAAAACAACATTTTGCCTTTCTTTTGATTTTTCAAAATTAGAAATTGGATTATATAAAGAAGGATTTTTTGGAATTCCAACTAATATACTAGCTTCGGATAAAGATAAATCTTTAGATTCCTTATTAAAGTAAAATTTGCTAGCATTTTCAATACCATATTGACCAGAACCATAATTTATAGAATTTAAATATCCCTCTAATATTTCATCTTTAGAATAATGAGTTTCAAGTTCCAAAGTTAAAAAAGCTTCTTCAATTTTTCTATCCCAAGTCTTATCAAAACTTAAATATAAGTTTTTGATATATTGTTGAGAGATAGTAGAAGCCCCTTGAGTAATACTACCGTTTTTTAAATTAATATAAAAAGCTTTTGCAATTCTTAGAAAGTCAAAACCTTTATGTAAATAAAAGTTTTTATCTTCAGTAGCTACAGTGGCATTTATCACATAATCAGATATATCATTAATTGAAACCCATTTATTTTCGGAAGAACTTTCAAAAAAACTTCTATTTTCATTATCATAGAAAACAATAGAATTATTTGCATTAATATCTACTTTTGGTGTTATGTAAGCATATAAATAAAGAGCAACATTTCCAGTTACAAAAATAACTACCAAAAAAGCAAAAATCTTGATAACAAAAATTACTTTTTTTAAAAATCTCATATGTATCACTATTTTTATTATTAAAAAAAAACAAAAAAATATGAGCAAAAATAACTAATATAAAGCAAAAACTGGAATATAATAAAAAAGATTAACAAAATACTTGATTTTATATAAAATATAAGTATAATTTTAGGAGATAAGTGAGAGGAGAAAAAATGAAATTAAAAAGTATTAGTAAAGAAGAAATAGAAACATTATCATTTGATGATTTAGCATATATAATTTTAAAAGAAAAAGGAAAGAAGATGAAAACTGCAGAAATATTTAAAATAATCTGTGAATTACAAAATCTAGATGAAAAAGCTTATGAAAACCAAATTGCAGATTTTTTTACATTGTTAGCTACAGAAAAGAGATTTATACAACTTGACAAAGGTTGTTGGGATTTAAAAGAAAATCATTCAATAAAAATTGAGCAAGAAGAAGATGAAGACTTAGAAGAAGAAATAATACACAATGAAGTTGATGAAGAACAAGAAGATAATTATTTAGATGAGACAAAAGATATTGACGATGACGAACCAGAAGATGATTTAAAAGATTTAGTAGTAATTGATGAAAATGAATTAGAAGATGAATTATAGCGCCTACTTTAAAATAATAAAATTAAAAGAAAGGTGATTATAATGGAAGAAAGATTAGAAATAATATTAGAAAGATATAACTTTTTAAATGAAGAATTATTAAAAGAAGAAATATATACAGATTTCAATAAAATGAAACAACTTTCAAAAGAAAAAACATCATTAGAAGAAATTATTGAAAAATATAAAGAATATAAACAATCAAAAGAAGATTTAGAAACAGCTAAAGAAATGTTAAAAGAAAGTACAGATGAAGAAACAATTACGTTTGCCAATGAAGAAATACAAAATATTACAAATCAAATTGAAAAGCTTACAGAAGAATTAACAATAATGCTATTACCTAAAGATCCAAATGATGGAAAAAACGTTATTGTAGAAATTAGAGGCGCAGCTGGTGGAGACGAAGCAAATATATTTGCTGGAGATTTATACAGAATGTATTTAAAATATGCCGAAAAAGAAAATTGGAAAATAGAAATAATAAACGAATCACACAGTGACAATGGTGGATTTACAATAGTTGAATTTATGTTAAAGGGAGATAATGTTTATTCAAAATTAAAATATGAAAGTGGGTCACACCGAGTACAAAGAGTGCCAGTAACAGAAAGTCAAGGTAGAATACATACATCAACAGCAACAGTACTAGTAATGCCAGAAGCAGAAGAAGTAGATGTAGAAATAAAAGAAAGTGACATAAAAATAGATGTATTTAGAAGTAGCGGCGCAGGTGGACAAAGCGTAAATACCACAGATTCAGCTGTTAGAATAACACATATACCGACAAACACAGTTGTAACTTGTCAAAACGAAAGAAGTCAAATAAAAAACAGAGAAAAAGCATTACAAATATTAAAAACAAGGCTATATGAACAAAAACTTAGAGAACAAGAAGAGCAAGAAGAAAACAACAGAAAAATAAAAATTGGTACAGGTGATAGGTCAGAAAAGATAAGAACGTACAATTACCCACAAAATAGAGTAACAGATCACAGAATCAATTTTTCTGTAATGAATTTAGATAAAGTGATGGAAGGCAATTTAGATGAAATTATAGAGGCCTTAATAACAGAAGACACAAAAAGAAAAATGGAAACAACGAATGAATAAATTAAATTATTACATATCTGAAGTAGAGATTGAGGAATTAAAAAAGACAGGGAAATACACGAAAAAAAATATAAAAAAAATCATAAATAATTATCCATCACAATATATAATAGGCTATGTAAACTTTTATGGTTATAAAATACTTGTAAACAAAAACGTATTAATTCCTAGATATGAAACAGAAACACTAGTGTACAAAACATTAAAATATATGAAAGAGAAAAAAATAAGAAATCCTAAAATACTAGATTTATGTACCGGTAGTGGTTGTATCGCAATTACTTTAAAAAAAGAGGTAATAAACGCAGACGTGACTGCAACAGATATATCATCGAAAGCAATAAGTTTAGCCAAAAAAAATGCAAAAATAAATAATATAGAAATAAAATATATTAAAAGTAATTTATTTAAAAAAATTAAAAAAGAAAAATATGATGTAATAATAACCAATCCGCCATATATACCAACTAGAGAAAAATTACTGAAAATAGTGAAATATGAACCAAGAAAAGCGTTATATAGTGGTAAAGATGGAACAAAACTCTTATTACAAATCCTAAAAGATTATAAGCAATATTTAAAACCTAAAGGAATATTAGCTATTGAAATACATGAAACTCACAAAAAAATATTAAAACAAGTATTAGAAGAAAACAAGTTAAACTATACTTTTGAAAAAGATTTAGCAGGAAAAAATAGATATTTATTTATATTTAATGAATAAAAAAAGAAAAACTCAATCAATATTAATTTAGAAAGGTTGGGTTTTTTAATGAAAAAAATATTAATAATTATAGGGATAATAATATTAATAGTAATATATAACAATGAAGAAAAAAAATATCTTACTATACCAGATGAAGCAATAAGATATAGAATTATTCCAAACAGTAACAGTGTTGAAGATATTACTGCTAAAGAATCAATACAAAAAGCCTTAGAAAAAGATTTAAAAGAGATAATGAATACTTCATCTATAGAAGAAACTAGGAACAAAATAATAACAAACTTAGACAAAATAAGAAAAAACATAGAAAATACAAAGAATGAAATAAATTATGACAAAAATATAAACATAAAGTATGGTTTAAATTATTTTCCAGAAAAACAATATGAAGGAATAACATATAGTGAAGGATACTATGAATCGTTAGTAGTAGAAATAGGAAAAGCAGAAGGGAACAATTTCTGGTGTGTTTTATTTCCTCCATTGTGTATGATGGAAACAGAAAATACTGAAGATGTAGAATATACATTTTTCCTAACTGATATAATAAACAAATTGATTAAATAAGTATAAATATAAGAATAAAAACTATACTTAAATAGGTGATCAAGATTGGAACACATAACTATAATATTAATTGCAATAAGTTTAAGTATAGACGCGTTCACTTTATCTGTAGCATATGGACTATTAAATATAAAAAAAGAAAAAATTATTTTAACTTCATTATTAGTAAGTCTATTTCACTTTTTTATGCCTTTAATTGGCATAATGTTTGGTAAATTATTAATAAATACATTCTCACTAAATTCAAAAGGAGTGCTAATTATAACTCTATCAATTATACTAGTAGAAATGATAAAATCAAATAATAAAGAATTTAAAGAAAAAAATATGAATTTTCTTGAATCACTTACATTTGCTTTTCTAGTATCTATTGATAGTTTTTTAATTGGGACAGGTTTAAATTATTTTACATCAAAAGTAATAATTTCAAGCATATATTTTTCAATAAGCAGTTTTATTTTTACCATGATAGGATTCTTTTTAGGAAAGTTTATAACAAATAAATTAAAAAAAACCGCTAAAATAATTTCAATAATAATTTTATTTACATTAATTATATATTTTTTATGTAAATAAGAAAAAAAGCAGATTGACTTAAGCCATTAAAGATAATATATTTAAAATGGGAGAGATTATGAATAAATATGATATAATACATAAAGCATACAAAGAGGGATATGCTATACCACAGTTTAACATTGTAAATGTAGAGTACGCAAGATACATATTAGAAGAATGCGAAAATCAAAAGTCACCAGTAATACTTGGTGTAAGTGAAAAAGTAGCAAAACATTTAGGTGGTTTTAACGTTGTCAAAAAAATGATAGAAGGCTTAATTATAGATTTAAATGTAATGGTTCCAGTAATCTTACATTTAGATCACGCTAAAACAAAGGAATTGTGTGAACAGGCCATAAATGCAGGATTTGATTCAGTGATGATAGACTATTCTTCGCATACATTAGAAGAAAATATCAGTGTAACTAAATCATTAGTACAAGAAAATCCGAATATAATTATAGAATGCGAAGTTGGAAGCATTGGAAAAAATGGTAACGAGGGAATAATATATTCAAACCTAGAAGACATAATTAGAATAAAAAAAGAGACAAATGCGCAACTTATAGCACCGGCATTTGGAACTGTGCATGGTGTTTATAAAGGAACGCCAGTTTTAAATTATGAATTATTGAAACAAATAAAGAAAAATATAGATACACCACTAGTAATGCATGGCGGTTCTGGACTAAATGAAGAAAACTTTAAAGAAAGTATAAGAAATGGAATTGCAAAAATAAACATTAATACAGAGTTAAAACATGCTTGGACCAAATCTTTGAGAAAATATTTAGAGCAAAACCAAAATGAAACAGATCCAGTATTCATTATTGAATCTACTAGTCAAGAAATAAAAAAGGTAGTATCAGAACTAATAAACATATTTGGAAGTAGAAATAAAGCGTAGGGAGGTTTTAAAATGTCTAAATTAAAGATTGAAGGAGGCAATGAATTAACTGGCAGTATAAAAATAAGCGGAGCAAAAAATAGTGCCGTTGCTTTAATACCCGCTGCAATATTATCTAAAACAAGAAGTACTATATTTAATGTACCAAAAATAAGCGACATAGAGTATTTAATTAAAATAACTGAACTACTTAATTGCCAAGTATCAATAAAAGAAGACATTATGAGTATAGATACTACTAACATTAGGTACAATGCTATTCCAGAAGAACTTAGCGAAATGATGAGAGCATCTTACTACTATATGGGAGCAATGTTAGCAAGATTTAAAAAAGCAGAAATATCATTCCCGGGAGGATGTAAAATTGGAAATCGCCCCATTGATTTACATTTAAAGGGATTTGAAAAGCTTGGAGCCAAAATAACACAAATAAAAAACAAATACATTCTAGAAGCAAAAGAATTAATAGGAACAAAAATATATTTAGATTTTGCCAGTGTGGGTGCAACAATCAATTTAATGTTAGCAGCCGTTGGTGCAAAAGGAAAAACGATAATAGAAAATGCAGCGAAAGAGCCTGAAATCGTTAACATTGCATCCTTTTTAATTAATATGGGAGCCCAAATAAAAGGTGCTGGAACAAGTACAATAATAATTGAAGGGACTAATGACTTAGACAACGGAATAGTAGAAGTATTTCCTGATAGAATAGAAGCCTCTACATACCTAATATTAGGCGCACTAATAGGGAAAGACTTAACTATAGAAGGAGCAATAAAAGAACACATAAATCCTGTATTAGATAAATTAGTTGAAGCAGGAGCGAACTATAATATAACAAATAATAGAATAACGATATCTAAAATTAACAAAATAAAACCAGTAAGTATAAAGACACAAGTATATCCAGGTTTCCCAACAGATGTACAACAACCATTTACAACACTTTTAACGCAAGCAGAAGGTAATTCTAAAATAATTGAAACAATATACGAATCAAGATTTAAACATACAGAATACCTAAATCTTATGGGAGCAGACACAACTGCTGAAGGGAATGTATTATATATTAAAGGGCCTACAAAATTAAAAGGGGAAAACGTTTATGCAACTGACTTACGAGGTGGCGCATCACTTGTAATAGCAGCTTTAATAGCAGAAGGAACTACAACGATAGATAATACTGAACATATATTGAGAGGATACGAAGACATAGTAATAAAGTTGCAAAAAGTTGGTGCTAAAATAGAAGAAATATAAATAAAATTATTACAAAGGAAATGGTAATTATGAAACACATTAAATTTGTAATATTTTTTATTAGTGCCATAATCATATTTTTTATATACAATATAACAGATGATAAAAAAATAACATATTTAGCACTAGGCGATGGTTTAGCAAAAGGACAAACCCCATTTGATACATTTGGAAAAAGTTATACAGATTATTTTTATAGTTATTTAAAAAATAAATATAAAGTAAACGGCAATTATAAAACTTTTACACAATCAGATTATAGAATAACAGATTTAATAAATGACATAGATAATGTATATACAATAAAAAAAGAAAAAAACTTAACGATAACAAGCCTAATTAAAAAAGCGGATATAATAACAATATCAGTTGGAAGCGATGAACTATTCTACAAATTAAAACAATATAATGATAATATTAAGATAGGTAATAAACAAAAAATAATAAAATACATAGATGAAATGTTTGAAGATATAAATATATTAGTAGAAAAAATAAGAAAGTTAAGTAATAGACCTATCATATTCATAGGATATTATAATCCAATACCATTTTCACAAACAAATGAAACAACGATGGATAGTATATTTAATTATATTGACTTAAAATTTAACGAAGTAATAAACGAAAAAACTTTCTATTTAGATATATACGAAATATTCAAAGAAAAAGAAACATATTTGCCAAATAAAAACAATGTTTTTCCATCTTTAGAAGGTTATAATTTAATATCAAATAAACTTATTGAACTGATAGAAGAAGAAAAACTCATATAAAAACCATTGACGAAACAAAAATAAATGATATAATACATTAAGAGTTTCTATAGTTATATGTAACTATGGCGAAAGGAGAATGAAAATGAAAAAAGGAATTCATCCAGAACTAAAAGAATGTAAAGTAAAATGCGCATGTGGATATGAGTTTACTACAAAATCAACTTTAGAAGAGATTCAACTAGAAACATGTCCAAAATGTCATTCATTTTACACTGGAAAACATATGACAGCTAAGACAGGTAATGTACAAAAGTTCAAAGATAAATATGGAATAAAATAAAGACAATAGTCTTTTTTTATTTGAAAAAATATAATCCAATGCTATAATTAAATAGGTGATAGTATGAAAATAGGTATAGCTTGCGACCATAGAGGGTATGAACTTAAAAATAAAATTATCAAATACTTAGGTAAAAGAAACGAAGTTATAGATTATGGAACAGATTCTGGTGTAATTGTTGACTATGTAGATTATGCAAAAAAATTATGTGAAAACGTAAAAAAAGATAAGTTGGATTTTGGAATACTTATATGTGGCACAGGAATTGGAATGACTATTGCTGCAAACAAAATGAAAGGTATTATGTGCGCGAAAATTGACAATGAAGAAGAGGCGTATTATGCTAAAGCTCACAACAATGCAAATGTTATAAGTATTAGTTCTAAAAAGAATATACTTGTCGTAAAAGACATGATAGATAAATATATGAAAGCAGAATTCATTGATAGCGAAAGATATAAAAAAAGGATAAAAAAAATAAAAGATTTAGAAAAAAACCGTTCTAAAAATAAAAAATAGGAATATATAAATATATGAAATCAAAATACATTTATATATTTTTTTTAACGATAATAATTTTACTTTTAGCTATTACTCCAAAGTTAAAAAACCAAGAATCTATTAGCAACAACAATAAACTATTAGAAACAACGGGTGTAAAAGTCAAAGTTGAAAAAGAAAATAGTACTATTGAGTTAGATTTAGAAGAATATGTAGTAGGAGTTTTAGGCTGTGAAATGCCAGCGTTATTTGAAGAAGAAGCACTAAAAGCCGGTGCAGTAGCAGCTAGAACGTATGTTTTAAATAAAATCCAAGCAAATGAAAATAAAACAATATCCTCAACAACAAACGATCAATGTTATAGTACCAATGAGGAACTAGCGAACAAATGGCAAGAAAATTATCAACAATATTTTCAAAAGATAGAAAAAGCAGTAGAAAATACATCTGGAGAATATATGACATACGAAGATAATATAATCAAAGCTTATTACTTTTCTACATCAAATGGATACACAGAAAATGTAGCAAATGTATTTGGAGAAACTTTAGATTACTTAGTAAGTGTAGAATCCCCATATGATGAAAATACTAAGCAGTTTTATAGTAAAGTTATAATAAATAAAGAAGAGTTTTTAAATAAGTTAAACTTAAAAGAAACAAATATAAAAATTGGAAATATAACAAGAACAGAATCAAACCGAGTAGAAACAATAACAATAAATGATAAAATATACACAGGTATTGAAATTAGAAAACTTTTAAATCTAAGATCTACTGACTTTGATATTTCTATAGCAGGAAATGAAATAGAAATAGCAACAAAAGGTTATGGACATGGAGTAGGAATGAGTCAATACGGCGCAAATGAACTTGCAAAAATAGGCTATGCCTATGATGAAATATTAAAACATTACTATAGTGGTATAAAAATAGTCAAATAAATGTATAAATAAAATAAATTTGTTCACAATTATAAGTAGGAGAGTGAACAAATGATTAAAGTAAAAAAATTAATTGTGCCATCAATATATGTTACAGCTGTAACAATAATAATAGCTAGCATTGTACTAGTTACTACAAGTATAAATAAGTATTTAACAATACCAAGAGATTATAATTATTCTATACAAACAGAATTTGAAAATACATTGCCTGTAGTAGATGTAGAAAATACAATAATTAAACCATATTTATCAGAAAACGTTACAGTTGGAAAATATTTTTATGATTTTGAAGCTGATGAAGAAAGACAACAAAATAGTATAATTTTTTATGAAAATACATATATGCAGAATTCAGGTGTGGATTATATAAGTGATGAAACGTTTGATATAGTTTCGGTTTTAGATGGAGAAGTTATGTCAATAGAAACAGATGCAACATTAGGAAATATAGTTAAAATAAAACATGACAAAAATATAATAACTGTATATCAAGGAATAGACAATATAGAAATTGAAGAAGGTACAAAAATTAATCAAGGAACAATTATAGGGACCAGCGGAACATCAAAAATAAACACAAACTACACTACATCATTACATTTTGAAGTTTATTATAATGGGGAACTAATTGATCCAGAAAGTTTTTACACATTAAACATTGAAGACCTATAGGTCTTTTTTTATGTTGATTAAATATAATTAATAAGGGGGATTAAAATAAAATTACAAATGACAGAAAGAATAAAAAATGAAGCTAAATATATGATAGAAACAAGTAAAACAATTAGAGAAATTGCAAAACAATTTAATGTCAGCAAGAGTACAGTTCACAAAGATTTAAAATATAGACTAAAATCAATTAATTTAGATTTATTTTTAAAGGTTGAAAACATACTAAAAAAACATATAGAAATGAGACATATAAATGGAGGAGAAGCAACGCGAAAAAAATATTTAAAAGTTAAAAAGTCACTTACTTGATTAACCTATTTTGGCAGGCTAATTCCTTTATTTTTGACAAAAATTGTGATATATTTATTAGCATAGGGGTAAAAAAAGAGGGAATTAATATGGTAAACTTTGTTGTAGTTGAAGATAATAAAATGCATAGAAAAAGAATAAAAAATATAATTTTAAATTATATGATGAAAAACAAAATAGAATTTGACATAATTGAGTTTGAAGATTATAACAAAGATTTAGAAAATCTTATGAGATTATCAGATGATAATAATATATACATATTTGATTTTGAATTGCCAAGCACAACAGCGATAGATTTATCTAGAAAATTAAGAGAGACTGACTGGGTGAGCCCTATTATAGTATTTACCGTAAATGGTGGAATGGCTTATGATACATTTAAGCAACGCTTACAAATTCTAGATTTTGTAAATAAACAATTTGAAGCAGAAAAGAATCTCCATGAATTATTTGATATATGTTTTAAACAATTTAGTAGCAAAAAGACATTAGATTTTAGATACAAAGGTATAGATTATAACTTGGATATGAACAAAATATTATATATTTATAGAGATACTGTTGAAAGAAAATGCATAATAAATACAACAAATAATAAAAAGTATAAAGTAATTATGAATATATCTGATTTATCAAAAAAACTTGATAACAGGTTTAAGTTTACACATAAAGCTTGCCTAGTAAACATTGATAAAGTTGAGGCGTACGTTTGGAAAGAAAACAAAATAATATTTGAAACAGGTGAAGAAATATTCTTTTTATCTAAGACACATAAGAAGGAACTTATTAACGAATGAAAGTGATAATTGAAGTTTTATTTTCATTCATAGTAATATTTTTATGTACATATTTAGAAATATATATATACAAAAAAATATCAGATAGTAAAATAGTAATTAATAAAAAAATAATAGTATTTATAAAGCCAATATTTGAATTTTTGGTGTTTTTGTTATTAGATAGTCCTAACAGACTATTATTAAATTTTATAATATTATTTTCTTTATACAAAATAGTATTTAACGAGGGTATAAAAGTTACCTTAATAAAAACATCAATTATTTTTTTGGTTATGGTAATTTTTGAATTAATATTATCTGGACTTATGTTAGGTATAAATTTTTTAAATCAAAGCAAACTAAATTATGAAGTATTAACAATAAAAAACTTATTTTCTATTTTAGTAATGCTTTTTATGGTTTTGTTTTTTTCGGCACCAAAAGTTTCAATTAAACTAAAAAAAATTATACAAATTTTAAACATAAAAAAAGTATTTATTATAAATTTATTTGTAATAATTATGAATATATATACACTATCTTTATTAATAACTTTTATAAAAAATACAAATAACTACACTTATCTAACAAACCTTTTATTTTCAATTATAATATTTATGTTTTTATATATAATAATTAACAGTAAGATAGAAGAATTTAATGGTAGAGAAAAGCAAAAGATATTATTAGAACATTTAAACACATATGAAAAAATAATTGATAAAAATAGAATTAACCAGCATGAAATTTTAAATAATTTATTGGTCTTGAACAGCTTTGAAAATAAGAATAGTGAAGAATTTTCAGAAGTTCTTAATGATTTAATAAATCAATATGATAACAGCGATGATAACTATTTAAGTAATATAAATAATTTGCCAGTAGGAATCAAAGGTGTTTTATATTATAAAATACAAAAAACAAAAAATTACAATATAAAGTTAAATCTTTATTATTCTAAGGAAGTGGATGAAAAATGGAAAACTATAGGATATAAAAATTATACCATTCTATGTAAATTGTTTGGAATTTTTATTGATAATGCATTAGAAGCCGCCAAAACAAGCAAAGACAAATGTATTATAGTTGATATTTATAAAAAAAATAAAAAAATTAATATACATATAGAAAATAGTTTTAATGACAAAATAAAAATAAACGAGATTAAGAAAAAAAATATAAGTACTAAAGGTGCAAATCGAGGATTAGGTCTTTATATAGCTAATAAGTTACAAAAAAACAATACTAATATTAAAGTGCGGCAATATATAAAAAATAGCAAATTTATAACCGAATTAAAAATAAACATTGAATAAAAATATATAAAAATTTTTGCTAATGTTTTTTAAAATAATTATGTTAATTATATATATCTTAATAAGATTAAAATAAATAATGGTTTAAAACTGTTTAAGTATAATTTTAATTTAAGAAATAAATAATCACACCCTTTTGATGTGATTACTTATATAATTTGATAAAAGAGATATCTCTAATTAATAATTTATTTTATTAATGATTTAGGCATTGTTGGTTCATCAAACCAAAGCATCCAAGAAGCTCCGCTTGTAGTTAATGCAAAGAATGCACCTAAAGCAGAAACAACTGTAGCAAATAATTTCATACTAATACTAACCTCCTTTCTTTCTATAAAAATACTTAAACTGCACAGTTTTTATTTAAATAATCTTTATAATTATTGTACTTCAGTTTAAATATTTTATAACTGACCGGTAATATCATAATTGTTTCCAAAATAATTGAGAAAAATAAAATATTTTGTAAATAAGTACTGTGAAGGAAATATATTAAACAGATATAAATAATTGTCGTGATTGAGCATAAGTATTTATGTATATGTCTTTTCCTCTTACTTATTATAGGTCTTTTTTCAGTATCTGCTGGAGCATATTTAAATATAAAGAATAAACAGATGATTGATGCAAGTATTAAATATATCTTATCAATACGTACTATTAAGCATAAATATGGTAGTAATATAAAAACTAAAATTGAACCTAACCAACATTGCCAACTCTTTTTTGCATGTAATCCGTAACCATTAAGTCTAAGAAAAGTGTAAAATAACATTAGTAATAACAAAGTTTTAATTGTTCCTAAAAAATATGATAAACCGAATATTACAATTGTTTTGGTTATTGTTAAATAAAATGATTCGATTCCATATTTTATTTCAGCTAATTTAATTTCATCATAATTTTTATACTTAATTATTAGACTTATTAAATTACTAACAACGACATCCTTCACAAATCCTCCTTACGATAAAAATATAACAAAATATTTGTAAAAAATATTTAAAATAGCTTCATACCTATAAAAAATAGTATAAAATTGCACGCAAAAAAGAAAACATAATTTTAAAAGTAAAATGAGACAAAAAAAGAAAGTATATAAACAATTAAATTTTATAAAGTATCTAAATATAATATAATCGAGATGTGGTATAGATGTCGGATTTTAGCGATCGGAAAATCTTGATATTGTAGTAAGAGGTAAAAATTTGATGGGCTTATGTGGAAAGAGGTGGAAAGTGTGAACAAAGGCAGAGTTAAATGGTTCAATAATGAAAAAGGTTATGGATTTATTGAAACTGGTGAAGCATTAAATGAAGATGTATTCGTGCATTATTCTGCAATTGAATGTGAAGGCTATAAGTCATTAAAAGAAGGCGATATAGTTGAATTTACATTAATAAAAACTGCTAAAGGTAGTCAAGCAATTAATGTAAAAGAAGTTAAACTAACTACTGTATAGTAGTTTTTTTACTCTTGATATGATAATATTATATTAGGAGGTAATGTTATGAAATATTTAATTCGTGGAGAAAAGATCGTGGTTACAAACTCAATAAAAGACTACATAGAGGAAAAATTATCAAAAATGGATAAGTACTTAGAAAATCCAGAAAATGTTGAGGCAAAAATTTTAATAAAGGTAAAAGGCGTTGAACAAAGAGTAGAAGTTACAATCCAAACAAAAGGGTATTTTTTAAGAGCTGAAGAAGCGCATAGTGATTTATACGCGGCTATTGATTTAATAATAGATAAATTAGAAAGACAATTTAGAAAATATAAAACAAAGTTATTAGATAAATCAAGACAAGAAAATATTCCGGACTATTATGAAATAGATGAGAACATTGATGAAGAAATTGTTAAAAGAAAAAAAATATACCTAAAACCAATGGATGAAGAAGAAGCAATAACACAAATGGAATTGTTAGGTCACACATTCTTTGTATTTAAAAACATAGAAAGTGGTTTAATTTGTGTAATATATAAAAGACACGATGGTAATTACGGACTAATAGAAACAAACTAGCACTGAAAAGTGCTTTTTTTAAAGCCTTAAATATGTTACAATAAACATTAAGGATGTGATAACATGGGAATATTTAGTAATATATTTAATCATGAAGCAAGAGAATTAAAAAGATTTAATAAATTGGCAGATGAAATAATAGAAAAGGAAGAAGAAATATCAAAATTAAAAACAGAAGATTTTGCAAAAAAAACAGAAGAATTTAAAAATAGATTATCAAATGGAGAAAGTTTAGAAGATATAATTGTAGAAGCTTTTGCTCTTGTAAGGGAAGCTGCGTGGAGAGTATTAAAAGAAAAGCCCTATAGGGTACAAATTATAGGTGGGTTAGCAATACATTATGGCAATATTGCAGAAATGAAAACTGGTGAAGGAAAAACGTTAACTTCTACAATGCCAGCATATCTAAACGCGTTAGAAGGAAAAGGCGTACATATAGTAACCGTAAACGAATACTTATCAACCCGTGATGCAGAATGGATGGGAAAAGTTTATGATTTACTTGGAATAACAGTGGGGATTAACAAAAAAGACTTAACTCCTCAAGAAAAAAAAGAAGCTTATAGTAAAGATATAACATATACAACTAACAACGAATTAGGATTTGATTACTTAAGGGATAACATGGTGGTTAGAAGTGAAAATAGAGTTCAAAGAGGACTTAACTTTGCAATAATAGATGAAGTAGATTCAATTTTAATAGATGAAGCAAGAACACCATTGATAATATCCGGTGGAGTAAGTAAAAGCGCCGATTTATACATACTTGCAGATAAAGCTGCTAAAAGTCTAACTGTAGAAGATTATGTAATTGATGAAAAGACAAAAAAAGTAACTTTAACAGAAGAAGGAGTAAAAAAAGCAGAGAAACTATTAAAAGTAGATAATTTATATGATATCAATAATGCAATGTTAGTTCACAATCTTGACAAAGCTTTATCTGCAAACTATTCCTTTAAAAAAGATGTTGACTATGTCGTGGATAATGACAAAATAATAATTGTTGATGCATTTACAGGGAGATTAATGCATGGAAGACAATATTCAGATGGATTGCACCAAGCGTTAGAAGCGAAAGAGGGAGTAACAATAAATAGCGAAACCAAAACACTTGCAACAATAACTTTCCAAAATTTATTTAGAATGTATAACAAATTATCAGGTATGACAGGTACAGCTAAGACAGAAGAAGAAGAATTTAGAAATATATATAATATGTATGTAATTGAAATTCCTACAAACAAACCTGTTATTAGAGAAGACATGAATGACTTAGTATACATAAATATAAAAGGTAAATACAACGCATTAGCAAATACAATTGAAGCCGTGCATAAAACTGGCCAACCAATTTTAGTAGGTACTGCTTCAATTGAAAGCTCAGAATTATTAAGTTCATTACTAAAAAAGAGAGGAATAAAACACGAATTATTAAATGCTAAAAATCATGAAAGAGAAGCGGAAATCATTAAAAATGCTGGCCAAAAAGGATCCGTTACAATTGCTACAAACATGGCTGGACGTGGGACAGACATTAAACTTGGCGAAGGTGTAAAAGAACTAGGCGGTTTAATGGTACTTGGCTCTGAAAGGCATGATTCAAGAAGAATTGATAACCAATTGAGAGGAAGAAGTGGAAGACAAGGAGATCCTGGTATAACAAGATTTTATATATCAATGGAAGATGACCTAATGGCTAGGTTTGGCTCGGATAGAATGAAAGCAATAATGACAACATTTGGAATAAAAGAAGACCAACCGATTACTCATAAAATGCTATCCAAAAATATAGAAAATGCGCAGAAAAGAGTTGAAGGATTCAATTATGATAGAAGAAAAGCTTTGCTGGATTATGATAATGTTATAAGTAGGCAAAGAGAAATAATTTATGAAAGAAGAAATGAAATTTTAGATCAAGAGAGCATACGAGATAGAATATTAGAAACATTTAAAGAATACGTTTCTCAAGAAGTAAAAAGCCACATACCACCAGAAGACAAACTAACAATAAATGACATTGATAATATAATTGAACGATTTAATGCTAATTTATTAAAAAGTAAAAAACTAAGTAAAAAAGAATTAGAAAATAAGACAGTCGATGAAATAATAGATTATATATACAAAATAGTGGTAAAAGACTATGAAGATAAATTAAAAGATATACCTAGCGAAATACAAAGCGATTTTGAAAAAGCAATTACTTTGAGAATAGTAGACAAAAATTGGATGGATCAATTAGACGCAATGGAACATTTAAAAGAAGGAATTGGATTAAGAGGTTATGCTCAAACTAATCCATTACAAGCATATGCTTTAGAGGGATTTGAATTATTTGATAACATGTTAGCGCAAGTAAACAGAGAAATAACGACGTTTTTATTAAAAGCAGAAGTTAGACAAAACCTAGAACGCCATGAAAATAAAAATATAAAAACTAATGATACAAAAGAAGAAACTAAAAAAACTCCAAAAAGAGTTAGTAAAAAAATTGGAAGAAACGATCCTTGTCCATGTGGAAGTGGGAAAAAGTACAAACAATGTTGCGGTAAATAACTCGTAAAGCCCCATAAATAAAGGGAAACTACGAGTCTTTCTTTTTATAAAAATTACTCAAAAAAATGCTTTAGATCAGTTTTAGATCATCATATTTTTAAAAGGTAAAATAAGGGAAGATTTAATGCTTTACACTTTAATTATAGTTAAAATAAGATAAAAATAAAAATAACTAATTAATATGGTATAATATAAATGTATTGTAATTACTTGTAAAATTATAAAGGTAGAGTGATTTAATGGGAAAACAAGTGTTTTTAGAATTAACTACAGAAGAAAATTTAAAAAAACTAAATATAGATCCTAGATTAGTTGATTCGTTTAAAAGAGTAATGTCTAAAATTCAGGTATATTTTGATAGCCATGGGTATTCAGATAAAATAGATTTTGAAACCATTGTGAATGATTATTTATTACCAAAAGAAACTATTGATAGAGATGCTATTCGACATAGTGCTGAGTTTATAAAAGAGTTAAATGATGCTAGAGAAAGTCAAAAACAATTAGAAGCAATTGTATCAATAACATTAGAGCCAATTGAAGAAGAAATATTTTTGGATGAATACATCAACAAAAATTATGATGTTGGATTATGCTTTAAAGTAGATAGTAAAGAAAACGATGCAATGTATAATGGAATTTACAAAGATAACATGAAGACCATTGAAATAAGAGAATCAGTATTGTCATCTACAAGTATTGATAGAGTGTTGTGTCATGAATTTATGCATTTTCTAACAATGTGTGGAAAAGAAAAATTAGGCTCGGTTGAACAAACGATGACTCCGGCTACTTATGAACCTCTAACAGAAATGTTAGCTTGTGATGTGCTGGGTATACAGCCAGACTCATATAAAAGTTATCGTGAACTCATTGAGTATGTAAACTTACTTGTTGGAGTCGATAATTATGATTTATTTATTCAAAGACAACTTGATCCTAAGTATGAGGCTGTGAGTTTTGTTTTTGAAGATGCACAGAATATTATGGATAAGCATAGGTTTTCTAGAGTTTCTCGTGACATGGAAGAATCAGAATTAGACGATTTGATATTTAGTGCAACAACTCATTTGTTATATAAAGATTATGAAAGTGTTGAAGAATTATCTGATGATATGGTTAAAATTTATTCATCATCACGAGTGTATTCAAATCTTGATGGATTTGAAAAACTGCAGGATGGTATTGTAGACTTATATTTGTCAGAACATCAAATTACAAACCCTGATGCAAAATCAAAGATAATGCAGTTAATTAGAGTTAAAAATGAGCGAAGAGTAATGAATGGCATGAATTGTATACCTCTAATTATAAATGGAGATAGTTATTTATTTGATGAAGATGGTAACTTATATTTAAAAAGACTCAATACTACTTTTAAATATGATAAACAGGGAATGCTTATATCATATCAAATAGTCGATGGAGTACTACGATTATATACAGAATCAGGAACATATAACTGTGATTTAAAGAATGTTGATTTTAAAGCACTAGGAAATAATTTGGCAAATCAACAGGAAATGTTAGAAAGAGAAATAAATACATTGATGAGAGGAGAAAGTATGAATAGACCTTATATTAATCCTGAAACTGTGTCTACTGTTATAGCTAGAGATACAGGTTCTAAATCAGAAGTTATGGAACCAATACAATCAAAGTCACAATTAAGAAGGCCTCATATTAAAAAAGAAACTATGTATATGTTACAAGGGAAAATCAAATCATTTGAATTAGACACCAAAAAGAAACAATTACTAGCACAAAAAGAAATGGTTCAACAAACGATGGCCAATCAACAAATGATAGCTAATCAACAAGCAGTAGCTGGTGTTGTTGTTGAAGAGGAAGAAGAACATGACATGGGAATGTCTATGTAAAAGGAGAAAGTATGGATAAACAATTTTTATTAAAAAAAGAAGATATAAAACAACTAATAAAACTTGGATTTAGTTGTATTGCGTCTGATAGAATAACTGTTGATGGGAAAAAGATAGGGTATATGTACAGAGAAAATCCTACTAGCGAATTTGATACAGGATGGAGATTCTTTGCTGGAGATGAAGATGAAAAATATACAGACAATCCTGACAATTTTGAAATATACGAATTAAACACAATATGCAATTATGATCAGGATATAATCCCCTATCTAATGAAACCGGTTGGAATAAAATTAGAAAGAAACGATAAAGAGTTTAAAGAAGTTAATGATTAAGTGAGGAATTACTATGGAATTATATAAAGGTAAATACTTTGAAGTAGTATTTGAAGATTGGTGCCAAGAGTTCCCTGGTGCTTGTATTATATCTGGTCATAAAGAACAATTAAGTGATATGACTCCAGAGGAATGGCAAGAACTTGGTGTTTTAGAAAAAGAATTAGAAAGAGTTTGCAAAAAAATATTTAAAGCAACAATGTTTAATTTTGCTTGTCTTATGAATAATGCATACAGAGATAATGAAAAACCTCATGTTCATTTTTGGTTTGTTCCAAGATATAAAGAACCAATAAAATTATTTAATAAAGAATATAAAGATAGACATTTTGGATATAACTTTTGGAAATGGGCAACAAATAGATTTAAAAGTCAAAAAGATATTTTTACTCATGAAGAAAGAATGAAAATATTTGAAATGATGAAAGAAGAATTCAAAATATAAAAATGGAGGTATGACATGGCTACAATTTATCTGATTAGACATTCAGCACCTTTTGTTGAAATTGAGAATTACCAAGATTATAAGAATGTTTCTTGGGCTGAGTATAATAAAAACATGATCTTATCTGGAGTGGGAGAAGAAAATGCAAAAAAATTAAGTGATGTTGAAGAGTTACAAAGAGTTGATGAAATATATGCAAGTAATTCATTTAGAGCTATTGGAACAGCTAAATACATTGCCGAAAAGAATAATATTAAGATAAAATTAGATCCAAGAATTAATGAAAGAGAATTTGGTGTAAATAGAATATCAGATCTACCAGATGATTTCACAAAATTATCATTCGATGACAAATCATTTAAAGTAAACAATGGAGAATCATTAAATGAGGTAGATGAAAGATTTAATTCGTTTATTAATTTTATTTTATCAAAGAATAACAAGAAGACTATTGTGGTATTACATGGAATTATTTTACTTTCGTTTTTAAAAAGTATTTGTAGTACTTTTGATTTTGATGGTAGAAATTTTGATATTAAATTCAATGATAAAGTTATATTAAATGGTACACCTAAAAATCCTGAAATTTACAAAATTGAATATAATGAAGATAAGAATGTTATTAATATTGTAAATGTCAAAACGACTAATAAATAGTAGATTTTATATCTGCTTTTTCTATGTCAATTTTCTGGGTAGAAGTGGTAAAAATGCTAAAAAGTGTAATACTAAAATATGCC